>NSJM01000005.1 GCA_002634395.1 Candidatus Methylomirabilis sp.
GAAACTCGAAAACATCCTCTTTGTGTTGAACCGCGCCAGGCGGCCAGAGGACATGAACCTGCCCGGCTTCGGGTTGCATCGTCTCAAAGGCGACTTCAAGGGTTTCTGGAGCGTGACTGTCCGGGCACACTCGCGTGTCATCTTCCGCTTCGAGGAAGGCGACGCGCACGATGTTGATTTGATCGACTACCACTAGCACATAGGAAGGAGAACGCGCCATGCGTAAGAGGAACCCACCGCATCCCGGTAGGATTGTTCGCCGGGAGTGTATCGAGCCGCTCGGCGTGACTGTCACCGAAGCCGCGGCACGCCTTGGTGTCAGGCGACAGACCCTGAACAACCTCGTGAACGAGAAGGCCGGCATTTCCCCGGAGATGGCCATCCGGCTGTCCAAGGCTTTCGGCAGCAGTCCAGAGGTATGGCTCGGCATGCAGATGGAATACGACCTTGCGCAGGCAGAGAAACGCGCCGGAACGATCAAGGTGAATAGAATTCTTGCTACTCATCCTGTCATGCGCTAAAGGAGGCAGGCCACTCTTGGTACAATCGAACTTGTCTCTGAACAGCGGCGGAAGGAGAAAGGCGTTCCCTTTGAAACCGTCAGGGCGGATCTGATCAAGCGCGGGCGCCTGCGTGGCCAGATACGCTCTCGATATCAAGGCGTCAGGGCGGAAGGAGCAGGAATACTTGTTTGGAGCTGTTCAGCCGAGAATAGCGTCTGATGCGATCGTGAAGTTGGGGAAGGCAAGGGCGACGATGGTCTGCTCTTTCGAGACGACCTGGTGCGTCTGATAGCCATCAGCGCGTGGATCTCTGAAGAGCTCGATCCGGTCCTCTGTCAAGTTTACGAGCCAGACCTCCGGGATACCCCCCTTGGCATAGAGAGGCAGTTTCACGGTTCGATCGAATTCGGCTGACGTCTCGGCTACCTCCACGATCAGCAGCACATCCGAAGGGTTCGGATGTGCTGCGGCATAGAAATCAGGCCGGGGCCGGAGGAGTGCAAGGTCGGGTTGAGGCTCTGAGTGAGCGCTGAGCTGGATGAGATCTTGGACGCTCAGGAGAACGGACCCTGCGGCTTGCAAGGGGAGAAAGGCGTGCAGGAGACGTTTTACGGCGCTTGCGTGTCGGCTTCCGACGGGCGTCATCGTCACGATCTTCCCATCGATGAGTTCGACTCGGTCATCCTCGCCAAGGATGCCGGCCGTAGCCATCTGCTCGTACTCGGCCACAGTAAATAGGCGCTTCAGTAGCTGAACAGGCATCGGGGTTCTCTCCTCGCAACTGAATCTAGCATGCAGGCTCAATTCGATCAAACTTTCATTGTTATCCGTGTTGGTAGCATGTGAAATATCCGCCTCCTGTGTGCCTATCCGATAAACCCTGTCATGCAACTGCGGGAGGAATGGCCTCAGATGGAAGGCCACCGCAAGGTGGCGTGTGGAACCTCAAAATTATTCTAACCTGGATTCCACGTCTGATCTGAAACTCATGACAAGTAGGGTGCCGTTTCGGCGTTTGGTTTACAACATTGTGCATTGGTTTGCCAAACCAAGTCCTCTAAGGTATTGAATTGTCCAGGGTGGTGTGCGAACCCTGGATCTGCTTATCGAGGTTCGAATCGTTGCCCCCCAGCCACTCGCTAGCTGCCTAGCACTACAGCGTTTGCCCCCACTATACTCACACCCATTTGCTCTTCGATTCAGCCAAGTTATTTCATCGTTACCTCATCATTACGCGAGGAGTGTATCTGGATTTTACCTTTGGGGAAATGGATGCTGTTGCAGGACTTCCAGGATGGTACAATTGATCCGTGGTCGGATCGATGATCGATTGAGACCCACAGGGGGGTGCCGCAGAGGCTTTGGCGATGAGTCAGTACGCATGGCAGCCGTATGGTGAGTATCTGGAACGCTCACGGATCCGACGCTTCATGGATCGGCATGGCATAGCAACCTGGCAAGGGCTGATCCGCCGATCGACCGAGGATATTGAGTGGTTCTGGCCTGCTGCGCTCGACGATCTGGGCGTAGAGTGGTTTCAGCCCTATACCCGGCTCTATGACGCCTCACGCGGAATGCCGTGGACTCGATGGTTTGTGGGCGGCACACTGAATATCGTCCATAATTGCTTGGACCGCCATATCCGGGACGGCCTCGGTCATAAGGTCGCGCTTGTATGGGAGGGGGATGATGGGGGGTCCCGGCGCTGCAGCTACGGTGAGCTTCATGAGATGGTGGCGGATCTTGCCGCTGCCATGCGAATGGCAGGGGTACAAGAGGGGGACACCGTGGGCCTTTGCATGCCGATCTCGATCGAAGCGGTTGCCGTCATGTTCGCAGCCCTCAAGATCGGCGCGGCATGTATGCAGATCGCTGCCCGCTCCGCGCCGCAAGAGGTGGCGGCATCCCTCCACCATGGCAGCGCCAGGCTGCTGTTCATCAATGATGGCTACCCGCGCGCCGGCAAGCGGTTTGATCTTGGAGCTACCGCCAGAACCGCGCTCAAAGAGGTGCCAACTCTCAGGCTGGTCGTTGTGCTACAACGCATGGGCGATGCCCCTGCGGCAGAATGGGCCGGCGGAGGTGAGGATGCAAAGCGGCTGATCGGTTGGCGGACCTTTCAGGAGTCCGGCCGTTCAGCACCTGAACCTGCCACGGCCGTCCTCGATTCAGAGCATACAGCCCTTATCCTGTTCAGTTCCGGCACGACCGGAACACCGAAGACGATTGTCCATACCCATGCAGGGGCGCTTGCGCAGATCGTCAAGGAGGTCGGGTATGCCTTCGATTGCCGCCCTGATGACACCTTCTATTGGTTTACCAACATCGGCTGGATGATGGCGCCATGGGAGCTGATAGGCGTCCTGTTCTTCGGCGGCTCTGTCGTATTATACGAAGGGACCCATCTGTTTCCTACCCCTCACCGGTTATTCGAGTTGATCGACAGGTACGGCATCACCATAGCCGGGTTTACACCCACAGCAATGCGCAGCCTTGCAAGGCTGGGCGAGGACTATGACTCTCACAGACTCACCTCGCTGCGCATTCTTGGTTCAACAGGCGAACCCCTGGACCCTGAAACCTGGAGATGGTATTTTCAGGCCTTTGGTCGAGGCAGGTGCCCCATCATGAATATATCTGGTGGGACGGAGCTGATCGGGTGCCTGCTGTCGCCTTTGCCGGTCATGCCTCAGAAGGAAGCGACCCTTGGCGGACCCGGACTTGGGATGGATGTTGATGTTGTCGATGAGGATGGCAGATCGATCCGCGGCACACCAGGCTATCTGGTGTGCAGAAAACCCTTTCCTTCAATGACAAGAGGTTTCCTTGGCGATCCGGAGAGGTTTCTTCGGACATATTTTCCGGGTGGGACCGATCAGTGGGTTCATGGAGATCGGGCCCAGGTCGATGAGGACGGCCTGTGGTACATCCTTGGGCGCGCTGACGATCTGATCGTCAGCGGCGGCGTCAAGCACGATCCGGCCAGGATCGAGGCCGCTCTGATCTCTTTTCCGGGCGTCCCTCCGATACGAGAGGCTGCCGCAATCGGCGTCGATGATCCTCTCAAAGGCCAACGAATCGTCTGCTTTGTCGTGGCCGAACCAGGGCCGGATAGCTATGCCGTCCAAGAAGCCATTGATGCAATGATCCGCCATGTCGGTAGGGTCTACGACCCGACGGGCCGCCCGGGTTCGATCCATTTCGTCAGTTCGCTTCCCAAGAACCTGGCTGCAAAGATCCCACGAGGTCTGATCCGGATGGTGTATGAAGGCAAGGGGGCAGGCGATATCTCGAAATTGGACAACCCTAAAGCCCTTGATGAGATCGCCGCACTCGGACAGAGCTGAACAATTATTCTACCTTTGAAGTGGAGCTAATGGAAAATGAGGTGTAAGTAAATAGTACTACGTACGCTGTCTTCGGAAGGTGTGACAGCCCTGAATCTGCTTATCCAGGTTCGAATCCTTGCCCCCCAGCCACCTATAGTTGCTTGTCACTATAGCTTTTTCTTCCATTATATCCACGCCTGTCTACTGTTCCTTTGTTCTACGTTTATGCATACTAAGAGTGGCTATTTATCTTTAAATGTAGCATAAAATACTCCGTATGGCGTATTGACTGATAGCTCATTGTTGCATAGAGTTAATCGCATTATGGATATGATGTCATGGTGATACGTATAGGAATATTTAAAAATGTGCAATACGTTATAAGTACGGCTAAATATCATAAGGATGTAGTCTTTTGCAATATTAGCGTCTATTAACTTGGATATAAGGAATTTATGGCTATCTATATGGAAATACAGGCTTATAAACTAGATGTTGGACTATCGGGGCTCGCAAAGATTGGCCGAATCTTTATTGGCACGAACATTGCTCAATCATTACTATAGTTTTCCTGCCGGAGAGGGGTCGGTGATGCGAGATCCGTGACGGATCCTGAGTTAACGCTTACTACTTTCTCATCATGCAAAGCCTATTGAATATACTCTCAAACATAGCCGACGGAGTGCTGGCCGTAGACCCGGAGCATAAGATCGTTTTCTGGAATAGGGCTGCGGAGAAACTTCTCGGCTTTAAGCCGGAAGAGGTTCTGGGCAGGTTCTGTTATGAGGTTATCGCTGGTCAGGCGGAATTGGGTAGGTCATTCTGTCGGATAGACTGCCTTGATAAGATGCAGTGTATTGAGCGAGGTGAGATTCCCACAAGCAACATGCTGGTTACGACGAAGGCCGGTCAAGAGGTGTGGTTGAGCGTCAGTACCATCCTGGTTCCTTCAGAATACCGAACCCACTGTATGCTGATTCACCTCTTCCGTAACGCCACGTATCTGAAGGAGCTGGAGCGTTCCGTTCAGCGGTTTCTTACGACCATGTCGAAGCTTTCAACGGGAAATGAAAGTGGCATCAACGAGGATCTCTCCGCCAATCTTCAGCGCTTGACGCGGCGTGAGCAGGAAATACTTTGTCTTTTGGGATCGGGTTCTACGACACAGACTATTGCCGAGACGCTTTTCATCTCTCCCGCGACCGTGCGAAACCATATTCATTGTATCTTGGCCAAGCTTGGCGTGAAAAACCGGCTTGAGGCGGCGCTGCTTGCCAGGAGTGCCGGTTTGATCTGAGTGGGTCGCGCAAGCATGCCACGTTATAGGCGATGAGATCGTATATAGATCGTTTATTCTAGTAAAACGTGATGTCTGGTTTGTTGACAGATCATTTTCGAATCAAGATACTGTTAGAAGGTGCTTTAGGATAGTACGTTACCCTCATGACTCCTGATGGAGGTTACTATGTTGTTAGCCTTGCAGTGTATCTCACAGCAGCCGATACGCAAGCGAGACTAAGCCGATATGATGAGACAGCAAAATTCCCAGCGCTTGACTCTGTTGCCGGCTAGTGTGTCAATTCTATCCCTTTTTGTCCTCGAAGCTCACCACAACCCAATCGATTTCGACACGGTGTCCGTTTTGCGTGGGTCGTCTCCTGGCGCCTCTCCGAGTACCTTCGTGTAGAGAGGGCGTATAATTTCGAGCCTCTCACAATTCACCGTCTTATTGCTGAGAGCCGCTGTACGACTGCACCGGGTGCCATGTTCTGGGCTGAGAGTGCGAGAAAAAAGATATGACGATTGTGGATGAGAGGGTGAGGAATCTTCAAGGCGATTCCGGGGAACAGGCGAGTATCCTCTCGGGGTTGCTTACCAGCCAGTGGCAGCTCATGGTACGGGCCTTGGATTGCTCGGAGCAAGGGATCCTGATCCTCGCACACGACGGCAGCGTCCTGTACTATAACGCGGCGTATCTGCGACTCCGCGCCATCCCGTCCAGTCGAATCGTCGAGCATGTACGGGAGGAACTCGACGGGCGGCACGACCTGCAGGCGCTGCTGCGAGCGGGAACCCTCGCGTGCGACAAGACGGCTGTCGTTGAGCGCCAGTTGCGCAAAGAGGGCCTGATGGTCATCCGGGATGCCGTCGGCGCCCTGCAGGGGGTCATCATTAGCGTACTGCCGGCGTCGGCGGGTACGGGGGGAGGCCCGTCGACCGCGGAATGAGCCGTCGTGTCACCAGTAAGCTCGAGGGCGACCCGCGCTGGCTCACGCGATGCAGCTTTGCCGATATCATCGGCGTCAGCCCCGGTTTGACCCAGGCTAAGGAACTGGCGCTACGCGCGGCGCACGGCAGGTCCTCCGTCCTGGTGCTCGGTGAGAGTGGGACCGGCAAGGAGTTGTTCGCCCACGCCATCCATGCCGCCAGCATCCGGATGGACTACCCGTTCGTGCCGGTAGATTGCTCGGCGATCCCCCGCGAGCTCTTGGAGGCGGAGCTTTTCGGCTACGCCCCCGGGGCCTTCACTGGGGCAGCCAAGGACGGCAAGCCCGGCAAGTTCGAGTTGGCTCATCGCGGGACGATCTTACTCGATGAGATCGGCGAGATGCCGCTCGAACTGCAGTCGAAACTTTTGCGCGTCTTGCAGGAGCGCCAGATTACCCGGGTCGGCGGCACCGCCCCGATCACGGTCGACTTTGCGGTCATTGCCGCGACTAACCGGGATCTGGAGCACCTGGTCGCCCAAGGGCGATTTCGACGCGATCTGATGTATCGCCTGGATATCGTGCGGATCGAGATTCCGCCGCTCCGCGAGCGCCCGGAGGACGTGCCGCCGCTGCTGGACTACTACTGGGACCGGAAGCAGCGAGAGCTGGGGAGCACGGCCACCCTCTCCGCCGACGCCTTGCGCATGTTGGAAGCGTACCCCTGGCCCGGCAACGTCCGCGAACTGGCGAATCTGGTCGAGCGCCTGCTGGTCACCGTCGTCAAGCCTGTTATCGAGCCCGCGGACCTACCGCCGGTCTTCGCGCAGGCGCGGGCGGGCCCCCTGTGCTTTACGCCGTTCCAGCTTACGCTCGTCTCGGCCAACGCTGAGCGGCGGACGCTGGAACGGGCGCTCCAGCAGGCGAAGGGCAACCGGAACAAGGTGGCCCAACTGGTGGGGCTGTCGCGGGCCACCCTGTACCGCAAGCTGAAGCGGTATGGGTTGGGCTGACGACAGATCTCAGCCGCATCTGAAATTCCATCATTTCCTCTCCACCTCTTACGATAGGCCTATTTCGCCAAAGAACAGCGATAGCCTTCGCAGTCATCTGATTCTTCCCGTCATTGGTTAGAAAGTCTCCCTCAGTGGTCACTGCGAGGTGCAGCCGTGGAAATCTCCACGATTCCTCTCCTTCGCTTCGCCTTATGTCAAAATGATCTTTCAGGTTAGATTGCTTCACTTCGTTCGCAATGATAACCGCTTATTGCTGTGTAGTGGTTTTACCTCAATCTGCTGAGATATTATATGTGTTACGCATAGTCTTTGTGGAAATGTCGCCATTGCGACTGTTGCTTTTCCAAAAGATTGTTTCATTAATGCAATACTTGTTTCAATACTAAAAGACGCGTCTCAGTCATAAGAAAGCCATTAAACCGGTGTTTCAATAGGACAAGTTGCCAGTAATCTGTGATACACGTCTCACCGCTAAGACACCGCATTCATTTCTGCTTATTGATCCCTCCAGATCGCTGTTTTACTAATGTGCGCATTAGATTCGTCACTTACGAACGTTTCGAGACGTTCGGCGCCTGATCCTTTCGTCTGCGGCACATGTCTTGCTCCTGTATGACCGGCACGGTGCCCGAATACTTTCCTGAATCCCATGATCGCGTAACCAAGGTGGCAGTTATTTGATTGGTGATCTTCAGGTGTTTTATACGATGGACGGAAAGGGAGTGTGCATGCTTTTCATCCATGAGGTGGCAACTGATCACCGAATCTGGCACAGTCAACGTGATTACTTTTCTCATCGGTATTGGGTGATCAGTATCGATGTATTAGGACATGGACAGACGGAGTGGCCACCTATCGAGCTTTCGATCGAGCGTGAAGCGTTCCACGTCCAGCGACTCTTGACGCAGCTAGGAACTGGTCCAGCCTTTATAGTCGGCGTTTCTATGGGCGCAGCCGTCGCTATGCGGGTGGCCCTTGACGCCCCCGCGCTGGTTCGAGGTCTTGTACTGATCAGCCCCTGGCACTATCCGAATAGCCACGTGAAGAACCTCGTAGAACGGTTGCTTCGAATGAAAGCGTCCAGGGACATGACAGACTATATGGATTTATTTCTCCGCTATGCCATGCCCTCTGCTGATGTTGAACCGCATCTATCCAAAGCGGAGCTGCTTCGGGCTATCGGGTCGGTCCAGAACCCCAGAGCGGTGGTCGACGCGTGGACGGCATGTTTGGCGTTTGACGTCAGAAATCAGTTGGGGCAGATTCAAGCGCCAAGCCTGATAGTGGCCGGAATGAATGACCTTTTCACGCCTCCTTATCTGGCAAGGTCGGTAGCAGAGGAGCTACCCATCAAGGAACTGGAGATCTGGGAGGGGAATGCCCATTTTCCTTTTCTGGAGAACCACGCGCGGTTTAATCGTCGACTCGAAGCGTTCATCCTTTCCCGTGCGGAGTAAAGTGGAGTAAAGCGATGGAGGCTGGAACGTCAGCAAGAGCAATATCTCATCGGGTCTCCGTCAGGGGTCCTATGAAGTGGTATGTGGCGTATACCAGACCCCGCCATGAGCGAGCGGTCTGCGAGCGGTTGCTGCATGAGGGCTTTGAGGCGTGGCTCGCATTGGCGATAGTGTCGCGAAGGTCGAATGGTGGGTTACGGAAAACCTCGACCCCCCTTTTCCCCCGCCATCTCTTCGTGCGTTGCTATCTCGAGATGTACAACCACCTTGCATTGATCACGACGCCTGGGGTGATACGTCTCATGGAGGATGAGCCTGGCCGATTTCTTGTGGTTCCCGATGAGCAGATTCTTCTACTTCGGCGCCTCTGCGAGGCTGATGTGACGATCGAGCGCGCTGTCTACCATGCCGGGCAGCGGGTCGAGGTTGTTGGTGGACCGCTTGCGGGGCTTACAGGTGTGATGCGAAAAGATCGCCCAAGCGAATTGCTTATCCCGATGCATGCGCTGAAGGAATGTGTTGCCGTGACAATCGGTGAGACGCAGATGATTCCGGTCTCAGATGTGAGTGAGAGTTCATAATACCGGCTTCACGCGAGATTCGACATCGGCCTGTAGGCCGGCGAGAGCTGGTTGATAACGGCAATACTGCCTGGTGATAAGGCCCAGGCCATCTGAATACGTAATCTTGAGGGTTCGATCCGAGAAAGAATGGAACGAACCAAAGGGGGCGAAGCCTTGTCGGAATTACTCCTTACTCAGTCACCGCAGCTAAACCGTCAGCAGGAAGTATACGCAGATCATCGACCGGGCAGCAGTCCGGCAACAGGCGTGAACTGGTACGTTCTTTGGACGCATAGCCACTGCGAACGGTTGGTGCATGACCAGTTAGCGGCGAAGGGTTTTCACCTGTTTCTACCCGAACTCGAGGTATGGTCCACGCGTGGTAGTGCCAGGCATCGTGCCTGCGTCCCTATGTTCCCCGGCTATCTCTTCCTGCGTCATGCGATCGATGCAGACAGTTACATTGAGGTCTGTAAGGCAAGGGGCCTCACGCGGATTCTTGGAGAGCGATGGGATCGGCTGGCGGTCGTTGTCGACAGGGAGATCGAGGCGATTGAAAGGGTGCTGGGCGCCCATCGGTCGGTATTGGCCTATCCCTATTTGCGGGAGGGTCAGCGGGTACGTATCACCCGGGGACCGCTGACCGATGTTGAGGGTATCTTTGTCAGGATGAATCCCCACAAGGGTATGGTGGTCCTTTCGATCCACCTGCTCCAACGGAGCGTCGCGGTGGAGGTCGATTGTGCTTCAGTGGCCTCTGCGTAGGAGCTTCAGGCGGTCGCTCACGAGACAGAGGAAGATCACGTCCTTATCGAGCGAATCCTCCGGGGCTCGGCGAGGACAATATCTGTGAAGAGGAGTGGATGCATGGAGCGACATGGCGTAAGAAGTGTATGGAACCCTACACAGTCCCTGATTCTGCAGACGTTAACCGTCTTTATTATGTTGCCTCTTCTGTGGGGCTGCGGGGCTCCCATCACTGTCCCCCCCCTCTCCCTCGAGGAGATTCCCGGCATTGAGGCGGCGGGCAACTATCCACATCAGATCTACCGAATTGAGCCGGGTGACACCGTCCGGATCCAATACACCTTCCATCGCGAAATGGATCAGGAGGATGTTGTTCGGCCTGACGGCAAGATCGCAGCTAAACTGGTAGGAGAGATCGGCGCGTCCGGTATGACACCTGAGCAGCTTCAAACGCTATTGGTCGGACGGACCGCTGACCAGCTCCGCAATCCGGAAGTGGTAGTGAGCATCACCCGCTTTGGCGAAAAAAACGTGTTTGTCGGAGGGGAGGTTGGAAGGCCGGGGTTGGTTCCCTACCGGAGGGGATTATCCCCCCTGCAGGCGATCATCGCAGCGGGCGGTTTTAAGACGACGGCCCGACTCGACAGCGTTATCCTTATCCGCACACGAGAAGGTGATGAGTTTGTGAGCCGCAAACTCAATCTGGCGGCAACGGTCACTGACGGCACCAAAGAACCGATCTCCCTCGCCCCGCATGACGTTGTGTATGTGCCACGAACCCCTATTGCGGAGGCGAATCTCTGGGTTACGCAACATATTACAGAGCTGATCCCTTTCGTGGGCAAAGCAGGGGCCTCCGGTCGGTTTCCATAGATGATAGGCCTATACACAATGACTCAACTTAGCCCCCAATATGGAGCATCCCACATGTCGTGCGAGAGCCGGTTAGTGGAGAAGCACCCGAAGCTGTCGCTCGTGACCGCTATCGCGCTCCTTAGGTCGTTGTATTAAATGTACACCGCGTACTTCGGCTTTCAAGAGAAGCCCTTTACCGTTACTCCGGACCCGCGATTTTTCTTTCCCAATCCTGTATACCATGAGGCATATTCCACCCTGCTATACGGGATTCGCGAACGCAAGGGCTTTATGCTGTTGAGCGGTGAGGTTGGGACCGGTAAGACGACTCTCCTCCGACGATTGATGAACAACCTGGAGGTGAGCGTCCGCTTCGTATTTTTTTACAATACCACCCTAACCTTTGAAGAGCTTGTAAGCTTTACCTGTGGGGAGCTTGGGCTGTCGGTGAAAGATGGTGGACGACTTTCGAAAATCCAGGCGTTGAACGAATTTTTGATTGAGCAGTTAAAAAAAGGAGGAACAGGAGTCCTCCTGATCGACGAAGCGCAGAACCTACGAGACGAAGTACTGGAAAGTCTCCGGCTACTTTCGAATCTCGAGACCGCCAGTGAAAAACTTATCCAAATTGTGCTGGTTGGACAACCCGAGCTTGAGATGAAGCTTGATCAACCCAACCTCCGCCAACTGAAACAGCGCGTTGCCCTTCGGTGTCGGCTTGACAGTCTTAAGGAGCGGGAAGTGGGTCCCTTTATCGACTATCGGCTTCGTACAGTCGGCTATGAACGCCAGGATCTTTTTCTCCCAGAGGCCATTCAGCGCGTAGCGCGGTACTCGAAAGGCATCCCGAGATTGATCAATATCATCTGCGATAACGCCTTACTGATCGCCTACGGGACCTCCCGAAAGACCGTCTCTGCTGAGATCATCGAGGAGGTAGCCCTTGATCTGCGGTTGAAAGAGGAAGAAGCTATCCACGCTGTCGCTGTAGAGGATACGCCTCTTTCTGTGAATTCTCCGCTTCCTCCCTGTGAAACTGAAGATATGCAGTGTCCGGCCCAGGAACCTGTTCAGGGACAGAAACAGCGCACGCCGATGCGCTTGACCCGAGTTGGGATCGGGATCTTTATGGCGCTTCTTCTTTTTGCCGGTGGAGCGTCTGTCATGAACCCCGCGCAAACCGAGGATCGTCTTTCGAGTTCGCGCCTCAAGGTCGAAGCATTGCTTGGGATCGTTGGAAATGGTCTTGAATCTTTTACGAATAATCTTTACGTATGGCGTACAGGTCTCCTCGTCGGCGAAGCCGAATCGAAGAAGACTCAAACGTCTTCCAGCTCCGAATCTACGGCTGAACTTGGACCGAAGCCTTCCGAACAGGCTCAGCCGACCCCCTCCCCGGACCTCTCTCATCAGCAAAGTTCGTCGCTCCTTGGCCCTCATCTGCCGACTGAGGTGGAAGAGACGGGTGAAACGAAGAAAGAAGTTCCGAGCCGATTATTACGCCCAGCGCCGACTCTTCCTGCGGCAGGCGAATGGAAGGACCGGCCAATCGTGGTTCAATACGGTACCACTATCTCTGAACTTGTCTCTCAGGTGTATGGCGGTTACAACACCCTGGCTATTGATCTGGTAAACGAATTTAACCCTCATATTGAAAACCTCAACTGGGTGAAAGCGGGAGAGAGGCTCTGGCTTCCTACCCTTACGCGAGACACCTTACTGCGTCGAGACAAGAACGACCACTATCGTCTGATCCTGGCATCGCCCATGAAAACGGAGGAGGCGAGTGCGCTTCAGAAGATCCTGCGACAGAAAGGATATGACGCAGTCATACTACCTCGAAGAGTTGCGGATGATCTCACCTTATACCGAGTGGAAATCGGCGGCCTGAAAAACCTTGAAGCGGCTGATCACATATGCCGCATTACCATAGCGAAGTGCTGGATGTCGGTAACTGAGGATGTACGTCTGGGGGGCAAAAATGAGTAGGACATACGATGCCTTGAAGAAGGCCGAGGCGGAGAAGGCAGGCGGGCGGAACGGTTCTCTTCTGCCTCCAGATCCTGTCATCTCGCCACCTTCAACAGCTCCGAGATCACCCAGGGTCAGCATGACACTCGATCCCTCTATTGAGGAGGAATATCAGAAACTGCGCGGCAATCTGTTTGCCAGACCTGGGAAAGACGGTCTACGTACGGTGATGCTTGTGTCGTCGAGTCACGGCGAAGGAGTCACAACGACTTCTACTATTCTGGCCTCGGTTCTTGCCAGAGCCGGTGCAGGTGAAGTCGTCCTGATCGATGCGAACCTGAGAACCCCCTCATACCATGATCTCTTCACAGCCTCCGGCTCAACCAAAGGGCTCACCGATCTCCTGACAAACGGGGTTGGGCCGAAAGACCTTGTCTGGCCGACTTTCATCCCAAACCTCTCGGTGATCAAATCCGGCCGTCCTCTCCCGAGCCCCTCGCATCTCTATCAAGGGCGCATCGTAGAACTGCTGGCCCAACTGCGCAAGGATTTCCGCTACATCATCCTTGATTGTGCCCCGGTGAAAGACTACTCCGACTCGTCCTTCCTTGCCCCTAAGGTTGATGGGATTGTCCTGGTTATCCGGGCAGAGCAGACCAGAATCGAAACGGCCATTAAAACCAAGCGCCAACTCGAATGGGCGGGGGGGCAAATCATCGGGGCCGTTTTGAACAGAAAGAAAAACTACATTCCCATGGTGATTGAACGCCTTTTGTAACGTTTTTCGCGAAAGGAATCCCTATGGAGACGAGTGAGCGATCCTACCCGGAGAGGACTCAAGATCATCACGATCTTGAGCTGTTTCGCAAGAGGACTCAGGATAATCGCGATCCTGAACTTTCTCGCAACATCCTGAATATCCTCTTCAAATGGAAGCGGTTGATCCTGACCTGTCTTGTAGCTGTTATTGTCCCTGTACTCATTGTTACCTTGCTGAGACCTCCTCAGTATCAAGTCGCCACCAAGATCTTCCTAAAGACCTTGCGCGCTGAGGTCGCCCTTACACCTGCGGGACCGGAGCGGATCCTCAACTCGTCCATCACCCCCCAGGTGATCAATTCTGAGATCGCGATTTTGAAAAGTGCGGATCTGATCCACAAGGCTGTGGAAAAGTCCAACTATCCTCTCCTGACTAACGGCGAAAATGGATCGGCGGCCCAGAAAGAGCGAGCATTCCAGTCTCTCCGAGCACGCATCAATATTACTCCCGTCCCTGAGTCGAATGTGATTGAGGTCGGCTTCCAAGATCAGGATCCCAATCAGGCGGCGCAATTCCTCAATACGTTGGCCGCGCTGTATCTTGAGAAACATGCGACGGTCCACAGGGGTGGCAACAATACGATCGAATTCTTTGAGGAACAGGCCGCCGTTTATAAAACCAGATTCGACAAGACCAGCGAGACCCTCAAGCAGTTTCAGGAGAAGAATCAGATCATCGACCTGAGCCAGGAAATGTCGCAGAATCTCGATCAACGCTCCAAGCTCGAGGAGATGCTCAAGCAGATCCAGGCCGAAATCGAAGCAGGAGAGAATGGGATTGGAACCCTTGAACAGCAAGTGAAACAGCCGCCGGATCAGGTCTCAACGCAGACAACAGTGATGATTAGCCCAGACGCAACCTCAATCAGTTCAAAACTTATCGAGCTTGAACGGCAACGAAATGAACTTCTCCAGCGTTACACGCCCAAAAGCCGTTTCGTGCTGGATAAGGAAAACGAAATCGCGGCCCTAAAGAGGGCGGCCCTCGATTCCCTCAAGGCCAAAAGAAGGACCATTCTCCAGGAGATTGCTCCCCACCAGGTACGGCTTAAGGTCCTCAAAAATCATAGCTTCGACTTGGGGCGACTCCGGAAGGAATTCGACACGGCCCGCGACACCTACCTTCTCTATCAGCAAAAGGGCGAAGAGGCCCGCATCTCTCAAGCGATGGACAAAGAAAAGATCATCAATGTGGGGATCATTCAAGAGGCCTTCCCGCCTGTTCTCCCATTGGGCAGAGGCCTGATAATGGCCCTAGCCCTGGCGGCAATCTCCGGCCTGGTCCTGGGCGTGGGGAGCGTATTTGCCCTGGAGTTTCTTAACGTCACCATCAAACACGAAGATGATGTCGAGCGATTTCTTGAGGTTCCGGTCCTCGCGACGATCCGCCAGTTCTAAGACTATTCAGAGATAGCTCACGTAACCCACAATGCAGATTTCAGTTTCCAGAAATGTCCCTATGGAGCCGTGGCTTCTTGCGGGAGTGGGGTTATGCCTCACTCTACTTATCGGCGGCGTGGTGTACCTGGGGAGCCCGGTACTTGTACCGGTCCTGATCACGGCCCTGTTGGTAGGGTGCCTTATCCTGTTCCGACCGGATGTTGGAGTCCTTCTCCTGTTCGCTACGATGCTGTTCAAGTACCCGAAATTCCTCGAAGGATCAGGCTGGCTGACGATCAATAATCTTCTGGGATTGATGTTAAGCGCGATACTCCTGGCCACTATCGCTGTTCGGAAACAGCTCTGGTTCCTCAAAGTACGGCAAGTCCAGTTGTTCCTTCTGATCGGACTGGTCATCTTCCTTAACTGGCTTGTTGTTGGTCGCATAGAGGCGCCCGCTTATCTGAGTCGCTTCGATCTGACCGGAGACACTGTGGAGCGCTATATCACGCGACTTTCCTTCTTGATCTTCTTTGTCGCCTTTATCCGGACCTCGCGTCAGCTCCTGCTGGTAACCGCCATGTTACTCGTCGCCATCTTTCTGACCATTCCGGACGCCATCTCGCACTCGCTGACAGCCACCGGAGCAGTTGCTGGAAAAGTGGAAAGGCTCCGGGCAACGGCAACTGTCGGGATCGAGGCGGCGAGGAACGCAAATTACCTGGCCTTTATCTGCCTCATGGGGATCACTCTTGTTTGGTTTGCGCTTGCGGAGCACCGGGGAACGTTGCTCCGTCTCTTGGGAGGCATGGCGATTCTTCCCCTGGTATTGGCCATTTTTCTGAGCGGCTCACGGGGAGGCGTGATTAACCTGACACTTCTCCCCTTCCTCCTTTTAGGCCAGAGCGGCATGCGACGGGGTCGAGCCGTAGCGGTGGTTGTTCTGCTAGTTCTCTCCGTGAGCATGAGCCTTGTTCTCGTCCCTCAGTCCATACGCCATCGTCTCGGTACCTTCTTACCAACATACGAAGATGATGCGGTATCCCAATCAACCGAACTCCGTCTGTTGATGCAGAACTTAGGGCTGAACCGGTTTTGGGAGAGCCCGATCGTAGGGGTGGGGATCGGGAATGTCCGATGGATGAATGCGATGGATCCCGCCTCCGGTGGAATACCCCTGGCCGC
The DNA here is from genome assembly GCA_002634395.1 of Candidatus Methylomirabilis sp. GTDB lineage: Bacteria > Methylomirabilota > Methylomirabilia > Methylomirabilales > Methylomirabilaceae > Methylomirabilis > Methylomirabilis tolerans. The sequence goes on from NSJM01000005.1 coordinate 16,033, forward strand.
CCACAACGCCTACCTTCTCGCCCTTGCAGAAGGAGGAGTCATCCTCCTCGGTGCGTACCTTCTGCTGTTTTGGCAGACGTTTCGAGACCTTGGAAACACTCTCACACTGGCCGCGCTGATCCCCGATGTAAACCTCAAATGGCTGGTCCTGGCGACCAGGACCAATCTTATCCTCCTCCTGGTCTTCTCCATCTTTACGGACACCTGGAAGGAGTTCTGGTTTTTCATTATTGTGGGAACTACGGCGGTACTCTCTCAACTCTACCAAAAGGCTGCAGAACGCTCATGAATCCGATCCCGATCCTCTATGTCATTCCGCGGATGTCTATCGGTGGGGCACAAAGCCACTTGTTGGAGGTGCTGCGCCTTCTGAATCGCCGACGTTTTTCCCCGCTCCTTTGCTGCCTGACTACTGACCGAGGGGATTCCCCTCATCTTCTCAAACGGGTGCGAGAGTTAGACGTGCCTGTTCTCGATGCGGGGGTACGGAATGCTCCTCATTCTCTTATCCGGCCCCATACTGTCCTCCAGATGATACGGATAGCGCGGATACTGAGGCGTCGTGGGGTTCAGGTGGTCCACAGTTACCTCTTTCATGCGAACTGGTTCGGTACGCTGACGGCTCGTCTCGCTCGTGTACCTGTGGTGATCGCCAGCAGGCGCAACGTGGATGTCTATACCAGGGCCGAGGATCGATGGGCGTGTCGCGTGGTGAATCGACTGGCAGACCGCGTTACTGCCGTTGCCCGGGTAGTCCGGGATCATGTTCACCAGACCGAGGGGTGTCCCCTTGAAAAGATCGTTGTCATTCCCAATGGAGTGGAGGCTCATCGATGTCAACGGATAATCTCAGATCAGGCACAGAAGGACGCGCCGAGCTCCGTTCCTGGGGAGGTAGTCATCGGGACCATTGCTCGCCTCGTGTGGTATAAGGGCCTCGAAGATCTGCTCAAGGCGGCGACCTTGATTGTAGGGTGCTATCCTCGTGTCCGGTTCCTTGTAATCGGAGATGGTCCTCTGCGCCAATCGTTAGAGAAAAAGGCCGAAGCGCTGGGACTCAATGGGACAGTCCGGTTCCTGGGCGCAGTACCTGATGCGTCCAGCCTCCTTCTACGGTTTGACATCTTTGTCCTCTCCTCTCTCTGGGAAGGGATGTCCAATAGTCTCCTCGAAGCCATGGCCGCTGGAAAGCCTGTAGTGGCCACCGATGTGGGTGGGGGGTCCGAGCTAGTGATAGACGGGAAGACCGGATTCCTGGTACCGCCCAAGGACCCTGAAGCTCTGGCCGGTGCTGTGCTGCGCCTCCTGGCGGATCCGGAACTGGCCCGGAATCTTGGAAAAGCCGGACGGATTCGCGTCGAGTCCGAGTTCACTCCTGAGATCATGGTCGCCCGCCTGGAAGAGCTATACGATAGCCTCCTAACGTCACGAGGCTCCCTGTCATGAAGCGTCTCGCCTATCTCATGGGGACCTTTCCCACCCTCACGGAGACCTTCATCCTCGGGGAAATCCGAGCGTTATGCGCCAGAGGCGTTGAGCTGCATTTGTTCTCTTTGCGAAGACCGAAGGGTGTTGCTCAGTTGGCAGAGGATGGGGCCGACCTTATAACGATGACGCACTACGGTCCTTCCTTCCTCAGTCGGCAGGTATGGAGGTCAAACCTCCGGATGCTGTGCGTCTTTCCTGGACGATATCTCAGAATCCTGGGTAGTCTTCTCGCACACACTGCGGTGAATCCGATCCACTGCCTGAAGACACTGGGAATATTTCCGATCGCAGTTACGTTTGCAGAGGTAATCCGTCATAAAGGAATCGACCACATCCACGCCCATTGGGCAACCTACCCGGCTTCGGCTGCCTATATCGTCTCACGCCTGCTCGATATCTCGTACAGTTTCACCGCTCACGCGTATGATGCGACGTTGATTCGGACGATGATGCGGGAAAAGGTACGAGAAGCGGCGTTTATCGTCACCTGTACCCGCTTTAATCGCGGAGCGCTGACCACTCTCATTCCGGAGTCAGAGGCCAAAATTGTGGTCAACTATCATGGCATCTTTCTCGACAGATTTGTCCCAAACGGCAAACAGGTCTTGCAGCACCAGGACACATTTCACATCCTGTCCTGCGGCAGCCTGTACCCCCGAAAGGGATTTTCGGACCTTGTGGAGGCGTGTCGGATTCTGCGAGATAAGGGGTGGAAATTCCGATGTGAAATTATCGGCGAAGGGCCGCTAAGGCGTCGCCTGGAGCAGTCGATCAAGGCGTACGAACTGGAAGAGGTCGTCTGTCTCCTGGGCGCCATGCCCCAGAAGCAGGTGATCGACCACTATCGGAAGGCAGACCTCTTCGTGTTGCCATGTGTAACGGACCATCTTGGATGGGACGAGGTCTTCACTGACCCGATGTTGTTCCTGGAGGTGGGACTGGCTATTCCTTTCAGACCTATCACGGACGGTATCCCGAACGTCTTGGCTGAGGCCATGGCAATGAGGATCCCCGTAGTCTCGACCACGGTAGCAGCAATACCGGAACTCATACAGGACGGTCGAACCGGAACCCTTGTTCCAGAAAGGAATCCCCTTGCCCTCGCGGCGGCTATGGAACATCTGCTGAAGGATCCCCATAAGCGTCAAGCGTTCGCCGAGGGAGGCAGAGAGACCGTACGGCAATACTTTGATCGGATCGAGAACACCCGGGCACTACTCACAACCTTTACCGCTCAACTTGGAACCGATGAGATGCGCGTGGGCCAAAGCGATCGAGGAAGAACAGATGCTCCTTTCCACGGCCGTCATTGAGAGATCGGATCCGGTGTTGCCTACCGTGTCAATCGTGATTCCAATGCGAAACGAGGAACGCTGCATGGCTCGGTGCCTCGATGCGGTTCTCGGTCAGACCTATCCCGCCAATTTAATGGAGATCATAGTCGTGGACGGGAACTCTCAGGATCGGTCACGCCAGGTCGTTGCAGATTACGCTCGACGTGATGCCAGAATCACACTGCTTTCCAACCCGGCGGGAACGATTCCCGCCGGCCTGAACGTAGGAATAAAGGCCGCCCAAGGAGAGGTTATTGCGCGGGCCGATGCCCGGACCCTTCTGGCCTCTGATTATCTGAGGACGGCAGTTGATCTTTTAGCCTCCAGACGTGCAAACAACGTCGGGGGCCCCGTTCGGAGTATTACCCCGACGCTGAGAGGACGGGCGCTGGCATTGGCGTGGGGGTCCCGCTTCGGGTTGGGTGGGGCGTCGGCGCGCTACCGCGAATCGACGGAGCACTGGACCGATACGGTCTATCTTGGCGTCTACCCGCGCAAGGTCTTCGAGGCCATCGGTCTTTATGATGAGAATATCCTTCAAGATGAGGATACCGAGCTGAACTATCGGCTTCGAACCCATGGAGGCCGGATTCTTATGAGTCCGCAGTTGCGATCCTGTTACCTCAACTCCGCCTCACTGCGACGATGTGCGATGAAGAACTTCCTCTTTGGCTACTCGAAAGCGGCGGTGTGGCAAAAGTATCCTCGGATGATGAACTGGCGCCACTTCATCCCGCCTCTTTTTGTGGTTGGTCTCGTGCTTGGCCCCCTTCTCTGGGGGGTCCATTGGTTCTTTGGCGCTGCCTGGACCATTTGTGTTGGCGGTTACCTGGTGACGTGCCTTGGAGTGACGAGCTATTACCTCTATCGGGGAGAGGGGCTGGCAACGATGCTCCTGCCCCTGGTCTTTTCGATTCTCCATCTCAGTTGGGGGGCCGGGTTCTTAGTGGGAACAACTCGCTTCTTTTCTCGATGGTTCCGGCGTGAACTGCAGTCGCCACCTCTCCTCCGGAAATCGGCGCCCATCAGTCGGGAGGACATGAGAATGGCCTTCAAGGGGAGACCATGACGTCGTTGGCTATGGCCGAGTTCTTTGAGCGTCTGGGGCATCGGGTGATCCAGACCAAGAGCTCGTATTGGTATGACGTCCATCGCGGCTTCTACCTCAGCTTTCCTCATCACCGGTTGGTAGACCCCGGTGCGAACGAATTGTATCCGTTCTTTCTGCGACTCAATCGAGGAGTCCGATACTTCGGCCCCCCGGATAGTCCCGGTCGTCAGAGCTATGCGCTGATCTGTCGGGATCGGCGTTACGATTTGGACCTCCTCAGCCCCAATATCCGGAGCAAAGTCCGTCGCGGCCTTAAACACTGCACAGTCGAGCAGTTAGAGCCAAGTTACGTCATGGCGCACGGGAAGCCGGTTCACGATGATACCTTGCGACGTATCCGGATTCTCGACCCCTACCCTTGGGAGACCTATTGGCGGGCCGTAAAAGAGTCGAACTGTGTCGAAGTATGGGGGGCGATGATCGGCAACGCGCTGGCGGCTTACGTGGTCGCCGTATGGGCAGAGGGGTGCGCGGAGATACTGGTTGCCCGTTCATTGAGTGAATTCCTCCGATTTTATCCGAACAACGCTCTACTGTTCACCGTGCTCCATCAGGTACTTTCCAGGCCTCAGGTCGAACAGGTGTTCTTCGGAGTGGAATCCATCGAGGGGTTAAGCAGTATCGATCAGTTTAAGCTGAGCATGGGCTTTGTACGATCACCGATCCGCCAGCGGGTAGTCCTTCATCCCCTCCTCCGGCCGGCCCTCTGCAACCCACTGACGGCTCGAGCCGTCTGCGAGCTCGCTCGCAGACGGCCTACGAGTGAGTTCTGGCGCAAGCTGAACGGGATAACAGCTTTTGTCAGTCCGGGTACAGCTTGACGCGAAAGCATGGTAAGGGTTCACACGCTCTTCGCTCAGGAGTCAGTCATTGTTGGTGACAAGGTGAGGACGGACGTGACAACTGATCCGATGGCGGTCATCTACCCGGATAACCTGGCCGCGCTGGGCGTATGCCGAGGGCTGGGGGTGAAGGGCATCCCGGTCACAATCCTCTCTGCCGACCGGACAGCCCCAGGCCAGTACTCGCGGTATGCGCGGCGGGTTGCCTGCCCGGCTCAGGCCGACGAGGCCGAGTTCATAGAGTTTCTCCTGCGGTTCGGCCAGGCCCATCAGCGGTACGCTCCTGTCCTTTTCCTGACGGACGATAACGCTATCGTTACTGTTCACCGGCACCGGGAGATTCTGGAAAGGTGGTATCGTTTCCCCATGGCGTCCTGGTCGGTTCTCCGACGAGTCATGTTGAAAGACCATCTGTATCGATCTCTGGATGGAGTTGTTCCGTTACCCCACACCAGATTTCCAGAGGATGAGTCCGAATTGGCCGATGCGGTTCGGGAGATCGGCGGCTCGATCCTGGTGAAGCCGTTACTCCGGTGCCTTACCGGCTCTTCTGATACCAGCAGTCTCCCTTTTGAGCAGTGCTTCGGTTCCAAAGCGATTCGTGTCAGGACACTGAGAGAGCTGACGGATGCGTATCGGGCCGCATGCGCCCGCGGGTTCCGGGTAGTGGTGCAGGAGGAAATCGAGGGACCCATCTCTTCCCTCTACTCTCTCGGCCTGTATGCCACCAGGCAGGGAGAGGTGGCGGCGGCATTCACGTCACAGAAGCTTGGTCAGGTGCCTCCAGATTTCGGTGATGGTCTGGTTGTGAAAGCTGTTCGGGCGCGGGAACTCATCCCGTTGGGAGAGCGGGTCATCCGACACTTTGGTTACTATGGGATGGCCGACGTTGAGTTCAAATGGGATGCCCGGGCCGGGGTGTACAAACTCCTGGATATCAATCCCCGGCCCTGGCTCTGGATCAACCTCCCAACAGCTTGCGGGGTGAATCTCTCATACGCCGCCTATCTCGATGCCGTCGGCCGCCCGATCGACCCCGGAGGTTTTGTCCAGCGAGATTTTGAGACCCGGTGGGTATCGATCAGGGGTCTCCTGATCTACGTGATTCGATCCCTTGGGACGGGATGGCGCTGCACAGGGCTTCTACCCGTGTTACGCCAATTCTGGGGGAAGCGAGTGGGCCCTCTGTTCTGTACCAAGGACCTTTTGTTCCGAATGTTTCTGAGTCCGATGTACTGGTGGGACTCCTTCCTGCAGGCATCGCGGGGAATCCGGCGCCTCCACGCCGCGCCAGGAGCGATAAATGGGCGTCCGTTCCTCACTGAATAAGATCTACGATCTTCTGTCCAAGCATCTGCCCTCCAATGCCATGCGGATCGGCTGTCAGCGGGCCAAAGGAGTCAGGGTCGGCGGCAATGTCTACCTGGCCTACGATGTGAACATCGATCTGGTCTATCCTGAGCTGGTGGAGATCGGTGATAACGTTCGGATTGGCATAGGGGTCATTATTCTGGCGCATAATCGCCCCTCGGATGCGTGGTTACCGCATCTTGGGCAGGTTCAGGAGCGGGTCAGAATCGAAAGAAATGCGGTCATCTCGGCCGGCGCCATCATCCTGCCAGGGGTCACGGTGGGGGAGTGTGCCATCGTCCGAGAGGGGACAGTCGTCGACAAAGATGTTCCACCTTTCAGTGTGGTGATAGGTAATCCTGCTCAGGTGGTTGAAGCACTGCTTCCGGATAAGGTGCCGCGGGATATCCTCGAGCAGGCACGGGCATCCCCGTAAGGCATCAGGCAGGCTGAAAAAAAGGCGGCCCCCCACAGCGACGGTTGGCGACCAGGCTGGGAAGGGCCGAGGCGAAAGGCCGCCGCTCTCTATTTCTCGTGGAGAAATTCGAGCCCGGCTTTACTCACCCATTTGCATTGTAAGGGGAAAAAGATGGCAAATCAATATGAGATCGTCAGCGACGACAGCACGGTATGCGCGTCGCCCCGTCGCAGTTCTTTTTTACCCTTCCATAGACCGTCGATCGACGACGGGGAGATCGAAGAGATGATCGACACTCTCCGTTCCGGATGGCTGACTATGGGGCCGAAGACGCTCCGATTCGAGGAGCAGTTCGCCCGTTATATCGGCGCAAAGTACGCGTTGGCGGTGAACTCCTGCACTGCCGGTCTGCATCTCGCACTGAACGCCATCGGTGTCGGCCCTGGCGATGAGGTGATCACCTGCACCTTTACATTCGCCGCAACTGCTGCGGTCATTCTCCACTGCGGGGCCCGGCCGGTGTTGGTGGACTGCCTGCCGGATACGCTGACCATCGATCCGGCGCAGGTAGAGGCTGCTATTACCCCTCGAACGAAGGCGATCCTTCCTGTCCACTTTGCCGGTCACCCCTGTGAGATGGCCGAGATCCTTGCTATCGCCAGCCGCCACAACATCTCAGTCATCGAAGACGCAGCTCATGCTCTACCTGCCGCCTACCACGGTCAGCGAGTAGGCACTCTCGGCGATCTGGCCGCCTTTAGCTTTTACGCCGGGAAGAATATCACTACCGGAGAAGGAGGCATGGTCACCACTAACAACGATGAGTATGCGGATCGTATTGCTCAGAGGCGACTTCACGGGATCAGTCGAGACGCCTGGAAACGTTATACCGATCAAGGGTCCTGGTACTACGAGATCACCTATCCAGGCTTTAAGTACAATATGACCGATCTGAATGCATCTCTGGGAATACACCAGCTCAGAAAATGCGATCGCTTCCATGCTAAGCGTCAACGGTGCGCCGCCCTCTATCTGGAAGGACTCAGCCCGCTGGATGAGATCACACTGCCCACTGTCCAGCCTGAGGTAGAGCATGCGTGGCACCTGTTTCCCATCCGCCTGAACCTCGAATCCCTTACGGTCGGTCGAGACAGCTTTATTGAACTTCTGCGGCAAGAGAAGATCGGTACGAGTGTTCATTTTATCCCCCTTCACATGCATCCGTATTATCGGCAGGTGTTTGGTTATCGACTCCAGGATTGTCCCCGTGCTCTCTCGGCTTTCGAGCGGATCATCTCCCTGCCTCTCTACCCAGAGATGACGGAAGAAGATGTGGGCGATGTCGTGCGAGCGGTCACGAAGATTGTAGCCGCGCATCAAAGGAGTGCCATCCATGGCTAAGCGTCTGTTCGATTTTCTCTTAGCGCTCATAGGACTGGCGTTCTGCTGGCCGCTTTTTCTATTGATCGCCTTACTCATCAGGTTGGATTCCCGCGGTCCGGTTTTCTTCCGCCAATCGCGCATCGGCAGAGATGGGGAGCCATTTCGGCTCTTTAAATTCCGTACCATGGTGGACAACGCCTACTCGCTGGGCCCGAAACTTACGCAAAAGCGCGACCCCAGAATTACGCGGATCGGCCAGGTTCTCCGGTGGCTGAAGCTGGATGAACTGCCACAGCTCATGAACGTCCTGAAGGGCGACATGAGCTTTATAGGCCCGCGTCCCGAAGATCCCTATTTTGTTTCCCTCTACACTGAAGAGGAGCGCGCGGTGCTCTCGGTGCGACCCGGCATTGTGGGCCCCAGCCAGATCGTAGGACGGGACGAGTTGGAGCTCTATCCGGAAGGGGTTGATCCGGAGCAGTATTACATCCAACACATCCTTCCGGAAAAACTCCAAAGAGATCTGCAGTACGTGCGATGCGCGAGTCTCTGGTACGATCTGAAGTTGCTGATCGGAGGCGTTGCAGTCACGGTTTTCGGCTCTTTTAAGTCCAGGTATCTCCGCCTGAATCGCCAAAAGGTCTCGTTGCTTGCCCTCGATACGGTCCTGAGTCTCGGCGCATACCTTATGGCCTTCGGTATCATGTTCGATTGGACGATCACGCCTCAAGCCATTCCATACCTGACGTTGGCGTGCGCCTCGATCGTCCTTTCCAGGCCTCCCTGTTTTATCTACTTTGGCTTCTACCAGAACATCCTCAAATACTTAGGAACAACCGAATTTATGGCCGTTGTCAAAGCCGTGACGCTTGGCTCGGTTCTCATCAGCGCCAACCTCTTCCTCCTCGGGTTTGGTTCGCATTCCAGGGCTGTCCTCGCCACCGACTGGATGTTGTTAGTGATCGCGCTGTTCGGCTATCGACTCTGTCTCAAGGCGAGGGCCGAACATCAGTCGCGTCCCAGGATCCCAACGCTCATCGTGGGAGTAACCAACATGGGCGAGCATCTGGCTCACGAACTGATTCGCAGCGCGTCACTCCCCTATACTCCGGTCGCCTTCTTGGATAATGACCCGCTCAAATGGGGAGCCCTCATCCACGGAGTTCAGGTAAAAGGGGGGATGACGGATCTTGCCCAGGTTGCCAGGCTGACAGGGGCCAGGATGGTCCTCATTACCTATCCCAATATACCCACGAATGGCGATCTGCGCGAGATGATCCATCAGTGCCGTCAACAGGGTCTGGACTATCGCACCATTCCTGAGCTTGATCATCTGCTGGCCGGATCGGTCCGGATCCCTGAACTCCATGAGACAACGACGGAAGATCTTCATAATGATGTTCCGAGCGAAACGAACGGCAACAGAAATGGCTCGATCGAAGAGGGAAAGCGCTCCGCCGTGCAACACAGACCGCGTTCGATTCTGGTCACAGGTGGGGCCGGTTACGTTGGGTCCTGGTTGGTCCGAAGGCTTTTGGAGCGGAATTATCGCGTTCGTCTTCTCGACAACTTTCTATACGGAAGCCAGGGGCTGCGCGACCTCGCCGGCCATCCGCATCTGGAGATTATTGAGGGGGATATCAGTCGTCTTGGAACCGTCACTCGCGCAGTCAAAGGCGTCAGAAGCGTGATTGCCCTGGCGGCCCTGGTGGGAGATGCGGCGTGCGAGCTGGATCCGGAAGAGACTGTCGCCATCAACTATGAATCTATCAGGATCCTGGCAGACGTCTGCCGCCGACAAGGAGTCGATCGGCTCGTCCTTGCTTCAACATGCAGTGTGTACGGCGCGAATCCCGATCTGCTCCTCAATGAGGGTTCCAGCCTCAATCCTGTCTCTCTGTATGCCAGAACTCGCCTCCAGGCCGAGGAGGTTCTGATGCGACATTCTGAGTATTTCAGCGTCGTTATCCTCCGGCTGGCCACAGTCTTTGGTCTTTCGGCACGAATGAGGTTTGACCTGTTGGTCAACACACTCACACTCCAGGCAATGCTGAACCGACGGATTGTGGTGTTCGGGGGTGAGCAGTGGCGTCCCAACCTTCATGTGCAAGATGCGGCCGATGCCTTCGCTATGGCTGTTGAAGTATCGGATGAGAAGGCGCACAAGGGAATCTTCAACGTGGGTTCGAATCAGAATAACTATACGATCCTCCAGATCGCTAACCTGGTAAAACAACGGGTGCCCAAGGCCAAGCTGGAGATCAAAGCCGACGCCACCGATCGGCGGGATTATCGCGTAAGCTTCGACAAGATTCAGTACGTCCTCGGTTTTCAGCCGCGATTTACGGTAGAGGATGGCATCAGCGAGATCGTGGGGGCCTTAGACGGTGGGCTCATTGCGGATCCCACCGCTGAAATCTACCACAATTATCGCTACCTGGAGCGACATGTTCAGCAGGCCGGTGCCGCTGTCGCGTAAGCGAATGGGTATGACGCGCACACCTTAGACGGAGGAGAGGGATGCAGCAGAGATTGTTCGAAGGAGACAATTGCACCATCGGTCAGAGCGGTGAGCTCATCTTCAATGGAGTAGATCTTGGCCGGCTCGCGCGGGAGTATGAGACCCCCTACTATCTTATTTCCGAAAACATCCTCCGAGCGAATTGTCGGAGGTTCATGGCAGGGTTCGAGGGGGTGCCCGGATTCAGGGTGTATTATTCCGTGAAGACCAATTACGAGAGTGGGGTCCTGCAGTGCTTACGTGATCTTGGGTTCGGGGTCGAGATCTCGGGGGGTCTCGATCTGTTGGCCTGTCGAAGGGCCGGGTTCCAACCCGAGGACATCGTATTCGATGGCCCCTGTAAGAGCGAGGAAGAGCTTCGGCAGGCCATTGATCTTGGGATTCATCTGATCAATGTGGAATCTGAGCTTGAGCTGCAGACCATTGATCGGCTGGCGCGGGAACGGGGGCGCATCGTCCCCGTAGGGATCCGCATCGATCCGATCGTCAAGAATCCCTCCTACAGCAAACTCATCTCAACCTACAAGCAGAAGTTCGGATTTCCCATCGATCGCTGCGATTCCGTATTTGAGCTGGCGAACCGGTGCAAGAACGTGCAGGTGGTCGGTCTGCATGCCCATATCGGCTCTCAGATCTTGTCTCCCGAACTGTACGTGAAGAACCTCAGTATCCTGTTTGAGTTAGCCGCTCGCCTCAAGAAGAACAGCCTGAATATTCTCGAGGTGAACATCGGTGGAGGCTTCCCGGCCCCAAGCACGCGACATCTGCGGGTCTCCAGGCGGATGAAAGGCGCAGAGCTTCTTGATCGCATCAATCTTCTCGAGGCGAGACCACCCGAGATCGGCGAGTTCGGGAGGAGTATTCAGGGGGCGTATGAGGAGGCGTGCCGACGCTGGGATATCAGACCGATCCTGGCAACAGAGCCGGGTCGTAGCCTTGTGAGCAATACCTGTGTTGTCATCGGGAGGGTGCGGGTCATCAAAGATCGTTGGGTCTTCACCGATATCAGCATCAATGACGTCCCGGAAAATCTCTTCTTTTCCGAGTTCAGAGTGTTCTTCCCCGGCAAAATGCGGGAGAACTGGGTGAAAAAGGCCCACCTCAGCGGTCCCACCCTTGCGACGAATGACGTCATCTTGTTTGAGACCGCTGTTCCCGAGCTCCAGGCGGGCGATCCTATTGCCATTTTCGATACAGGCGCCTATTCCATTACCCGCGCCAATCAGTTTACGCGGCCGAGAAGCGCGGTCTACTTCCTGAGGTCGGACGGCAGGATAGAGGTGATTCGCCGCCGGGAGCGGCCCGAGGATGTCTTGAGTATGCAGGTCTGGAACGGTCGGAACGGAGCCGGTGTGTTCCGGGAAGAGGCCGTTGCGGTTGCGGGGCTCTCGGCGTGAAAACCAACGAACGTATAGCAACGATGACGCCGAACGCCGAAGAGCTGACCGATCACGCCTACTGGGAAGGTGTCTGGAAGCGTAAGGATTCGCCGCATTGGGGGGATCTGGGGTGGGTGCGACACCGATACAACTGGTTCGCGTGGGATCGCCTCCTCCGGGCCCGGCTCCGGCCACAAAAGGGAGAGCGGCTCCTGGAGGTCGGCTGTGCAGGTGGAAAATGGCTTATCTACTTTCACAAGACCTTTGGGTACTCCGTGACCGGATGCGATTACTCCGAAACCGGGTGTGCGACGGCTCGCCGCAATCTCAGAGCCGCCGGTATCGACGGGACGATCCTGCAGCGGGATCTGTTCAGCTTAACGGGAGAGTTCGATGTGATCTATTCGCATGGCCTTATTGAGCATTTCAACGAACCCAAGAGCGTTCTGAAGAAGTTTGTATCGTTGTTGCGGCCCGCCTCCGGGACGCTTATTTCCATCGTGCCGAATCTCACCGGTCTCAGCGGCTTCTACAACCGGCTCCTGAAGCCGGAGATCTTCACGACCCACAGGGTCATTACTCTGGATGAACTGAGTGGCTGGTACAAGGAGATCGGGCTCCACGCTATCGAGGGCGGGGCCCTTGGCTCTTTCGTTCCGTTCATGTTCCCGCGCGATAAGATTCGCCGGGAACATCCCCGGCTGTACCGCTTCTTTTGGAGAGCGTGTCTGGGGCCGCTGAGCTGGGCGGCCAATCGGTTGTGTATCTGGCTATTCCGACACGTCGGCATCCGGATCGAAAGTCCTCGCTTTTCTCCCTACCTTTATGCCATCGGGGAGAAAGGAGGGTAGGAGGTAGATTCATGTGTAAGCCACGGCGGATTGACCGAGCCTTCAACCGGGAGGGGTGGGGAGCCTGCCCGCGTCTAAGGTGGACCGCCAGAAGCCCTCCCAACGTCAACAATCATGTCTGGGCGGATGAATACTGTTGTGAGAGTGAACGTGCACGAGAAGATGGGTGGGCCACGAGTGACCGACGAAGAGCAGTGTAAGGAGCACGTACCGTAGGGGTTAACACGGTATTGCGAAAAAGGAGAGGACTATGAGAAAGCAATGGATCGCGGCGTTGGGAATTCTTGTCCTGGCGCTCGCTATCGGAGGGTGGGCGGAGGCGGCGCCCGTCCAAACCTGCTTGGACACGGGCAACACCGAGCACATCGTAGACACCGCACCTGAGGCTGCTGCTGTAGGCGCTGGCGGGTATTTTAATACCGACTGCCATCTGATCATCAAAACCAGCCTGACGGGGGTCGTCGCTACGAAGTTGTTGCTCTATGCCGGCTCGATCACGATTATGGGGCCAGACGTCCTCGCCCCACCAAACCCGGTGTCGGTTGACAATGAGACGCCTAACTCTGAGCTCGAAATCGCTGCGAAAAAGGGAAATATCACGATCTTTGAGGCAAGCATTAAGGCGAGGACAAAGGTGGTTGTCCGGTGCCAAACGTCGAATTGCATGATTGATGTGGACGATTCGGAGCTCATTGCTTCCATCACGAAGACGACTGCGTTCGCGCCCCCCTTTGTGGGAGATCTGTTCCTCCTGGCCCAAGGGGACATTGACAGTCAGACTTCCACGCTCTTCGGGCTGAACAAGTTTGTGATCATCTCGTATCACGGCAACGTCACCGTGTCCTGCCCTGGTGGGTCAGTCAGTGGTTGCCAGGATCCCGTAGTGTCGAGTAGAGCCGTGGAACTCTGCGGCACCTGTCCTTTGGGAGCCGTCTGTCCACCTGACCCGCGCGGGCTGCCCCTGGTCTTTCCCTGCACCGTGACCTTTGCCACTCAAGATGACATCAGTGATGTCTGCTTTAAGGACAGACCAGGGGTGACATGCGGCGGCGGGGGCAGCGAGGGCAGAATCCAGGCTCGTAAGAAGATTGACCTGCACGGAAGTACGATCAAGGTGATCAGTCACTTGACGATCCAGTCAACGGGAGGGTGTCCTGCGCCATTACCGCTGAATCCAGCACCCGACCCGACACCCAACCCCACCACCGTGTGCATAAACCTCGAAGGGGCACTCCTTGTGGCGGATGACCTCGTCATTCTTGCCAATAGCAGTGCTGGTGCCAATTCTGGAGTCATCGACCTCTGCGGGGCAGAGGCTGCAAATGCCGCGCTGGCCCCAAACAAGCCACCACAAGCGGCAGGTGCTACCGTGCTCGAGGATACCGGTGGGGTTTCCACCATCAACGGCGATACGGCGCCTCCGTGGAGTCGAATCGTCGGAGGAGTTGAGACGATATTCAATGGGGATGCCGAGTGTGCGGCGCCGTACCCCGACAATGGAGCTTTGATCGATGGCACGATCGACTGAGTAAGTACTTGGGAGCAATTAGGATGGTGCGGGAGGCCTGTGATACGGCCTCCCGCGCCCCCTTTGCAAGGGAAATGATTGTTTCTGCCAAGGCGATCTGGAGAGATGGTGGCGACACAAAAAGAAGTCAGGCCTTCAAGGATCCGACAACTGCTGAGCGAATCGGGCCTCTATGCGCTGGGCAACCTGTTGCGGCGTTCGTTCTCCCTTATCACGATGCCGATATTTACTCGCTACCTCTCCACATCCGGCTATGGAGTCCTGTCGATTGTGGGAACCGTGCAAAACATGCTGGAAGTCTTCTATGAGATGGGCATGAGCTCGGCCTCGACCCGGTTCTACTACGACTATCGCGACGAGCGGGAGCGACAGACCCTGTTCGGTACGCTCCTACTTGTTTCGCTGGCGGCCACTCTGGTGTTGACCGTCCTGTTACTCGCTACAGGCGCGTGGATCTGGGGATTTGTCGGCAAAGAGATTCCCTTCTGGCCTTATGTGGGGCTCACTATCGGCAGCGTGTTTTTGGGGAATATCACGGTGCTGCCGTACGTTTTGTTCAGAGTGCGGAATCAGGTTCCGCGGTTCTTTCGCCTCAGCTTGATCCAGACGATGCTGACCGTGTTGTGCTCGGTCCTGTTCGTCGTCTGGTTGGGTCTCGGACCATTAGGCCCTATTCTGGCGACGTTCATCATCACGATGGCCTTTTTTGGGTTCTATTGCCGTTTCCTCAAAAGGCAGGTATCTCTGACCTTTCACTGGCCGATCGCCAAACGAGCGTTGGCTTTCGGCCTCCCGGAAATCCCGCTGCGCTGGGGCGGTTGGGCGTTAAAGGTTGCTGATCGTCTGATCTTGCAACACCTCGTGTCACTCTCCGTTGTTGCAGTCTATTCCGTAGGGTATTCCGTGAGCAAGATTCCCTTCGATCTGGTCGCCAACGCGATTCACTGGGCCATCGTGCCGTTCTATTTTTCTACGGCTACCAGGGAGTCAGAAGCCCGATCCAAGGCGATCTTCGCTCGGGTGGCAACGTACAACGTCGCTGTGGTAGCGGGCCTTGGGCTGGTCACAGTCCTGTTTGGCCGCGAGTTGATCGTGCTCCTCGCATCGGCCAAATATGCGGAGGCGGAGGCGGTCGTTCCCATTATTACGGCCGCATCCTTTCTTCAGGCATTGTTCTACATCCCTAGCAAGGGCATTTACCTGCAGGGAAAGACGGGTTACCTCATCCCTCTTTTTACCGTTCCAGCCGCCCTCAACATCGGTTTGAACTTCATGCTCATCCCCAGATTCGGCATGATGGGGGCGGCTTGGGCGACGCTTGCGGGTTACGCCGTCATGATTGTCCTGACCCTTACGATCTCCCAGCGGGTCTACTATATCCCGTATGAGTACGGACGGATTACAAAAGTCGTTCTCGGGGCCTGCATGCTTGCGACCTTCGGCAGCCTTGCTTCTGAGGCCCCTTTTCTGATGCGACTTGTTGTGAAGACAACCCTGTTGATATTGTTCCCGCTCGGCCTGTATGTGATAGGGTTCTTTGAGGATCACGAGGTCGGGTGGATGCGAGACCGAATCACGGGACTGGTTCGGGAATGGGCCAGGGCCTAGCCGATGCCCGCGTTGGCAAGAAGCCACGGGTGGTGGGGGCCTAGACAGGTTATGGGCCATGGGCTGCATGTCCAAGGGGTTTCAGCAGTGCTGCGACAACTGACGACGCGATACGCCCTCTATTTTCCAGGTGCGACGGTATCCCCAACAGTCTCGTCGGTCACCATCACGTCTCGCAGACACTGTGACCTTGCCTGGGTTGAGTTGAAGTTCAATGGATCAGCGACAAGAATTTGCGTCAAGTTTCCGAAGGATCCCCAAAAGCGACCACGAACTCCTTTGATGCGGGTAGGGCAGGATCCGAGTGTTGAATTCGAGACCCTGTCCTACCTCCACGAGAGGTTTCGTGGAGTTCCGGGATGCGCTGTGGTGAAACCGATCGCCCTCTTTCCTGAAGACATGGCGGTGGTCACTGAGGAGGTCGAAGGGGACAATCTCCATGATTTGATCAAAAGGAAGGCCGGCCTGTGGCATGCGAGCTCAGAGGTCGAGGCTCTGAAGGCGCATTGCCGGGCGTCCGGAGTCTGGTTGCGCCATTTCCAGGAATTTACGGCGCAACAACGACGAGCGGCGCTCCCAGCAGGCAGAATCCTGGAGCGACTTAGAACCGACCTTGATGTCTGTGTCGCAATGGGTCTACCGGAGAGCGTATCCTTAGAATCGCTCAGAGGTTGCGAGGAGCAACTCCGAAGTGTTGAGGGCCTGGATGTTCCGGTCGTGGGGGAGCATCCTGATTTTCAGCCCGATAATATCCTCCTCTCTCCAGCCGGGGTAACAGTCTTGGATTTTACCAATTTCCGGTACGGTTCTGCCTACAACGATATCGCGCGTTTTCTGGCGTCTCTCGAGTGTCTCCAAAAGAACCCTCTGTATCGACCTGGAACAATCCGTACCCTGAAGGCGGCATTTCTGCAAGGGTATGGTTGGAGTGACAGTGAGATGAATGCGGGGTTGATCGTCTACCTGATTCGCTACATGGTTCAAGCCGCCAAGACCGTAAGAAAATGTTCCTACCCACATCCGGTCAAGCGCCTGATCGAACGACGAGCTATTGGATACCTCTCGGCCTGGTGCAGGCGAGTGATTGGAGCGGGACATGCCTTCGATGAAAACGTTCTCCGTTAACGATCGGGGCGCGCGATGGGATCGCCGCCTACTCTGGATCCTCGGCGTCGGGGCGATCGTCCGTCTGGTCCTCCTTTATGTATTGGGGGACCTGGACCTTTGGATGGACGAGGAGCAGTATCAGGAGATCGCGGTGAACCTCGTCGAAGGACGGGGGTTCGCCTTGCAGGGACAGCCGACCTCCTGGCGCCCCCCCCTCTATCCGCTTGTCCTGTCAGGGCTGTACACACTCTTGGGTACGACGCATCCTGTCGTTGCGCGGGGCTTTCAGGCCATCCTCAGCCTGGTGAACACGCTCGTCGTCTACCTTCTCGGCCGAAGGCTTTTCGGAGAGCGCGCCGGTATCTGGGCAGCGGCCCTGTTCACCGCATATCCGTCGTTTCTGTTTTACAATAACCATCTTCTCACCGAGGTGCTGTTCACGTTTCTTATGACAGCCACAGCCTGTTGTTTCGCGACGTATGTTGACCGTGGTCGCCTTCCGTTTCTTGCCGCCTCCGGGGCTACATTGGGTCTCGCGGTCCTGACGAGGGATATCGTCTGGCCAATAGCGGGTGTCATGTCCTTGCTTGTCGGATACGTCACCCGACCGGGCTTCACCAAGTGGATATCGCACAGCGGAGTGCTCCTCCTGTCCTTCTTAGTCGTCACCACGCCATGGGTGATTCGGAACACCCGTGTGCAGGGCACCTTCACGCTTATCGCAACCAACGGGGGTATGGCCGTTTTTGCAGGGAACTATGAGCATACCCCCCTGGATCGACCCTGGCAGTACCATGTCCTTGATCGTGAGCTAAGGTGGAGAAGCATCTTCTCCCCTGACTTGACTGAAGGGGAGCGGCAGAGGCTAGCCCTCCGGAAGGGACTCGAGTTTATCCGGGATCATCCCGGGTTGACCCTCCGCCGTGCGGTGGTCAAGGCGGCAAATGTCTGGGGTCTGGAACGTGAATTGGTCGGAGTGCTGCTGAAGGGAGGGTACGGCAAGCTTGGAAAGGAGGTGGTGCTGTTGATCACCGCGGCGATCTTCGGCGTCTATATCTTGACGGTTCTCGGCGGGGTGGCGGGGCTCTGTTTCGCTCTGGCCAAGCCAGGACAGGGGCGGCCCTTTCATCTCCTTTTCGCCGCTCTGATCGTACTCGTCACCCTTGCCCACGCCCTGGCATTTGGTCACCCGAGATACCACCTTCCGCTTATTCCTCTCTTTTCAGTCTACGCGGCGCATGTATGGACCATTCGCCGCGAGGTGTGGGACGGACGGCGATCCTGGGCCTTCAAGGCCGCCTCCCTGGTGGCCGGGCTTCTCTTTACAGTCTGGGTCCGGGAGATAGTGTTTATCGAGTTCGAGCGATTCGTCGCGGGGCTCGGGGGAACATTATGATTGCCACGATGAAACGTGTTATTCAATCAACGACAAATATCCATCTGGCCGACGACAGCCCGAATATCTTTATTTTTTCAACACCAAGAAGCGGGTCAACCTGGCTTATGGAGCTCATCTTAACTCAACCGGGCTTCAAGCCATGTAACGAGCCGTTCAACCTCTGGGACCCGGATGTGTGTCGATATTTCGCTCAATTAGGCATGACTGATTGGACGGATTTTCATAGTCATTATGGAAATCATGCGATGCAAGAATACATTCAGGGGTTTTGCGATGGTCGGGTTCGATTTAAGAATCCATTCTTCTATCGTAACTACTGTCGTCTGATTACACACCGCATTGTCTTTAAGATCCTCCATGCCGGTGAAGATCGTATCAACTGGTTTCGAGACACGTTTAACGGTCGAATCGTCTTCCTCCTGCGTCACCCGATTGCCGTCAGTCTGTCTCGTAAATTCTATCCGCGACTTGGAGCCTTTCTCAATACCGAGTACAGAGAACATTTTTCTGAGACGCAACTTCGAGAGGCGAAGAAGATTGTTGAGTCGGGAACCAAGCTTGAGCAAGGCGTATTGGATTGGTGCCTGCAGAATGCCGTTCCGTTAAGAGATGCGACGCCTGACTGGATCATCGTTTCATATGAACAACTGATCATTGATCCGAGACCTGTGCTGAAGGGTCTGGCAAGCAGGTTGGAATTGCCCAAACCTGAACGAATGGCGCAGCGACTGACTATCCCCTCTGCCTCAACACACAAATGCGATGAAAAGACGAAGCAGGTACTCAAGAATAGAGAAGAGAATAATCGTTGGGTCGTTGAAAAATGGCGTGAAAAGGTCACCGAAGAAGAGGAACGCCGCGCCATGGAGATATTAGAGCAGTTCAATGTGGATGTGTATCGGTTCGGTGATCCTGCGTGCACCCTGGTTGTGAATTAGTGAGTGTCCGAAAGCGGAGCGTGAGCGAACGTGTGCGGAATTTGCGGCACAATCAATCGTGATCCCGACGCGCCGGTGGATGAAGGAATGCTCCACAGGATGGCAAAGGCGCTGGCGCATCGAGGGCCGGATAGCGAGGGCTTCTTTGCGAACGGTCATGTCGGCCTCGCGCATCGCCGGTTGGCGATCATTGATCTCAGCTCCGACGGCGCGCAGCCGATGAGCAATGAGGACGGCTCGATCTGGATCGTGTTCAACGGGGAGATCTACAACTTCTACGAACTGCGTGAAGCCCTGGTGCGAAAAGGGCACAATTTCCGTTCCAGAACCGACACCGAGGTGATTGTTCACCTCTATGAGGAGCTGGGGCCTGAAGCGCTCCGCGCGCTCAGGGGGATGTTCGCCCTGGCCATCTGGGATGCGAATCAACAGCAGCTCCTGCTGGCCAGGGATCGTCTCGGGAAAAAACCGCTCTTTTATTTTGCCGGGTCCTCTTCGTTTGCTTTTGCCTCCGAACTCCAATCCCTGCTCGAAGACACGGCTGTTCCGCGGGTGCCGGACTTGGAGGCGATTCGGTATTACCTCACTTATCGGTACGTTCCATCCCCCTACAGTGCGTTTCAGGGGATCAGGAAGCTTCCACCGGCTCACTACCTGTTGCTCAAGGAAGGGCAACTCCGGACGCATCGGTACTGGGCGCTTCGCTATGCTGAGAAATCGGATGAGCCGGAAGAGGTTCTGGTGGACCGGCTCCGCGGATCTCTTGAGGAGGCGGTTCGCCTCAGGATGATCGGCGACGTGCCGATTGGCGCCTTCCTGAGCGGAGGCCTCGACTCCAGCGCGGTGGTCGCTTTGATGAGTCGGTGGAGCGGGAGACCCGTCAAGACCTTTTCGATCGGATTTGAGGAAGATTCCTTCTCGGAGCTGCCTTATGCAAGATCGGTCGCCAGACGTTTCGGCACCGATCATCACGAGTATGTGGTGAAGCCCGATGCTGTCGGCATCCTTCCGCTTCTGGTGCGCCATTTTGGTGAGCCCTTTGCCGATTCGACGGCGGTCCCACAGTACTATCTTTCACAACTGGCCCGGGAGCACGTGACCGTCGTCCTTGCCGGGGACGGCGGCGATGAGGCGTTCGGCGGGTATGACCGCTACGTGGCCGGTTTGGCGGCTCGACCTACCGACCGCATTCCCATCACGCTCAGAAATGGCTTGGCGGGTATGACCCGACGACTGTCGAAGGTACCCCTGTCCACCCCTTTGCTTCAGCGAACGGGTCGTATGCTCCGGGCGCTCAGCGACGATCCTCAGAGACGCTATGTCCGATGGATGAGTCACTTCGACATGCAGCAGCAGGCCGCCCTGTTTTCCAGCGCCTTCCTCAAACAGGTTCGCGACATCGATCCGGAGAGACTGGTCCTTGACCGGTATCAGGAAACCGATGCCGCCCATCCGCTGGATGCGACCCTCGACGTCGATGTGAACACCTATCTTCCCGACGACCTGCTTGTGAAGGTGGATATTACCTCTATGGCCAACTCACTGGAGGTGCGTGCGCCCCTTCTCGATCATCCGCTGATGGAATTTGCCGCCGCTCTGCCGCCGTCGTTCAAGATACAGGGCGTCGACAAGAAATACCTTCTCAAGCGAGCAATGGTCGATCTCCTGCCTGCGGAGATCCTGAATCGGTCCAAACAGGGGTTTATTGTCCCTATTGACCGGTGGTTCAGACATGACCTGCAAGAGATGGCGTACGATACCCTTCTTAGTTCGCGGTCTCTCAGGCGGGGCTACTTCAGACCGGAGGCGGTGAAAAGACTGCTGGATGAGCATGCCGGCGGCGCGCACGACCGTCATCGGCAACTGTGGAGCCTCTTGATGTTGGAACTGTGGCATCGGTGCTTCATTGATCAGTGACCGGAAGTGTGTCGAGGCTCTGAAAGTGGAGGAGCGGCGTTCCGATGAACTCAACGAAGGACGCCGTCGTCGTATGGGAAAGTCCGATGCTTAGGTATCTTGTTAAGCGGTACGTTCCTCCATCCGTGGTGAATAGCCTGCTGTTGATGGTCCCTTCGCTGTACCCCGGACTGAGATATGAGAGCCAGCTCTCCGAGGAACAGAGGACTGTATTGATCGAACTGTTAGGAAAAGGGATTCCTGGGAACGTTATTGAATGTGGAGTGTATCGCGGAGGCACAACGGTTTTGATGGCCCTTTATCTAAAAAAGGAGGGATCGCGAAGAAAAAAGATTTACGCCCTTGATTCCTTCATGAGTTTTCCGACAGATGAAGTGAACGGGGAGATCGGCCGCGGATTGGTCCCCGAGCAAGGTCGAACTGCATTCACATCGACCTCCAGTGATTACGTCCAGCGGAAAGTCGATAGACTGGGATTGCATGACATGATTGAAATCGTACCAGGGTATTTTGAGGATACTCTGGATACGATCAAGGACAGTTTCTGTCTGGCCCTGATCGATTGTGACTTAGAGAAGAGCGTTGAATATTGTTTGACCACCCTGTGGGATAGGGTGATCAAGGGTGGACACATCGTTGTCGATGATTACACCAATCCCGGCTATCCGGGGGCAAGGATAGCCGCCGATCGATTCCTCAGCAATGTGAACTATACACAGCGGTACGTGTGCCATGGTCTGCTGGTCATAGAAAAATAGCATGGCGCTGTTAGCACACTCCGGAAAGTGAGGAATCGAATGAGACGTAGAATTGTGAAGGCTCTGCTTGGCTTGTTCTGGTTGATGACGGCAGTCGGCACACCGGCCATAGGAGCGGAGAATCGCATTGAGGGTACGCCGCCACTACGCCTGATAGAGGTCCAGGATTCGCCGGCCTTAGGCCCGGAGAATGCGCCGGTGACGGTCGTGGAGTTTTCGGATCTTCAGTGTCCTTACTGCGCGCAAATCTCCTCGACGCTCAAGAGTCTCGTGCAACTCTACCCAGGCCGGGTCCGGTGGGTCTTTAAGCACTTCCCGCTGCGGATTCACCCCGACGCGTCCTTGGCCCACGAGGCGGCCCTCGCAGCCCACGAGCAGGGGAAATTCTGGGAGATGCACGACCTCCTCTTGAGCAACCAGGGTCGCCTCAAGCGCGACGACCTCATAAGCTATGCGCGCCGGCTCGGGTTGGACCTGCAAGCCTTTGCGAATGACCTCGACTCCGGGAGGCTACAGGCCCGTGTGTTGCGCGACACCCTCCAGGGCCGCAGCCTGCGCGTGAACACGACGCCAACCTGCTTCATTAACGGCAAACGGGTGGTTGGCGCTCAACTGCTCTCCAGATTCCGGCAGGTAATCGATCGTGAGCTGGTCGATTCGACCGTCATCCCGCGTGCCACGCCGCCGATGCCATAAGGCCTGTGGGTACCACTGGTAGGTAATCGTCAAGATGGCGACCATGGTTGATCGAGGCCGTCGAGGGGTCGCACCCTGGCATCCGCTAGGACCAGATGGGCAACTGTGCAGGTGTCCTGGGCATCAACGAAAAAGCTCTCTGATACGCGGTCGGTGATGACCGCATCGAAGCTCCACGACAATCTACTGTCTGGGGGCTCGTGCCTACCTAATAGTGTGGACTGACATTACGTCCGAAATTTCCAGGAACATTTTACGCTGAGGAGGCAAAGATGGAGAAACTTCGACTTGGTATTATAGGGGCTGGCCCCATTGTCGAAAAAAAGCATCTGCCGGCATTAGCTGAGGTGCCGGAAATTGCCGTGGTAGCTATATGCCGGCGCAACCTAGAATCGCTTCATCAGCTCGCAGATCGATTCCGCATAGTGAAGCGTTACACCGACTACCGGGACCTCTTAGATCAAAAAGATATCGATGCCGTGCTGATCGCTACGGGACCCGAGGCTCAACCGCAGATTGTCATGGACGCTGCTGCCGCTCGCAAGCACATTTTTGCCGAAAAACCCATGGCCCAGACATCCGTCCAGGCACGGCAGATGGCCGATGCGATCAAGGCTGCAGACGTCTTTTTCCAACTTGGTTTCAATAAAAGGTTTTACTACGGCTACCGGCAGGCGAAAAGGTTGATTCAGAGTGGAGAGCTGGGAGCGCTGTCAGGGATTCATGCCAGGTTTTGGTTCCAAGCCGGGCGTCGGAGTGCCATGCTTCACAATGGCATTCACTTCTTTGACCTTGTCCATTTCTTCATAGGGCCCGTCAGAGAGGTGTTCGCACGAAGATACACTTTGCTGCCCCCGGATCAGCGAGTTGTAACGTCTGAGACCGTGTCTGTCTCACTCCGGGGGGAAACCGGTGTGGTAGGTAATCTGCTTCTCTCCTCGCTGGCGTCTTGGGATTATCCGAATGAGCATGTCGATATTATTGGGTCTAACTATAATGTCCTCTCTGTGGCGAATGGCAGGCAACTATCCTTATTCCGGAGAGGGGAAGATCAGCCCGCTCAGCTCTACGAAAACACCTTATCGGTTCATTGGTGGTCTGGCAATGAAGAGCAAGGCTTCGCCAGCCAATTGCGAGTCTTTGCCCAAAACATTCGGCATAGAACGGACCCGCTCACTGGCCCAGACGATCTTCGCCTTCTGAGCGCCCTGGCAGATGACGGAATCCGTGCTCTTATGTTGTTGGACGTGGTTAACACTTCTATTGTTGAGAATTGCAATGTACCGGTGCCCCCCCTTTATCAGACCCTAACCGATGGAGTCGAGGAGGTAGTCAGATGAAGCGCACAGAAGAAAATCATGGAAGGTCACTAAACATCGCCATCATCGGTTGCGGCCGAATCGGTGAACGCGAGGCATCAGCGGTAGTCTCTATTCCCGATCTGAGGCTAGTAGCGGTCTCAGACGTCGGACCTGCCTTTCGAGAGAAGGCTTTGCGCATGGGAGAAAAATATGAATGCGATGCCGTCCACGAGTGGCGCCACTTAGTTACACGCGATGACGTGAACATCGTTATCGTATCAACTCCTACCACCTTCCATAAGGACATGAGCATTGAAGCCATGAAACATGGCAAACATGTCATATGCGAGAAACCCCTGGCCGGCACCCCCGAAGATGCGGAGGAAATGCTCTCCGTCGCGCGAGCCCAAGGGGTAAAGTTGATGACAAACTTTAACCATCGCCGCCACGACCATATTCAGAGGGCAAAGGAAATTGTGGACCGAGGGCTTATCGGTTGCCCCGTTTTTATTCGAGGACGTATCGGTCATGGGCGATTCATTGTTGGACCTTCACCCTCCAACCCCGAGCGATTTCAGTGTCAGAACACGTGGTACACGGACATCACGTACGCAGGTGGCGGAGCTCTCATCGACAACGGCGTGCACTTGCTCGATCTTGCTCGTTGGTTCATGGATGACGAATTCGTTGAAGCCCAAGGCTATGTCACCTACAACCTGGATCTCTATGAAAGACAGGGAGACGGAAACTGGGCCTTTAGTAGGCAAAGCGAGTGCGAAGACAATGCATTTGGCCTATTCAAGACAAAAGGAGGTCGAGTAGCCAGTATTCATTCATCTTGGGTGCAGTGGCAGGGGTATCTGTACCTTGAGATCTTTGGGACAAACGGCTCCGTAGTTATCAATAGCGATCAGATTCAGGGCCACGTTTCATACTCTGTATTTAATGGATGTAACCGTCACGGAGACCCGATTGCCAATATCATAGAGGTTCCCGCGCTCTTGCGACCGGACCCTTCTTGGAAGCGCCAATTGCAAGAGTTTGTTGCCGCAATCAGAGAAGATCGTGAGCCGAGTCAGAGCGGCTATGATGGCTTGCAAGCGATGCGCATGGTTCAAGCCGTCTACGACTCGGCAGGATCAGGAAAGACCGTGCCCATTGAAGCGGTATCGCCTTCGCTAGACATAGAACTAAGCGGTATTCCGGCCCTTAGATAAGATTTGCGGCGCAACTTGCCAAGCCAACCGATCGTGAGCCAAAGAGAAAACCCTTCGCGCAAGTAATCCACGATAGCTTTTCAGGGGACGAACATTGCCCTGTAGGCGCGGATGCGGGTGGTTGCCATGAGATGGGAACTCGAGGCGTTGTCGATTGTGTGATACGGGGGATGAATGGAGATCTATCACAGTCAAGCTGACCAGCCGATCTTGGATTGGCAGTGGCTTGAGCCCGGCCTACGCAATATCACTGCGATCATTCTCCGGCATCTTCCTTCCGGTGGCGGTAAGGCACTTGATGTTGGCCATGGTACGGGAAGAGTTACGTTTCAGCTGGCCGCCCGCGGTTTCCAGGTCGACGCGGTCGATGTAGAACCCAGGATTGTTGAGTTGGCAAAGCGACTCGCGGCTGCTCGCCATGAATCAGACTGTTATTTTCGAGTGGGTGATTTTCGTGATCCGGAGGTGGTAGTACCGGACCACTATGATCTGGTGGTCTGCTCCGAGGTCCTGGAGCATGTCGTAGATTATGAGTCCATCTATGAAAATATCTATCGCAGTCTTAAGCCGGGCGGACGTGTGATCATCACAGTCCCGTATGATCCGAAGAAATTCTCGGTCCTGGACAGTTACAATGGGCATGTGCGTCGCTTTTCGTACAGCCAAGTGATGAACGACCTCCGGCCGTATAGAAGCAAGAAGATCATCATCACCGGCTTTCCCTTCTATCAACTGCTTTGCAGAGCATACCTGCTCAAGCTGAGTTTGACGGGCGGCCAGCATTCGAACGAGGAGCTATGGACGAAGCGTTCTACCCGAGTAATCGCCCGAATGATCTATCCGCTCTGCCGCTTCGACAACTTCTTTGCATTCACCTGCCTTGGTACCAATCTGATAGCGATAGCTGAGAAGTAAGCTCAATTGCCAACGCCCGCGCTTGGCAGGGGGAGAGATCGTTGCAGAACGGTCGACAGGTTTCCACGACACCCGTTGAGATGCCGATGACCGTCTCGGTCATCCTTCCAGTAATGAACGAAACGTGGTCTTTGGAAAAGACGACCCGTATCCTCGTTGCTGAGAATCAGACGCACCTTGAAGAGATCCTGGTAGTCACGTCGCCCCGCACGAGTGAAAACAGCCTTCATACGATAGAGAGGCTCCTACGTGCCTATCCGTCGCTCATACGTGTCCACCAACAAACGCTTCCTTACCTTGGGGGTGCCATCCAAGAGGCGTTCTCTTTCGTTCGCGGCCGTTTTACAGTGCTGATGGGAAGTGACCTTGAAACTGATCCGCACCTCATTCGTTCAATGATTAATGTAATGAAGGACGGTAAGTATGACATTGTAGTTGCCTCGCGTTGGCTGGAAAAGCAAGGATTTCAGGGATACCCTCTTCTGAAATACATGTGTAATTTCATATTTCAAAAAATATTTTCAGTGCTCTACGGTAGGTCGCTTACAGACCTGACGTATGGGTTCCGCATGTATCGGACAGAGATCGTTCAGAAGATAATATGGGAGGAGTTAAGGCACCCATTCCTACTGGAATCCCTTGTGAAACCGCTCAGGCTGGGATGCAGTGTAAAAGAGGTCCCGACGAAATGGGTGGCTCGACAAGAGGGGGTCTCGCAAAACGTACTTACCTCATATGTGGGGTATTTCAAGATAAGTCTGAAAGTTCTTTTCATGGACCCCAATCTTTTCGTAAAAGCTCAATGCTTGGGCAGGCCTAAAGAAGATCACTGAGGAGCGAAAGTCATGCATGCGGCTGTGGTAACCACGACAATTCATGTGCCAACACTCTTGGAATCCTATATGCAGGATTCTATAGCCTTTGGCCGTCAGGAAGTGTCGTTCATTGTGGTTGGTGACCGTAAGACACCGGCCGAAGCCAAGAAGTTTTGTGAGGATCTTCGCCAACGCTACCCTTACGACCTGACGTTTCTGAGTGTTGACGATCAAGAACGTTACCTCAGATCTTATCCTGAGCTGGCAAGCCACCTCCCATACGACTCCATCCAACGGAGAAACGTCGGTGTACTGCTGGGGTATGAACGAGGTGCCGATGTCATTATCACGATCGATGATGACAATTTCTTGGCCGAGTCAAATTTTATTCGCTGCCACACACTGGTTGGGCAGAATGTCCAGATCGACGCATACGGTTCCCCTGGAGGATGGATCAACGTCTGTGACTTCCTGACAGAGGAGCACGGGTTCCGGTTCTACCACCGCGGGTTCCCTTTAGGTGAGCGCTCAGGTAATGATAGGCTTAACCCACAGGTTTCGTCATTAAAGGGACGTGTGGTTGTTAATGTGGGTTTTTGGCTTGATGAGCCGGATGTGGATGCAGTTACCCGGTTGGCCCTTCCTGCCAGAGTGACCGGTCTTAAGCGGGCCGAGAACTTCGCTTTGGCGTTCGGCACCTGGTCCCCATTTAATTCACAAAATACCGCCCTTGCCAGGGACATTGTCCCCTCCTACTTTTTGAGCCCGCTCGTGGGTCGCTATGATGATATCTGGGCAAGCTATGTCATCAAGGCCATTGCGGATCACATGGGCGATCTGATTACATTTGGCCACCCCCTAGTTCGACAAGAGCGAAACCCACACGATTACTGGGTCGATCTCGATAAAGAAAAGGACGGCATGCAACTCACCGATAGATTTTGTCAATATCTTCGGGCAATAAACTTTACCGGGGCCACCTACGCGGACTGCTACAAAGAGGTAATCGAGGGGCTCTGGTCTGCGATAGAGAACGATGGGCGACTCAGTCCATTCGCTAGGTCGTACCTGAGTGGATACGTGCGCGGGATGGAGTCATGGAGGGCGACAATCGCGCGTGTCACCCGTAATGCCCTAACGAAGGCTGTTGCCGGACATCCTCATGTGTGAAAGCACAATGCAGACAACGGACCCGTCGCCGTTACCACTGCCGGCGCAATAAGGCCTATGGTACCTGGTAGCTAATCGTCAGGGCGGTGGCCTTAGTAGGCGAAGTTTTGCTTTCAAAGCTCCCGATACTCCGATTGGCCGTCGATCCGTTGTCCGCAATAAACAGGGTCAGACTGTTCCCTGGCACCCAGCTCGGATGATCGACGATTTCCTGGATGATGGACCTGAGGTTCGGACTGGGATTGAAATCCCCCAGTGTCCAGGGCCCTGGGATGTCATTGACAAACGCCGCTGTCTTGAGTCGCATCGAGAGATTTCCCGTGGACTGCGTAAGCGGCACCGAATCTCCCGTGACCTCGCCGAGGTAGCGGAGGTTAAGATGCTTATTGAGATTGCCCAGACCGAAAAAATGGAGGACCGCTGACTCGACGATCGCTCCGGGTGGGATGGTGACGCCGACGAACCGGAAGGCGAACAAATTGCCTTTCCCTGGAGAAACGAGCGCCTCGAAGGTCCGTACCTTTCCTGTCCCATCCTCTCTGCCATCATCCCCTCCACTGGAGATGCGTATCTGCAGGGTCTCCAGGCCGGCAGGCGGGGGATCGATGACCAGGGTGACCGGGATCGATTGGGGGGAATTCGTTGCGGCTCCCGCCTCCACGGTCACCCTGCCCTGATACACACCCTCCGTCAACCCGAACGGATTTACGGTAACCGCCGGCGCGGACGGAGCCGTCCCACTTGTGGGGCTAATGGCGAGCCAGGATCCTCCACTGGCTGTCGTCACCGTGGCGCCCCATTGGAGGGTTCCGTCGCCCTCATTGGTCACTATCAGAGTTTGTGCGAGGGGCGCAGACTCACCTACGGTCGCGCCGAACGCGAGGCTACCCGGACTCACCGACAACGTTGGAGCCATCTCGGAACAAGGCGCGACGGTGATAGCAGACAGGAACTGCTGATCGAGGCTGTCGGGTGGCCGCGCTCCAGCATCCGTCAGGGCTAAATAGGCGGCCGTGCAGGCAGTCTGGGTATCAACGAAAGGCGCGGGAAATGGACTCGGTTCATTTCCATGCCGGTTGATATCGATCTGGTCGGCACTCTCATTGCCTTGCACATAGGCACGGGCGGAAGAGACGGTAATGGCTTCATCGGAAGAGGAGTAGTAATTATTCACGATGTTGGCCCGTGGTCCATACCAGACGAGCGTCCCGTATCCGATGCCCCAGTTCCAAATGAGGTTATTGCGCATATCGAGGGTCGTATCCGTCGCAGGAGTACCGGCGTCATCGATGCGCGTCTGAGGATTCCTGGTTAAACCCACCGTAAAGACGTTGTGATGAAGGGTGATCCGAGAAGGCTGATCATACTTGATGAGCATATTCTTTCCCGGTCCGGCGAGAATGCTCCAGGCAACCGTGACATCGTGCGAGCCCCCCGTAATCTCCATATTCTCATCGCCGGACCCCGCCACAGAGACATGGTCGATGACGACATTGTAGGCGCCGTAAGCAATCTGGATACCGTCGATGGGGGAGTCTCGTACACGCAAGCCTCGTACGATCACATCGTGTGCCCCTTTGTTGCCGCGAATAATAAGCCCTCGATTCCTCAAGGTAATTCCGGGGCTCGGGGCGGTCAAGCCGTCGATCGTAATATTGGCTCCCAACACATAGAGATAGTCGGTTAAGACAATCTCGCCGCCGACATCAAAGACAACCGTACGATTGCCCTGTTTGACCGCCTCTCGGAAGCTTCCTGGACCCGAGTCATTCAGATTGGTGACGTGTACCACCGTTCCCCCGGCTCCCCCTGGGGTGGTTGTGCCGAATCCCTGATAGGACTGCGCCGCGCTCGTGAACGAAAGCGACGACACGAGCATTGCGGCGCAGATCAAGAAGGAGCGTTTCCTGAGGGACATTTGGGTTCGTATCATTGTCTACCTCCACGCGCTGGTCGTCTTCCGTTGCTCAACCTGTCGCGAGTTCATAAGGATCCCTGGTGGTGGTGTTCACGCCGGGCGGTCAATGGGTCCGACCTTGTAATTGTAAGCGGGATAACTTCTGACTCTACGCAGCCTGGGAGAGATAATATCGCCCCTACCACTATTCGGTTTTTGCTCCCGTGTCAATAGAATCTTTGAGCAAATATTTGAGCAACAGTTTAAGCAACCCGATAGGAGGGATCATGAAAGGCGTTTGGACTCACTTTGAACGGCTCTATCACGGCGCCATATGGGGAGGCTTCATAGGGATCGTTGCCGGCGGCATGGAGTATCTGTTGCTGTATCGCCATCAGGCTTTTTCCGGGGACCTTGCAAAAGCCTATTGGGATATCCTGACGCCATATGCCGTCGTCGGACTCCTGGGAGGCATCCTTTCGGCGACTGCAGTCTCTTTCATTCGCGGCACGTCCGGCCGCTTTAGTCGGGATACGGCTCGTCTGTTTGCTTCTATCGTTACATTGGCTGTCTTCGCGTATCTGGTTGTCTGGGTCACCTACGGTCTTGGCCCTCCCGCGCTTACACTTTACGCTATCATCGCCTATTGGGCCATCGTAACTGGCGCGGTCGCGGCGGGCGCTCTTCTTGCGTGGGCGTTGCGGGCCATCCTCTCGCGGCTGGAAAGTGAGAGCGGTCGTGCGGAGCCCAGAGTCCGAGTGAGTTTTGCGCTGATCCTCGGTATTCTGACTGCTCTTGTCCCGTGGGTACCGTACCTGTATGTCCGGACGACGCAGGAAACGGCACCCGGATACATGACCGACAAGACGCAGGGTGAACGGCCCAACATTGTCTTCATCCTGATCGACGCCCTCCGAGCCGATCATCTCCCGATATACGGATATTCGAGGCAAACGGCCCCCAATCTCACCGCTTTCGCCCGGCGAGGTATGACCTTCACGCGAATGTACGCCCAAGCCCCATCGACACGACCGTCTGTTGCTACGATCTTTTCCTCCTTGTATCCAACCGTCCACAAGGTGAACGATAACTACGACTTCCTGGCGGAGTCTGTAACTGTTTTACCGGAAATGCTGCGTACAGCCGGGTACAAGACGTTTGGTGTGTCTGCTAATGCCAACGTCTCTCCCACTTTTGGGTATTCACAGGGATTTGACGAATTCCGGGTCTGGAAAACTGAGAGCGCATTTCGTCTCACGATGATGGGGCGACTGGCCGAGGACGCGCTTGGACCGAGTCGGTTAAGCCGCATATTGCGAGAACAGGGAGAGATTGTGCCACAAGCAGAGGCCATTACGGACATTACCCTCAAATGGGTCTCCCAAAGTGGCAAGGAGCCCTTCTTCCTCTACGTGCACTACATCGATCCGCACGATCCCTACAGTCCTCCGGCTCCCTATGATAAGGCCTTCGACTACCGCAGCGATCCGCCCATTCGGGCAGGAGGGATCGACCCCCTGACACTTCTTTCTAATGGGCAGGATCGGGAACGGATCGGGCGGATTCTTGACCAATATGATGGGGAGATCCTCTATGCCGACCGCGAGGTTGGTCGTCTGCTCAAAGAGCTTGAGAATCTGGGGGTTCTGGAGAATGCGCTTGTCATTGTCACCGCCGACCACGGCGAGGAATTTTTCGAGCATGGGAACGACAGCCATGGCCGTTCGACCTACGAAGAAGTCCTCCGTGTCCCCTTCCTTCTGTATTGGCGGGATAATGTCCCTGTAGGAGCAAGGTACGACGGGATGGTCAGACTCATTGATGTCATGCCGACGCTCCTCACCCTCCTGGGGATCACACCGCCGGATGAGATCCAGGGGAGCAGCTTCGCGGCACAGCTTGTCAGGCCGACCGGTCCGGAGTCGAATCAAAAACTTTTTGCGCAAGTCGTCCAGGATACCTTTGCGCTGGAGATGGTTCGGGACAGTCGCTACAAACTGATCCGCCACCTCCGCGGGCCTCGCCGGGGTCTCGAAGAGCTCTACGACTTGGAACGGGATCCCCTTGAGAGGACCAACCTTGCCAAGAAAGCCCGCACAGAGGCGGCTGTCTTGGGACGGGAGCTTGAGGCCTTTAACACAACTATAAGCGAAGCTGCGGGCCGTATTAGGGCAGAGCAGGTTCAGACGCTGGATCGGGATACGGAGAGGGCGTTGCGGTCGCTCGGATACATCAAGTAGGTCGGAACGAAACACTGTAAAGGAGGAACAACGATGGCGAACATGCCGAACAAAGGTTTTGTCGTGTGGTTTACGGGGTTGCCGAGTTCCGGGAAAAGCACTCTGGCTGGGCTGTTGGCGCAGGAGATCCCCCTTCGAGGCCTCCCGGTAGAGATCTTGGATGGGGATGAAGTCCGGCAACGTCTGACCAAGGGTCTTGGCTTTTCCAAGGAGGATCGGGATGAGAATATCCGCCGGATCGCCTTTGTTGCGAAGCTCCTCTCGCGCAATAACGTCTGCGCCATTACGGCAGCGATTTCCCCGTATCGTTCGGCGCGCGATGAAGCGAGGGAAGAGATCGGTCGGTTCGTGGAGGTCTATGTACGATGCCCCCTGGAAACCTGCGTCACCAGGGATGTAAAGGGTCTCTATCGTCGGGCTCTGGCCGGAGAGATCTCGAACTTTACGGGGATCTCAGATCCTTACGAAGAGCCATTGAACCCCGAGGTGGTGGTGGAAACCGGCCAGGAAAGTACTGAGGCCAGCCTCAGAACAATCATGACGAGACTGGAAGAATTAGGCTATCTCGCGCTCAGTCATCCTCAGGGGACGACGCACATCCCGATCCCGACCTATCTTGTTCAGAAGATTACGGCACGGCTTGATGGAGAGCCTCGGAAGAGTCCCTCTACCTATGTTGCGGAGGTGCTTAGCGGGCTCCTGGCCGAGGAGGAGTTCGTTGCCATGACGGGAGAACAGAAAGCGCTCATTGAGGGACGTCTAAAGGCATTGGGATACCTTGAATAGGGAGGGGTCAGATGCTACCGAAACCGCATGGGGGAAAACTCATCGACCGCCTGCTAAAGGGCGAAGAGCAACAGTGGGCAGTCCGGGAGGCCGTTCAACTTCCCCGCCTGGAACTGACTGCTGAACTCGCCAAGGAGGCGATGAACATCGCCTCTGGGGTCTTTAGCCCTCTCGAAGGATTTATGAGGAAAGCGGATTGTGATGCTGTGCAGATCGGCGGGAGGCTTGCGAATGGTGTTCCGTGGACCATCCCGATCGTCCTTGACGTGTCAGAGGAGGAGGCCGAGAAATTGGGGGATAGAGTTGCACTGTCCTATCACGGCGAGCCGTTTGCCGTGCTTGAGGTCCAGGAGATCTACACATACGACCGCGAAGCCTTGGCCTCCGCCGTCTTCGGCACGACCAATCCTCGTCATCCTGGAGTAGGGAGGGTCCGCTCTTTAAAAGAAATACTGATCGGAGGGCGGATAGGTATCTTTAGGGAGCTGGAGAGCCCCTGGAACGGGCATCGGCTTCACCCCGTGGAGAGCAGAGTCCTCTTTCAAGCCAAGGGTTGGAAAACTGTCGTAGGGTTCCAAACCAGAAACGTTCCCCATCTCGGCCACGAGTATGTCCAGAAGACAGCCCTCTCCTTTGTAGACGGGATCTTCATCAACCCGGTGATCGGTAAGAAGAAGGTGGGCGATTTCACCGACGAGGTGATCCTTCGGACCTATGAGGCTCTCATCACGCACTATTATCCCAGGGAGCGAGCGGTCCTGGCTGTTCTCGAGACCGAGATGCGCTACGCCGGGCCTCGAGAGGCGATCTTTCACGCTATTGTCCGGAAGAACTTTGGCTGTAGCCACTTTATTGTGGGGCGCGATCACGCAGGGGTGGCTGACTTTTACCCGCCATATGCTGCCCAAGAGATCTTCGATGAGTTTCCTGACCTGGGGATTGTGCCCCTCTTCTTTACCGCATTCTTCCATTGTGGCCGGTGTGGAGGGGCGGCGAATGAAAAGACCTGCCCTCATAATGGGGAGCGTCAAGATTTCAGCGGCACGCAGCTCAGGAACTCGATTCTACAATCCAATGGAGAGGTCGGCCTGACCCTTCGGCCGGAAGTCGCTCAAGTGATCCAAAACTCGAACAATTGTTTTGTTGAGTAGCGATCATCGACGGTAGGACGGTCCAACGGAGGAACGGATGAAAGTTGCTGTTCTGGGTTTAGACTGCGCGACTCCCCAATTGGTGTTCGATCAGTTCAAAGGTGATCTGCCCAACCTTTCCAGGCTGATGGCGGAAGGGGTCTATGGGGAGCTCGAGAGCACTCATCCCCCGATTACGGTTCCAGCCTGGTCCTGCATGATGTCCGGCCGAGATCCGGGAGAGCTGGGCTGTTACGGCTTCCGCAATCGCAAGGATTACTCCTACAATGGTTACTCCCTGGCCAACTCGACGGCCATTCGGGAACCCTTGATCTGGGACTATTTGCAAGAACAGGGACTACGATCCATCCTGCTCGGTGTGCCACAGACCTATCCTCCGCGTCCGATCATGGGAGAAATGGTGACCTGTTTTCTGACCCCATCCACGCAGAATGAATACACCCATCCCACCTCTCTGAAAGAGGAGATCGAGCGGGTCTCCGGGGGTTACATACTGGATGTAGAGGATTTTCGCACTGACAACAAGCAGGCGATTCTGGATCAGATCTTCGAGATGACACGCCGGAGGTTTCGGGTGGCGAAACACCTGATCGCCCACCATCCATGGGACTTTTTTATGATGGTGGAGATGGGCGTGGATCGTATCCACCACGGCTTCTGGAAATACTTCGATAAGGAGCACCCCAAGTATGAGCCCGGAAATCCATTTGAGAATGCGATACGGGAATACTATCAGTTTGTGGACCAGGAGATTGGAGAGGTTCTCTCTCTATTGGGTCAGGACTGCGCCGTGATGGTAGTGTCTGACCATGGCGCCAAAAAGATGGTGGGAGGAATCTGTTTCAACGAGTGGCTGATGAAGCAGGGCTATCTACGTCTGAAAGAGATCCCGTCAAAGCCCACTCCATTCTCCAAGGTGGAGATCGACTGGGATCACACTTTGGCTTGGGGGGAGGGAGGCTACTATGGGCGACTCTTTCTCAATGTGAAGGGGAGAGAGCCGAGAGGCCGGATCGAGCCCGGAGAGTACGAGAAGGTTCGAGACAGGATGATCGCCGATATCCAGGCTATCGAAGATCCTGCCGGCCGGATGATCGGCTCCATTGCCCTACGGCCTGAGGATCTCTACCGGGCGACCCGGGGGATTCCGCCGGACCTCGTTGTCTACTTCGGGAACCTGGATTGGCGTTCAGTCGGCTCAGTGGGGTATGGCTCCATTCACACCTTTGACAATGACACTGGTCCGGATGATGCCAATCATGCCCAGCACGGGATTTTCATCCTGCGAGTTCCTGATCGAACGGGGGGCCACCATCATGACGGTCTTCGCATCTATGATGTGGCCCCCACCATCCTGGACCTCTTCGGCATTCCCACCCCTGAGGCGATGCATGGGAAGATGATCCGATGAGTCCGATCGTTCGACTTTTTACTGAATCACCTGACCGGCCTGAATGATCAGGTCATCTGGACTGAGGTTCTTGAATACGGTGCCGCTAATATTGACCGTTGAGCCTCCAGTAATAAGGTACGCCGAACTTTCATAGGACATGAACTGAACCATATTCTGCTGGAAATCGAGGAGGTGGGCCCAGGTTTCAACCTCAAGCCATGATCCGACCTTTAGCAAGCTGCCGTTAACGGTCACATCTCCGGCCGCATGTACGCTTACGGATCTTGCGTTGAGCGTGGAGCCTCGGTTTACCGCGATGACTCCTTGTAAGGCTTGAAGGTCTGCACTGTCTTTGGCGATAAGTCTTGATTTTTGCATCAGCAGAAGGCTTCCTTCTTCTGAGAAGAGATAGACTCTTCCGTTCGCACGTTGGTCAGCCAGCAATGAGGCTTGAACGCGGAGGACGATGTCGCCTCTGGCATCGAGCATAACAGAATCGCCTCCAGCCCTCAGGGTAGTTTTATCTCCGATAGTGATTGTCCCTCCCGCGAAGATGAAAATGCTGGCATTCTTCGCAATCAGATTCGAGTTAAGCGTAATGTTCTTCTCGGCCATCAGAGACAAGTCGACATACGCTGGTGTTATCAGGCCCTTTACACCTGCGGGGATGACAATGCTTTCTGATGTGTAGAATGAACCGGCGCTCAAAAGGTGTGCCGTAATGTCCGGTTCTCCAGGATCACACGCACCGTTGTTATTGACATCCTCGCAGGGGAACCCGCTCCAGGCGAAAGACAGTAAGGGAGAAGGGGCAACGAGCGCAAAGCAGGTAGCCATGAACCATAGAGCGTAGATACGAATCCTTCCCTTGACGTTGTTGGTGACTCCTAAGCCGGTCTTGAAGGCCATTGCACACCTCCTCACATTGTTTCCCGGGATGTTCCCGGAGTGTTGGACGGTTAACGCGGTCTGTACGCGAACTCAAGTTGCTCCAGGTAAACCTCTTCCGCCATGGCCGGCTATGATTGGCGCTTGGCCGGCCTGTAAATTATGGGGCTCAAGACTCCCCTTACACGGGTATCAAGGTTCACTCTAGCGCTAGGTAGCAACCTCGTGGAGCGTGTGCAATACGAATGCCATTAAGGAATCGACAAACCTATCGCAACGATCGTGAATGGTTTCCAGTGTCTAATTGCACAAATGATAATAGATATGTGTATGGTCTCGGGTGAAAGGGGGTCCTGCACCCAAGACAGCTCCCATGCTGCGGTGTTCCGAAGAGGACCGAACGATTCTTGAAGATTGGGCGAGAAGCCGAACCCTGGAGGCTCGGTTGGTGGAGCGAGCCGGAATGGTTCTGCAATGTCTCGAGGGAAGGGCTGCAAGCGCCGTTGCACGAGCTTTAAAGGTACGACCCAATACAGTCATCGGCTGGCGGCGTCGGTTTGAGCGTGAGGGGATTGCTGGACTGTACGATCGTCCGCGGTCGGGTAAGCCCCGGCGGTACCGCGAGGCATTCCGGAATCAGGTATTGGCAACAGTAAAGTTGCCCCCGCCTCCTGGACAGGCGAGGTGGGATGGCCATGCGGTGGCCAAACATCTGCACAGCTCGGTCCATGCGGTCTGGCGGGTGTTGCGGCACGAGGGTATTTGGCTGAGCCGGCAGCGCAGTTGGTGCGTCAGTACCGATCCGGAGTTTGCGACCAAGGTCGCGGAGATTGTAGGACTCTACCTGAATCCGCCGGACAATGCCTTGGTGCTGTCGGTTGACGAAAAGCCGAGTATCCCGGCGCTGGAGCGGGCCACGGACTGTGTCGAGACCGACAGCGGGAAGATTGTCCGTAGCTTGAAAAGTACGTACAAGCGCCATGGAACTCTGAATCTGTGTGCGGCCTTGGAAGTAGCGACTAAAGCGATTCGCACACACACAGCACAGAAAAAGCGACGGATCGAGCTTCTGGAGTTTATGGATCATCTCGTGAGCGGCCTGTCCCTAAGCCGGGAGATGCATGTGATTCTGGATCGTTATTGTATTCATGCGAAAAACACTGCGTGGCTGGCCGCGCACCCCAACGTGTATTTTTATTTCACTCCCACGTCAGCCAGTTGGTTGAATCAAGTGGAAGTCTGGTTCAGGATTCTTTCCTGCAAGGCGCTGCGCGGCGCTTCGTTTCGTAATCTGGAACATCTACGCCATGCGATCGAAGAATTCGTCGCATCCTATGGCCCGACGGCGAAACCTTTTATCTGGCGCAAGCGAGAGATCAAAAGTTCGCAACTGAAAAATACTATCGTTAACTTACGCAATTAAATCCTGGCAATGTTTCCAATATGTTACACGTGTTTCACGTATGTGACACCAGAGAGTCTGCAGACGATGGCGCCGTCTCGCTTGGTGGTGATTGACACTTTGTGTCACGGTTGAAGGGTAAAATGTGCCGTAATTTTTCAGTAAATTCTTCTCGCTTCATTCTCCTCGCTGGGGGGAGAGAAGATGAAGGGAGAAGGGTGAAGAGGAATGTTCGTGAGCCGGGGTGCAGTAGGGCCGTAGGGGCTATTACTCGGAGGATGGATTCAAACATGAGAAGTGGAATAGTCGTCCACAGCAAAAGGAGAAACCGGCAAGCGGGTAGTTCGTTCTATCTCTTGGTGGTGGTATGGATCGTTACCAGTCTGGTGTGGATACCGGTTGCTGAGGCGTACATCGGTCCGGGAGCAGGGTTTGCTTTTCTCTCGTCGTTTCTCTTCCTGGCCCTTTCGTTTCTCCTGGCTATTTTTTCCCTTCTGGCGTGGCCCTTCCGGTTGTTAGCACGAACGTTGGTGCGGCGAAGATCGAAGCCTCGGGGAAATATTGATCGGGTCGTCATCGTAGGATTAGATGGGTTGGACCCGGGCCTGACAGAGCAATTTATGGCTGAGGGGAAACTCCCTCATTTTCAACACCTACGGGAGATGGGGACCTTTGCTCCGCTTGCCACAAGCTACCCGTCCATCTCTCCGGCAGCCTGGTCTTCCTTTATGACCGGGGTAGATTGCTCCCACCATAACATCTTCGATTTCTTCACTCGAGACCCGCGGACCTATCTGCCCATGCTGTCATCAGCGGAAATCGGCCCGGCCTCGAGGACACTTTCAATTGGCAAGTACCGGATCCCACTGGGAAAGCCCAAGGTGAAACTGCTGCGCAAGAGCAAGCCATTTTGGACCCTACTTGGTGAGAACGGTATCTTCAGTTCGATCATCCGTGTCCCGATTACCTTTCCACCTGAAAAGTTCAAGGGCGTGCTTCTATCCGGCATGTGCACACCAGACCTTAGGGGGACGCAAGGAACCTTCTCTCACTACACCACCAGGAACGGGGTCAAGGTTGACAAGGAAGGCGGTGTCTGCATCCCGCTTGCGCGCGAAGGTCAGAGAATCCGTACCTACCTGCGTGGGCCTGAGAACAGCCTCCACAAGAATGGAGGCGCTCTGAAGATCCCTTTAGAGATTGTTATGGATGAGAAGAGAAATCGGATTGAGATTCAGGTTTCCGGGCAGCGGTTCTCTCTTGAACTGCAGACCTATTCCCCCTGGATCAAAGTGAGCTTCCGTGCAGGTTTGACATCCAAAGTCCATGGCATCTGTCGCTTCTATCTCAACCAGGCTACGCCGGAGTTAGACCTCTACGTAACCCCCGTTCAGATCGATCCGGAGAGACCCGCGCTTCCGATTTCCCATCCCTTCATCTATGCGGTGTACCTGGCCAAACTGATGAAACCTTATGGAACCCTTGGTTTGGCCGAAGATACGTGGGCGCTGAACGAAGGGGTCATTGATGAAGAAAGCTTTCTCAAACAAGCCTACCTCTACTGCCAGGAACGAGAAGAGATGCTCTTCAAAGCCTTGGACAGAACTCCCAAGGGTGTCTGCGTCTGTGTATTCGATACGACCGATCGTATTCAGCATATGTTTTTCCGCTGCCTCGATGACAATCATCCGGCGAACAAAGGCAAAGAAACAGCCAGGTACAAGCATGTCATTGAAGAACTCTATCAACATATGGATAGCCTGCTGGGACGCCTTATAAAAAAAATGGACGAGAAAACAGTGCTGATGGTGATCTCGGATCATGGATTTACGTCATTCCGACGCGGAGTCAACATCAATACGTGGTTACTCCAGAACGGGTATTTGACTCTCAAAGCCGGAAAACTGACAAGTGGCAAGTGGTTTGCCGATGTGGACTGGCAACACACCAAAGCTTATTCCATGGGGCTGACCGGCCTCTTTATCAATAAAAAGGGTAGAGAAAGTCAGGGGATTGTAGCTGAAGGGCAAGAATATTGTGACCTGAAGCAGGAGTTGATGGCGAAGCTTTCGGGTCTCGTGGATAACGAAACCGGAGAAATGGCTATTCGGGAAATCGTGGATGCCGAGGTGATGTTCTCCGGGCCTTACCTTGACAATGGACCTGATCTACTTCTTGGTTATAACACCGGCTATCGTGCCTCATGGGACTGTGCCGCCGGACGGGTCACAGCATCCGTCCTCGAGGATAACACCAAGAGATGGAGTGGCGACCACTGCGTAGATCCCAAGCTTGTTCCGGGAGTCTTCTTCTGTAATCGGGCGATTAATGGCAAGGCCCCGGACATTAAAGACATTGCTCCAACCGTGCTCAAACTATTCGGAGTGGAGATTCCTCATTACATGAACGGCGAGCCGCTTCTTCCCATTCATCCTGAAAGAGACAGTTAGGATAACGTCACACGCGTACCACCCGTTTTGTGTCAACTGAGATAAAAGGAGAGTGCGATGAGGGAGCTAAAGGCGTTAGTCATTGGGTGTATCTTCGTGATGGGGTTTTTGGATTCCGCCCTGGCTGCCGGTCCGTTGACCCATGTGACGACCGTTCCCCTTGGGACCAAGGCCCATGATATCGTCCTGCAGGGCGATTTTGCCTACGTGGTGACTGATCTGGGGCTCACGATCGTTGACGTTTCCAACCCGGCAGCGCCGGTCGTGCGAGGCTCGGTCTCGACAGGAAAGACGCAGGGAGTGGACGTCAAGGGGTCGTATGCCTATGTGGCGAGCCAAACGAAGGATCTGAGAATCATTGATATCTCGGACCCGGATGCCCCCTCGATCATCGGTTTCAAATCCCTCCCCGGCCAGACTTGGGACGTGGCAGTAAAAGACAACATCGCTTATGCGGCCTCTTACGGCGGAGAATTGTACCTCATCGATGTATCCAACCCGACGGCCCCGATACTCGTACGGAGTATAGGTCTTATAAAGTGGAGTAACTCCGGGGCGGATGCGACAAACCTCGCGAAGCTGAACAACTACGTGACCTCCGGCAATGCTTTGACGACGGGCGTCTCCGTTACGGGCAATACACTTGTCACGGTTGATTGGGGTTACGGTCGGCTGTACTACTACGATGTGACCAATGCCGCCAGTCCTGTCTTCAAAGGCACACACTACGCTCCGTTTCTCCTCAAGGCTGAAGCTGACCCTGTCAACGATGCGGTCTACATGCTGGGCGCCTACGCCAAGTTCTCTGGTCTTTTTACCGTCCCAATCTCTGCGATGGGGTCAACATACTCGACGCGCTATGACCAGTGCCTCTCCTGCGATTTTTTGCCGGCCAATCATGTCATAGGCCAGGGCGGCCTCGCAATGTCGGGTAACGGCGAGTACGTAATGTATGTCGGCGGTGGAAAGGCTCAACTTCATCTTGTGGACGTGTCAGACCCGGCTGATCTTCAAGAGATTGCTTCAGTGAGCATAGGCGAGCCTCAGGTCGGCCTGGCTGAGACGATTGGCCTGACAAGTCGGGACGACTATATATACGTTGCAGGTGGTGTAACCGGCGTTCAGGTCTATCTCTTCCCTGGCTTATCAAATTGAGAGAGGTGCCTAGAAAGGGACTATGTACAGAAATCGGCTTCTCATCAGTATTATTTCGGTGTCCCTCTTTGCCATTCTAGGAGTCGCCGTTCTTAAGGCTGCCTCCTCACGGAATGAACCGCTCATTTCAGCGAAGAAAGTCTTGGTGCTGGGATTTGACGGTCTCGATCCTCAGATCCTGGAACGCCTGGTTCAGGCCGGCAAGTTGCCGAACTTTAAAGCGCTGATGGACAGCGGCGAGTATCGTCCGTTGGGCACCAGCGTTCCCCCTTTGAGCCCGGTGGCATGGGCAAACTTCATTACCGGCATGAATCCCGGCGGCCATGGCATCTTTGACTTCATCCATCGAGACCCTGAAACGATGATTCCGTACCTCTCTACTTCCAGAGCCGAGCCGCCGGGGCAGACGCTTCGCCTGGGCAAATGGGTCATACCGCTGTCGGCGGGGAAGGTGACGCTGCTCAGGCAGGGGAAAGCCTTTTGGCAGGATCTGGAGGCGCAGGGGATTCCAACAACGATCGTTCGTGCGCCCTCCAATTTTCCTCCCGTCAAGAGCAGGCAACATCAGCTATCCGGGATGGGAACCCCCGATCTTCAGGGTACCTATGGGATGTTCTCTTTTTTCAGCGACGAGCCGGCAGCCACGTACAAGATCGAATCCGGGGGCGATCTCTTCCCGGTGCAGGTTGTGAATCATCAGGTGCGGGCCAAACTGCTGGGACCGAAAAACAGCTTCCGCGCGGATGCTCCTCCGAGCGTAGTAGAGTTCAACGTACAGATCGACCCGATGAACCCAGTAGCAAAGATCGCCATTCAAGATCAGCAATTTCTTGTCAATGAGGGGGAGTGGACCCCCTGGATTCACATCCAATTCGACATGATCCCTTACGTGACGAGTGTAAGGGGTATCGTCCGCTTCTACCTTAAAGAGGTCCGTCCTCATTTCAAACTCTATGCGACCCCTATCAATATCGATCCGTCCGCCCCCGCTCTGCCCATCTCGACACCTGAGACGTATGCCGAGGAGTTGCTTGAAGAGATCGGTCCTTTCTATACCCAGGGGATGCCCCACGATACCAAAGCCCTCTCTAACGGTATCCTGGACGATGGCGAGTTTTTGCAGCAAGCCAAGATTGTCTTTGATGAGCATATGCGGCTGTTTGAGTACGAATTACACCGTTTCAAATCCGGGTTGCTGTTTTTCTACACCGATCGGGTGGATCAGCTTGGCCATATGTTTTGGCGCACCATGGATTCGAGGCACCCGGCTCACGACCCGGCCAGTATGTATAGCCATGTCATTGACGAGACCTACAAGAATATGGATCGGATCCTTGGAAAAGCGCGTGAGCGGCTTGATAGTCGCACTACGCTGATCGTCATGTCGGACCATGGCTTTGCGCCCTTTTACCGCGCGTTTAATCTCAATACCTGGCTCCATGAACAGGGGTATGTGAAGCTGGCGGATAAGGCCGCAGCAATAGATGGAGCAGAGATTTTAACCAGCGTGAACTGGGGAGAAACCAGAGCCTACGGTTTGGGAATCAACGGACTGTATATCAATCTAAGAGGGCGCGAGCCTGGGGGCGTAGTCCAACCAGGACCCGAGCGGGATGCTCTCATGAATGAAATCGCGCGAAAGTTGCAGGCGGTGAGGGACCCCAAAACGGGCGAGCAGGTCATCCGGAGGGTTTATAAAACAGAAGAGATTTACAGTGGACCGGCTCTTCGGGAGGCTCCGGATCTGATCGTTGGTTATAACCGAGGCTACCGGGCCTCATGGAAATCGGTTCTCGGCAAATTCCCCAGGACTCTG
Source organism: Candidatus Methylomirabilis sp. (assembly GCA_002634395.1). Classification (GTDB taxonomy): domain Bacteria; phylum Methylomirabilota; class Methylomirabilia; order Methylomirabilales; family Methylomirabilaceae; genus Methylomirabilis; species Methylomirabilis tolerans. Next base: position 59,257 of record NSJM01000005.1, read on the forward strand.
TTTGAGGACAATACGGACAAGTGGAGCGGCGACCATGCCATGGCTGCCGAGCTTGTGCCGGGGGTGTTGATAGCGAATAGAAAGATCAAGTCTCCCGATCCAGCCCTTGTCGATCTTGCCCCCACCATTCTGAACGAGTTTGGCCTGTCGAAGCGAGATGAGATGGTGGGACACAACCTCTTCTGACCACTGATCCCACACAACACCAAAGCCCTTTGGACATACGGAGGAAACTATGTTCGGGTCAAAGATTAAACTGGATGAGGACCTGTTCCGGCGGTGTAAGTCGCATGCTGAGGCGGCAGGTTACAGCTCGGTCGAAGAGTTTGTTCATCATGTACTAGAGGGTGCGCTCAAGAAGGTAAAACACTCACCCCCTGACGAGGAGGAAAAGATTCTCGACCGATTGAAGGGCCTTGGCTATATCGAATAACAGCAATACAGGGCTGGACACCTGGCGCATAGATTCTTGAGTGGGAGACCTGTCAGCGCATTACAGTGTGGCATGACGATGGATTATATCCCAGGAGTAAAATATGTCGTTACCTCAACAACTCATTAGTAGCCTCTTCGACCTGACTCTGACGCCGTTTTACACCCTTTCCCCGCTGTGGGCGTTGAGTCTGTTTTCCCTGTTGGCTGGTTTCCTTATGCTCGTCATCTTTCGTTTTACCTCTAATCAGCCACGCATCAAGGAAACGAAAAATGGTATCAAAGCTCACGTGCTCGAGCTGTGGCTGTTCAGGGACGACCTGCGGATCATGCTCTCTGCTCAAGGACGGATTCTCCGATTGAATGGCCGGTACCTGATGCTCGCGATAAAGCCCATGCTGGTTCTGATCGTTCCGATGGCGCTTATTCTTCTTTCGCTGGAAGGCTGGTTTGGCTATCGACCCCTGCACCCCGGAGAAGCGGCGATTGTTTCCATGCAGGTTACTGATGGGGAGACAGGGTTGTTGGAAAGCGCCTCGATCGAGGCAAACAACGGATTGACTGTGGAAACCCCGTCCTTGAAAATTCCTGGGGCCAGGGAGGTGAACTGGAGGATACGTGCCGATGGGCTTGGAATCCATAACGTATCAATGGATTTGTTGGGCCGCCGCCTGGAGAAACAGGTGATAGTGTCCCAAGGGTTGGTCCGGGTTTCCTCCTCTCGTCTTCGTTCCGAGTTTTGGCAGGGGCTGCTGCATCCGAGTGAGCCTTCGATTCCTCCTCAGTCTGGGATCGAACGTATCGACATTCATTATCCCGCACGATTCATCAAGGTCTTTCATTGGAACATTCACTGGCTGCTGTATTTTTTCGTAGTGTCTACAGCATGTGCTTTTGGCTTGAAGCGAATGTTAAGAGTTGAGCTGTAGCCCTTGCACCTTTATTTCGTTCGGCAGGTACCCGGGTCAAGCGGCAAAAATCGGGGGGTCGTCTAATGAATATCGCCATGGTCGGAACAGGGTACGTGGGTCTGGTCACAGGAGTCTGCTTTGCAGAGCTTGGTCTGCATGTCACCTGCGCGGACAAGGATGAGAAACGCATCGCCATGTTGGCAAAAGGAGAGGTCCCTCTCTATGAGCCCCAGTTGGGCGAAATGCTGCGCAGGAATCTTCAACAAGGCCGGATTCATTTTACGACCGACACAGCGTCTGCGGTGAAAGAGTCCCTCGTGGTCTTTATCGCCGTGGGAACGCCCTCCAAAGAAGACGGCTCCGCCGACCTGGGCTATGTCGAGGAGGTTGCGCGAACCGTGGCAAGGAATCTGGACGGATATAAGGTGATCGTGACCAAGAGCACTGTACCGGTCGGAACCGGACGCAAAATCCAGCAGATTATCCGGGAAGAGATCGGAAATGGGTCACAGGGAGTGTTTGATGTTGCCTCCAACCCGGAATTCTTACGGGAGGGATCGGCCGTTGAAGACTTCCTCCGACCGAACCGGGTCGTCATCGGGGCGGATAGCCCTCAGGCTATTGCTATCCTCCTGGATCTGTATCGCCCCATTTATCTGATCGAGACGCCCTTTGTCGTAACAACGATTGAGGCGGCCGAGTTGATCAAGTACGCCGCGAACAGTTTCCTTGCCACAAAGATTACTTTTATGAACGAGATGGCGAATCTCTGCGATTCCATTGGGGTGGATGTTCACGTCGTTGCAAAGGCGATGGGACTGGATCAGCGGATTGGTCCGAAGTTTCTACATCCGGGTCCGGGATTTGGTGGCTCCTGCTTTCCAAAAGATACCCTGGCGTTAACGCAGATCGCGAAGGAGCGGGGGTGCCGGGCCCGCTTGGTTGAAACCGTCGTAGAGGTCAACGAGCAGCAGAAACTCCGGATGGTGGAGAAGATTGTCGGTGCCCTGGGGGTCCCGGCGAATCCGGGTTCCCTGGAGGGGATTACCGTAGGGGTGCTGGGACTGGCCTTCAAGCCGAATACCGATGATGTGAGGGAAGCGCCCTCTCTGGTTATTATTCGTGAACTGCAGCGCCGGGGGGCGCGGGTACAGGCTTACGATCCCGCGGCGATGGAACAGGCACAGCGCGTCTTGCCCGACGTGGACTGTCTGGCAGACGCCTATAACGTGGCGGAGGGGGCCGATGTGGTCGTTCTGATGACCGAATGGAATCAGTTTCGTAATCTGGATCTGGAGAAGATTAAAGGTCTGATGCGTCGGCCGATTCTGGTGGACCTCCGTAATGTCTATACACCGGAGCGAGTGCGGGCACTGGGGTTCGATTATTATGGGGTCGGGCGATAAGCAGTATGAACTGATCTCTTGATGACCTTTCTACTGACGGCTGCAGCGGCTCTTGCATACTTCCACGTTATCAATATCAACATCCTCCTGATAGTCAATCGGCTGCTCGGTTCGATATCGGGGCTCTCATAGGACTTTTCTCACTGAGGATACCGAACGCGGCCTCAGGGAATACCCGGTTTTTACGCACTTGGTAATGAGAAGTCGATAACCTCGCCTGTAGGCTGCTTACTTTTTCGTACGACGCTACGCAGAATACAACAATCCGAATCACTAAAGGGAGGTCCTTATGAACAAATTATTGGTGGCTCTCATCGCTGCGGCGTGTATCGCCCTTGGGACAGTAGGTATGGCGTATGCCCAGGACTGCATGGGATTGCCGGCAACGATTGTCGGTACCGAAGGCAACGATATCCTGACGGGGACATCCGGCGACGATGTCATCGTCGGCTTGGGTGGTAGCGATCTCATCAAGGGCATGGGCGGCAGCGACACTATCTGCGGCGGCGATGGCGACGACCTCCTTGAAGGCGGTCCCGGCAACGACTTCATCGATGGTGGCCCAGGCGATGACCTCCTCAGGGGGCAGGAGGGCGACGACAGCCTTGCCGGCGGCGATGGCGACGACCTCCTTGAAGGCGGTCCCGGCAACGACTTCATCGATGGTGGCCCAGGCGATGACCTCCTCAGGGGGCAGGAGGGCGACGACAGCCTTGCCGGCGGCGATGGCGACGACCTCCTTGAAGGCGGTCCCGGCAATGACCTTATCGGGGAGGGCGAGGAGGACGTTGGTTGAGATGGCTTTCTAAGCCCAGATGCGAGATTGAAGGAGAGGTTGCCTGCTTTCTGGGCGCACGATGCCGCGCCACAACGGATTGCTCGGATTACCAAAGGAGCGTGTCTTGATGAATACGAATATGAATATGAAGAAATGGTCGATGGTTATCATCGCTGCGGCGTGTATCGCCATGGGAACAGTGGTTGCCGCGCAAGCCCCCCCTACATGCCGGGGATTCCCAGCGACCATTATCGGGACCGAGGGCGACGATGTCCTCGTTGGGACGCCAGACAACGATGTCATCGTCGGCCTGGGTGGTAACGACCGCATCGAGGGTGGAGACGGTAAAGACCGCATCTGTGGCGGTTCCGGCAATGACGTGCTCGAAGGGGGTCCGGGCAATGACGTGCTCGAAGGGGGTCCGGGCGACGACACGCTCTATGGCGGCCCCGGCAACGACGTGCTCGCGAGCGAAGCGGGTAATGACGTGCTCGATGGCGGTGACGGTAATGATTTTCTTTTTGGGGAATTTCAGGATGACGACGTTTCACGTGCGAATAGGAACCAGGCCGGCAATGATACGATTTATGGCGGTCCGGGCAATGATTTCATCGAAGGCTTCGACGGCAACGACACGATCGATGGCGGCCCCGGGAAGAACATCATTAAAGGCCAGGCAGGCGATGACCGGCTGAAGGGCGAATTCGACGATGACGTGATCGAGGGTGGGCCCGGGAACGATGTCATCGAGGGTAGTGCAGGCAACAACCTCATTAAAGGCCAGGCAGGCGATGACGTGATCGAAGGCCGCGATGGCAACGACACCATTGAAGGCGGCCCCGGCAACGACACCATCGACGGTGGTCCAGGCTATGACGTACTCAAAGGCCAGGCCGGCTACGACAAGTGCTACAACGGTGAGACGAATAACGGCTGCGAGGTCAAATAGTGTGGGGAAGATTGTTCTTTTCCGAGGAACAGATGGACAACCGAATGCAAACTGTGTTGACCGGAATACGTCCCTGGGGATGCTGGACAGTCCTTGAGGAGGGGGAGGGATACAAGGTCAAGCGGATTGAGGTCAATCCGGGGCAGCGGTTAAGTCTGCAACGCCACACGCATCGGAACGAGCACTGGGTTGTCGTAGCCGGGACGGCGAAGGTCATCATCGGAGAGCGGACCTCGTTCGTCGCTACCCAGGAATCGACGTTCGTGCCGGCAGGGATGGTTCACCGAATCGAGAACCTCGGGCCGGACTTCCTCATCATTATTGAAATTCAAAACGGTCGCTACCTCGGAGAAGATGATATTGTTCGATTACAGGATGACTACGGACGGAGTAACGGGTAAGAGCGACTGATCTGTTGCGCCAGCGATCTACGCGGTTGTGCTTGCCGGCGGGAGGGGCGAGCGCTACTGAGCCGGTCAGTACGGACGCTCAACCCAAGGTTTTTTGTTCGTTTGATCGATGGTGGGGCATCATCCGGACAAACTGGCCGCTGTTGCCGATGACCTGCAGGCGAGGGGCGCGGGCAGGGTTGAAACATTCTCCCTCGATTTAACCGAGATTGATCGAGATCAAGAGCTTCTCGCGAAGGCAACAGAAGCCTTGGGTAGACTTGACGCAGCACTGATTGCGTAATGAGCCTGTAAACATGCGAGGAATGGCAGACCTAAGGGTGTACCGTGCGTGGTGAGCGGATACGCATCGGCTACGTGATCCCCCAACTCGCCCACGGTGGGGCAGAACGACAACTGTACGAGTTGAGTCGCGGTCTGGATGCCGCACGGTTTCGGGGCTTCGTCTACTGCCTGTCCGAGAGGACATTTCCCTACGGCGACATGATCAGAAGGGCGGGGGTCGAACTGCGCATCTTAAAGCCTCATGGCCATTTCGACATCACAAGGATTCTTCAACTCGCTCGCCTCCTGCGTAAGGACCGTATCGATATTCTTCACGCCTTTCTCTTCCACGGCAATGGCTATGCCTGGCCCGCTCGACGGCTTGCCGGGGTTTCCCATCTGGTAACGTCGGCGCGCAACTGTCAGACGGTCGGGTGGCACCGTGATTGGGTCAACCGACTTGCCTTCCGGAACAGTGATGCAATCATTTGTAACGGCGAGGCGGTCCGGTTGTTTATCGGGCGGCAGTATCGCGCACCGGCCGAGAAGTGCGCAATGATCTATAACGGGGTCGATCTCGAGCGCTTCACACCGTCAATGGAGGTCCCACCCTCCATTCGCAGATCAGGCGACCGGCTGGTGATCACCGTCGGGCGTCTCGTTCCGCAAAAGGACATCGAACTGTTCCTCGACGCCGCGGCCCTTCTCGCGCAGAAGCAGGCGAGGGTGCGGTTCCTGATCGTGGGCGATGGCCCCTGTCGTGGAGTACTGGAACGCTATGCTGCCGGTAACGGTCTGAACGGGCAGGTCGCCTTTCTGGGCGAGCGAACGGATGTCCCAGAACTGCTGTGCACTGCCGACGTCGTCTGGCTCACCTCAGCCTGGGAGGGGCTGTCCAATCTGCTCTTGGAGGCCATGGCCTGCGCCAGACCGATTGTGACGCGGGATGTGGGCGCCTGTCGGGAGATTGTTCGCCATGGGGTGAACGGCTATCTGGTGCCCACGCGGGATGCGGACGCGTTTGCGCAGTACACCCTCGGTCTGTTGACCAACCCGGTTCAGGCGAGCGAGATGGGACAAGCGGGGAGGAAGATAGCCGAGGAGAACTTCTCCATCTCCGCCATGATTCGAAACACAGCAAAGCTGTATGACTCGCTGCTCCATTCCCGGATGTCCGGAGCCGGCTGACGGAGGAATCAATCGCATGGGGAACCGCGCGAATGCGGTGAACGTCGTCAAGAAGACCGCACGGGCGCGGTCCCCTGCTGGCGATTCGCCGCGCCGCATCCGGCTACCCGAGCAGAGCTGGGCGTACCTCCAGTCTGTCTTTCAGGAGTCGCCCGAAGGCATTTGTCTTATTGACGCCTCGATGCGGGTCGTGGTCTGGAACCGGGCGGCCGTCCAGATCACCGGCTACGAGGCGTCAGAGATCCTGGGGCGCCTCTGCTACTTCAAGGGAAACACCCTCGAAGTGGAACGCTTCTGTCAGGCAGCGTGCCCCATCGTGCGGGTGGGTGAATCGCCGTCGGGCTGCGACCTCTGCATCGAGGGGAAAAACTTTTCGACCAGGGTCATTCCCGTACGACACGAGGGCGTTGCCTTCCTTGTTCTGATCTTGCGGAAGGTCCCCTTCCCCTTGCAGTTCGTGACCTCCAAGACTGCCTCCTCGCCCCGGTCCGCTGCCCCGCCGGGGCACGGGGAGCCCCAAGCGCCTTCGCGTTGGTCGGCCCTCACCTCCCGCGAGTGCGAGGTCCTGTGGCGGCTCGCCGCCGGAAAGACCGCCAAGCCGATCGCCACGGAGCTGTCGCTGTCCCTCTCGACCGTGCGGACCCATATCCAGAACCTCCTGCGGAAGCTCGAGGTCCACAGTTGCCAGGAAGCGGTGGTGTGCTTCTTCCAAGGCAGGCTGGCGGACTCCGAGCCTCCCTCTTGACGGCCTTTCTGGCCGTGCCCGTCTCCCCGGCCCATTGCCGGAACTACTGACAATTCAGTAGGGCATTCATCTCTCTTCAGGATTGCGCCCAAGAGCTATTGGCTCTACCTTTTCCGCAAGAAAGGAGGTGGCTTGGGATAGCACCCTGACGGCTTTCCTGAAAAGCCGAGACGAGGGTAGGCCAATGCGGCGGAAACGTTTCTTCGTTCAAGTGCGATCCGGCCGAAGCTGGATGCACAGGAGGAGAGGGAGATGAAAAAGGTGCTATTGACTCTGTGTGGGGCTGTGCTGCTCACGGGACTGCTGACCGCCCAAGCCATAGCTGTTGTCTGCATCAAACTATTTGATGCTACTCCTACATTCGATACCGGCTTGAACAGACCTGTCGCTCAAGCAAGACATTTTGCGAGCACACCAGCAATGCTTAACTTCTCATCTTCGGATAGCGCCGTGATTTCCTCAACGTGTAATGGGACAGACCCCATCGTGATTGACAATTTCCTGACCATCAATGGCGCAAATGCCTGCCTAGGTGCACCAGGCCAATTATTTCCCGAGAGTTGTTTCGGGCCGTTCCTTGATCCCGCTCTGCCGATTGGCGTGCCGATTCAAACCGTTCTGACGCCAATTCCACCCATTGATGTGAGCAGTTTTATTCCTGTTGGAAAAACGCCTGTTCTGTTTGAACTACGCGACTTTGGAACGATTGCGGGGAACACCGATCTGTTTCTGGTTACTACCGCTACTGCGGTAACGTGTTCAAGTGCAACGCCTACCTCTGGTTGTAGGGTAAATGATCAACTTAATGTTCTTTGTCAAGGTACCCCCGGTCCGGATACCATAGTGGGTACGCCCGGCGATGACGTCATCATTGGCTTAGGTGGTGACGACAAGATCTTTGGTGAAGACGGTGACGATGTCATCTGTGGCCGCGATGATAAGGACACCCTGGTCGGCGGCTCGGGTAACGACCTCATTGACGGCGGAGACGGCAACGACAAGCTCTTCGGCAAAAATGGTGCCGACCTGCTTGACGGTGGCCGGGGTGGCAATACCCTCAACGGTGGCCCGGGAGCCGACACCTGCATCAACGGTCCAAACTTCACCAATTGCGAGTTCATTTCACCATGACGGCGGGCCGGGCATCGACGGATGCGTGGTGAGGACCGGGGATACCGTTAACAGATGTAGCCCGTAACGCAGGATGACAGTAGCTCAAGTCCCCGCTGCCCTAGTAGCATGCCGCCGACATGAACCGACGCTGATTTTCCTCCCTCCCACGGAACGTCCCCTCTCCCCGCTAGTGGGAGAGGGGACGTCTGCCGGGGTTTCGCGTATGTCCCATCATCACCGAATTGTTCGAGCCCTCCTCACCGGCCTTCTGCTCGCGGGGTGGCCGGGTCAGCCCCTCGTCGGCTCAGTCGTCGCGCAGGCTCCGACTGCGGCCGCCGGCGCTCCCCCCGTGATTCGCGTCGAGCAGGGGGTGGTGACCGCTGACAGGCAGGGCCGTGCCCGGCTCCCCGGCCCATTCCCGGACCTCATGCCTTATCAGTAGGATAACTCATGTCTTTTCAGTATTGCCGCAACACAAGGACGCGACTAGTCTTGGTGAGAATGCCCTGGGGGTCGTCTAACGAGAGGGCGGAACAGCAACGTGACAGCTTCCCGGGAAGGCCGAGACGTGAATTAGTATATGGCTGAGGCAACATTTCACCGTTCAAGCGCGGGCTGGTTAGCCGGATAGGATGGAGGACAGGAAGATGAAAAAGGTGCTTTTGACTCTGAGTGGGGCTGTGATGCTCACGGCGCTGCTGACTGCCCCGGCCCTGGCAGACCTCAAAGTGATCCCTTCTACCTACGACTATGTCATCGCCCTGCACAGCCGGTTGCTCGACGACCCCGGAGTCGACGTCGAATTCCTCAACGAACTGTCAATACCCGGTGATTCCCGTCACGGCATCGTCCAGCTTCATTCTTTGCCCCGGCCAGGCGACCTCGAAGAGCTGGCGGGTCTCGGCATCGTCCCGCTTGCCTATCTCAACAGCCTAGCCGGGCCGGGAACCGCCTATCTGGCTCGGCTGGCTCCCCCACTCGATGGAGCCGCGCCCACCTTCGTTGCCCTGGTTCGCGGGCTGCAGCCACTCCAACCCGAGGACAAGAAGAGCCTTCTCCTTTCCCCACTAGGACTTGGCGACTCCATGACGGTACTGGCGACCTTCTTCAGTGACGTTGATCCCAACGCCGCGTTCGGTCTTCTTGCCGCGCTGGGCCTCGACCCCCAGCCACGGGCCGGAGGACTCTGGGAAGTGACGGCAACCCCGGACCAGATCCAGGCCCTGGCCGAGACCGACCCGGTGCAGTGGGTGGAGCCGCCGACCGAATACCTTCCCACCGTCACGGTCACTCGCCAGTTGGCCAATGTCGATCAGGTGCAACAGCTCGACACCAACACCGGTGTTTACGGCGGGCTTTCAGGCAACGGCGTCCAGATCGCCATCATGGACACGGGCGTCGACACGTCTCACAACGACTTCGCCGGTCGGATGATCCGCTTCCTCGACGACGGGGTCGATCACGGCACGCACGTGGCGGGGATCGCCGCCGGCTCCGGGGCGATGAGCGACCAGCTCAACGGCAACGGGGTCAACAACGGTGGTACGCCGTTTCTGTGGAGAGGCGTCGCGCCGCGGGCGCAGATCGCTGCCTACCGCCAGAGCGGCTCCAACGTGGCGGACTACTCCGACGCCGTCACGAACTTCGGCGTGGACGTCTCGAACCACTCCTACATCCAGACCGTGCAAAGCCTCTACACCACCGACCCGCAGACAGTCGACCGGATCATTCGTGGCGACAGTCCCCCCATCCCACCC
>NSJM01000093.1 GCA_002634395.1 Candidatus Methylomirabilis sp.
TCGCATCGTCATTCTTGACGGCGCGATGGGCACAATGATTCAAATGCACAACCTGACGGAAGCAGACTTCCGGGGGCAAAAGTTCGCCGACCACCCCTGCGACCTCAAGGGGTGCAATGATCTGCTGTCGATCACGCTGCCGGCCATTATCGAGGCGATTCATTGCCAGTATCTGGACGCCGGAGCCGATATTATCGAGACCAACACATTCAATTCCACGTCGATCTCGATGGCCGATTATCGGCTGGAATCGCTGGCCTATGACCTGAACCTCTCCGGTGCACGAGCCGCGCGTAGCGCCGTTGAGAGTACCATGGCGAAGGACCCGCGCCATCCGCGCTTTGTGGCCGGGTCGATCGGCCCGACGAATCGCGCGGCGTCGATGCCATCCGATATCCACAATCCTGCCTTCCGCGCTGTTACCTTCGATCGGTTGGTGACCGCTTATACCGAGCAGGTCCACGGCCTGCTGGACGGCGGCGTGGATCTGCTGTTGGTTGAGACGGTCTTCGATACGCTGAACTGTAAGGCTGCGCTGTTTGCCATCGATCAGTATTTCGAGGAGGCCGGCCGCCGCGTACCGATCATGGTCTCGGTGACCATTGCGGATCGCAGCGGACGCACACTGTCCGGGCAAACGGTGGAAGCCTTCTGGAATTCCATCGCCCATATGCCCTTGTTCAGTGTGGGGATCAACTGCGCCTTCGGGGCAAAGCAGATGCGCCCATATCTTGAGGAGCTTGCTCAGATTGCTCCAGTCTTTCTCAGTTGCTATCCGAACGCCGGCCTGCCCAACGCGTTCGGAGGCTTCGATGAAACACCGGCGATCATGGCTGCGGACCTCGGCGACTTTGCAAAGAGCGGCTGGCTGAACATCGTCGGCGGCTGCTGCGGCAGCACCCCCGATCACATTCGAGCCATTGCGAAGGCGGTAAGGGAATACCAACCACGTATTCCCCCTCACCCTCAGCCCCATACCCGAGTCAGCGGTCTTGAGCCGTTAACGATCTGTCCAGACGTGGGATTCGTCAATATCGGGGAGCGGACCAATATCGCCGGATCCGCGGCGTTTGCCAAGCTCATTCGGAGCGGCGAGTACGAGGCGGCCGCGTCCATTGCGCGGCAGCAGGTCGAGGGCGGCGCCCAGGTCATTGATGTCAACATGGATGAGGCCATGCTTGACGCGAAAGCAGCGATGATCCAGTTCCTGAACCTGGTTGCCTGCGAGCCCGACATTGCCCGGGTGCCCGTCATGATCGACAGCTCTGACTGGTCGGTGATTGAGGCGGGGCTGAAGTGTGTCCAGGGTAAGCCGGTGGTGAACTCCATCAGCCTGAAAGAGGGCGAAGAGACATTTATCCAACGCGCCAGGCTCATCAAACGGTATGGGGCTGCGGTCGTGGTCATGGCGTTTGATGAGCGTGGCCAAGCCGATACGCTGGAGCGTAAGACCGAGATCTGCGCCCGCGCATACCGGATCCTGACCGGGACGGTCGGGATGCCGCCGCAGGACATCATCTTCGATCCGAACATTCTGACGGTGGCGACCGGGCTCGAGGAGCATAACCGCTATGCGGTCGACTTCATCGAGGCGACCCGTTGGATCAAAGCCAACCTGCCGTACTGCAAGGTCAGTGGCGGCGTCAGTAATGTGTCGTTCTCGTTTCGCGGGAACAATGCCGTTCGTGAGGCGATGCACTCGGCGTTCCTGTACCATGCTCTTCAGGCTGGCCTGGATATGGGAATTGTCAACGCCGGACAATTGACAGTTTATGCTGATATTCCTAAGACGTTACTTGAAGTAGTTGAGGATGTGCTACTGAACCGCCGTCCCGATGCGACCGACCGGCTGGTCGAGTTTGCCAAGACCATGAAAGCGCAGGAACGAGCGGCCGTGAAGGATGAAGCCTGGCGACAGGGATCGGTTGAGGAACGGCTTACGCATGCGCTGGTCAAGGGGATCACCGACTATATTGAGTCGGATGTGGAAGAGGCGCGGCAGCGGTACGACAGGCCGCTTCAGGTCATTGAGGGTCCGTTAATGGCCGGCATGAACCTCGTCGGGGAGCTGTTCGGCTCCGGGAAGATGTTTCTACCGCAGGTAGTCAAAACCGCGCGTGTGATGAAGAAGGCAGTGGCCTACCTTCTCCCCTTTATTGAAGTCGAGCGCCTGACATCTGACCGTAAGCGCACGCAGCGGAAGGTCCTGATGGCGACCGTAAAGGGAGACGTACACGACATTGGCAAGAATATTGTCGGGGTCGTGCTCGGATGTAATGACTATGAGGTCATCGATCTGGGGGTGATGGCGCCGTGCGACACGATCCTCAAGACCGCCCGAGAACAGCAGGTGGACATGATCGGACTGAGCGGGCTGATTACGCCGTCGCTTAACGAAATGATGCACGTCGCGCGGGAGATGATGCGGGAAGGGCTGAAGATTCCGCTCCTCATCGGCGGTGCCACCACCAGCCGAACCCACACGGCTGTCAAGATCGCCCCGCTGTATGACCAGCCGGTGGTCCACGTCGCGGATGCCTCGCGGGCTGTCGTGGTTGCCGGCCATCTCTCAAGCCGGGACCAGCGATCGGCGTTCATCGAAAATAATCGACTGGACCAGGAGCGGGTGCGGCAGGCGTATGAGGACCGCGAACCGAGAGCGCTGCTGACGCTGACCCAGGCGCGCGACCGGAAACTCCTTCTTGATTGGCGCGCGGCGGACATTCCCACGCCATCTTCCATCGGCATCCGCATGCTGGACGAGTTTCCACTCGACCAGATTGTACCGTATATCGATTGGACCCCGTTCTTTCATGCGTGGGAGATGCGGGGCCGGTACCCTGAGATCTTGCAGAAGCCCAAGGCCAGGGAGTTGTTCGAGGACGGCCAACACCTGCTGGAGCAGATCGTCCGTGATCGGCGTCTTATCGCCAGGGCGGTCTATGGGTTCTTCCCGGCGAACAGTGTGGACGACGATATCGAACTCTATACCGACGATTCGCGGTCGCAGGTGCTGGCAACATTTCATACGCTTCGCCAGCAACTGCCTAAAGCCGAGGGGCAATGTAACCTGGCGCTGGCCGATTTTATCGCGCCCAGATCAACCGGACGTCCGGACTATCTCGGCGCGTTTGCCGTGACAACCGGCCATGGCCTCGATGCCCTCTGCGCGCAATATGAAGCCTCCCATGATGACTATACCTCTATTCTGGCCAAATCGTTAGCCGATCGCCTGGCGGAGGCCTTCGCGGAATGCCTGCATCGCCGAGTTCGAGCAGAGTGGGGGTATGGAGTCGGAGAACAGCTTACCAACGAGGATCTGATTCGAGAAAGGTATCGGGGAATCCGTCCCGCTCCCGGCTATCCAGCCTGTCCGGATCACTCCGAGAAACGCACGCTCTTCGATCTTCTACGAGTGGAGCGCAACGCCGGTATTCGCCTGACGGATAGTTGTGCGATGGTTCCGACCAGCTCGGTGAGCGGGCTCTACTTTGCCCACCGCGAGGCGACCTATTTTGCGGTCGGAAAGATCGAACGGGACCAGGTGTCGGACTACGCGCGGCGCAAACGGATGGATGTGCGGATGGTGGAGCGGTGGCTGTCACCGAATCTGAATTATAATGCGGATGCGTAACGCAGGGGTTTAGGCTGAAGGTCGATAGCAACTGAAGAATTAAGAAAGACAATAGGCAGGAAGGAAATCTTCCTGCCTATTGTCTTCATTCGTTGAGTAGAGAGGCGTTCTTACTTTACCGCTTTGAGATGTTCGAGTGCCCCTGCAGCGGCCTTGCCGGCGACATCGGCGTGTCCAGCCTTGCCGTGCTCAACGGCCTCCTTCAATCCTTTGATGGCCGCTTCCTTATGGGGGTCGGCCTTCTCCTTCTGAGCGGCCTCGGCATGTTGTAGGGCCGCTGTCGCGTGTGTCGCTGCTACATCGGCATGTCCCGCTTTGCCGTGCTCGGCGGCTGCCTGGGTGTGCTCGGTCGCCTCAGTCATATGAGACTTTGCCGCCCAGGATATACCGCTGCCCACCAACGTCACCATTCCCAGAACCAATGCTGCTGCTGCCAACCTCCGCCTCATCCTTCCGTCCTCCTCGTGATAGGTTGCCCACTCCCTTCCCGACGCGCATTCCTTCCCTCGAACGTCCTGCAACCACCCGGTTACAGGAGTAGAGCAACTCTACCATGGAGGTTTTTCAAGTGTCAATGTACATGTTCGCCACTACCGCCGCCGCCACTGCTTGGCAAGTCGCCGTCAAGAGGCGGCAAATACATGTCGATATCGGCTGCTGTGGGATAGAGCTCGAGTGTCTGTCCTGTTCCCCCACAGGATGGCGGCAGCGGATTGGTGGTAAGGTTCCTGACAATGGTCAGAGACGCGACATAGCCTGGGGCAACAATCGTCTCAGTCGGAAACATGGATGTGGGCGCCTTCATCCACGCATAGATCCTGTGAAGGTCTTTCTTTTTAAGTCTGTCTCGTTTCCACACGTGATCTTCCTGATGTTTCGAATCCGCCGAGCAGTACTGGACGACCGGGATATCCACGGTAATCTTGTTGTAACACGTGTCAGGTCGAAATTTTGGGAAACTGACGCTGACGTCCGCATACCCCACGAAGTTGTCCGGAATATACCCCCAACGCCAATGAATGGCCCGAACGTCCGTTGTCTTCACGCCGTGATTATAGTAGGTCGGGACATTGCCCTTGATCGGTACGATCTCCTTCCAGTCGTAATCCACCAGAGGCTTGATTCCGAACAGTGCGTTGCCCTCGTAGTTTGTCGTCCCGTCGGTGGTATAGGCGATGCCGCCAAGATCCGGGTCGAGGCCGTTGGGGAAAAGCGCCGTGACCATCCGGGTCGTATACGACTCCTCCGACATGGTACATCCGTGGCCTATGTTAATACTCAGGACAGCGCTCGTTCCTTCTTGATAGTTCCTGCCGCTATAGGCATCAAGGGTATCCTTGGATCGGATATTGGCGTGCGGAAATGCCCATGCATCCGTAGAGATGAAAGCCGTGGCCAGAAGGGCCGCCAGAAGAATTGGTCTCGCTTGTTGCATGTTCTTCTCCTTGTGTTGTGGGCTTCGTGGGTTACTGTGATCAGTAGATGCGCCGAATCAGAACCTGTAGGTCAGCCTGGTGTTATACGAACGTCCCATGCCGGGAACGGCAGTGCCCCACGGTATTGAGTTGAGGCCCATCGTCATGCCCTGACCGGTATAGGCACCCCCGAGCGGCATGGAGTAATATTTGTCGAGCAGGTTATCGATGCCGAAATCGAGCCGCATCGACTTCCAGTTATAGCCGGCGCGCAGATTGGCCAGAATATAACCCGACGTCTTGATTTCATTCCGCACATCGGAGATATTGTTCTTGCCCTTGGCCATCACCATCTCGACGGCGCTGTCGAATCCGCCAAGCTTATGTGTCAGCGCCAACTTCCCGTTCAGCGGCATGATGTTGTAGAGATCGTCGCCCGTGGTGCGGTTCTTGCCGTTCGTGTAGTTGAACAGTCCCGCAAGGTTGAATTCGCCCACGCCGTTCAGCTTTGCTAACGGCATATGGGTGGAGACATCGACACCCCAGAGCCGGGCCGTCTGGTTGACGTACTGGAGAAGAACAAACTTGTTCACAGCAGTCTCATTTGCCTGACCGCCGCAGCAGCGTTTCGCGTCGATGTAGTCGGTGACATGGGTGTAGTACGGCGTGACCTTGAACCCCCAGGTACGATCCGCGGCATGCCAGTCGACGGTACCGCTCAGGGTGTGCGCTTTTTCCGGATCCAGATCCAGATTGCCGACATAGCCGTTTCCGTCGCCCTTGAAATTATTCATGACCATCGCCATGCCATTTGTCGACCAGGTGTACCGCTCATAGAGATTCGGCGAGCGCATCTTATGCGCGTAGCCGAATTCGAGGCTGAGCATCGCCGTCGGGGTAAAGCGGGCAAGCGCGGTAAGATCCCAGTTGTTGTCGTTGCGGTCGTGATTGCGGGCATTGAAGACGTCTGCTGCAAACCCATACATCGTATCGTTGTAGCCGTGTACGTCGTCGGCATCCATCTCGACCCGCTCATACCGGGCGCCCAGCAGCGTCAGCCATTGCGGATGTAGACGCGTCTCCCATTCGGCAAACACCGCCTTGCGCTCGCGCGTGCCGTCGTCGATATTCTGAAACGTATTCGGCGCCATGCCCCCCATCATGACGCCGGGTGGCAACGTGCGGGGGGACGACGGCCACCAGTCGTGCAGCCGATAATACTGATACTCGCCGCCGAGTCGGACCGTATGGTCTTTGGTGACATCAATGTTGGCCTTGAGGACGCCGCCAAGGTTTCTGCTGTCGGAGTTCATCGGCATCCCTGGCGCTATGCCATATTGAAATTGTTTATCGTCGCCGAAATCCATATCGTGCCGGACCGTTTCATGATAGGCGCGGGCTTCCAGCGAGCCCCACCCAAACTGGCCAAGATAGCGCAGGTTCTGCCGCCACTCGGTATTGCTGATAATGTCCATGCGCTGATTGGGGAAACCCTGCTCCGGGATATACTGGTAACCGAATTTTCCTTCGAACAGATGGTTGCCTTGTTTTAGCGCGAAGGCCAAGTTGTGGTTTTCGGCCTTATACGAGCTGGAGCCAACTTCATCGCCGTCAAGAATATTCCCCGGCTTGTCGACAGCAGCAGGACCGGCGGGCTTGAAGTTCCCGCCTGCCGTGTAGTTGTCGGCATGGACCACCGATCCGTTGTAGGTCGCGCTGAAGATGTCGGTTGCGAAGGTGGCCGAATAGTCGCCACCTCGCGCTTTGTTATTGCTGCGATAAAACGAGCTGAGATGGCCTGTGAGCAGAGGGGCCTGGCCGGGGGCGGCGAACACCGGCGCCGAGGACTCCAGCAGAATTGTACCCCCGATGCTGTCCCCGCCGACGCTGACGGGCGTGATGCCGGCGAACGCCCTCAGGGTCCCCACGTTGGATGGGTCGATATAGGACAGCGGCGGGGTCATGTGGTTAGGGCATGCGGACATCAAATCCATGCCGTCGACCTTGATACGCAGGCGGTCGTCTGCCATGCCGTGAATCACCGGCAGGCTGGAGATGCCGCCGCCGCCGTAGAGGCTGACGCCAGGGATGTCTCGCAGAAGACTGGCCGTGTCGCTGGTGGCCGGCGCCAGCACCTGCAACTTCGGCGCATCGATGACCGATGCGTTCAACGGCACAAAGACGTCGTTGATGGTGGTAGACCTGACGACGACCTCCTTAAGTGTTGTCACCTCATCTGTTGTCTTTTCTTCCTCTGCGTGTGCCACGGCACCCCATGTGAGCAGTGTGGCCACCCCCACAAGGGCCGCTGTACGTCTGCACGTGCGCTGACGTTCGCGTTGTTTCATGCATGTCTCCTTCCCTCGAAAAGGTCGATTGCGTAGTTACGTGTGTCGCGTGTATTGCGTTTCACTGTGCAGAGTGCGTGATGCCGTACGCGATCCTCCACTTGCTGCGGTGAGCCTCGGGACCGCCGGCTGAGGAACGGCGGTCCCGAGGCGGCTCATCCGCTTCGAGGGAGGAATTCCCTGCCGCTGAGAACTAGCCCGACCCCCGGCAGGAAGGGCGGGCGGGAGAAGACTCGTTCGCCCGTGGCCGGTTTTAAACATGGCCTCCTGCCATCGTGCGATGCGTGTGTTGCAGAGCCCTGCCGTAGCGATCAGCAGGTCGAGGCGATCTGTTCATCTGTCGGTATTGTGGCGCGCGTGAGATACTCTGCTCGAATAACGGTGTTGCGACAATCCTGGCACCCGACCGTCGCTTGCGTCAGCCGCCGCGTTAGACCGGTCACCAACCCCCATAACGTGACCAGGTGTTCGCGTTGCGGCTCGAGCGTCATGTCATGATCAAGAATACGGAGCGCCTCACCGAAGTAATCGCGAGATTCGTACGCTTGCTTTTTGGCGGATCTGCGTCGGTTTACCGCTCGATTCGGTGCTTTGGTATGGACGTTTCCCATGATGACACCTCCAGTTCCTTCAACAACAGCCGTCAGCAGCCAGCCTTCAGCCAGAGACAGTGCGGAGACGTATCAGAGAAGCTGACGGTTGACTGTTGAAAGCTGAGGGCCCGGCAGAAACCTGAAATGGCTCAGGTGTTCTAGCTCAAGCGATCTCGTGTTAGTGTGTACTGATCGAATATGCGAGTGAAAGGCTTATACGAAGGCGAGCAGGGGTGGGGAGCGACCGGTCAGTCTGATCGGAGAAAACTGTGGAGCGTGCTGAGGTGACGGGAGGAATACGAACAGGAGAGCCGCAGCCAACGGTAAAAGTACCCGTGACGACGGCACATGAGAGGCAACCGTTTTGTGGATCCAGGCACAGACGGAAACGGGATGACCGTCTGCCTGACCTTGGAGGTGTGCATTGTGAGGGTGGACGAGACATAAAATGAGGAATGCGTGAACCAGCAGATAGAGACCAAGCGCTGATATGGCAAGTGGTCTAAGGGGCGATGCGACCCTGGTTGGTCTCTTCAAGAGCGGCATTTGGTAAGACAGTCTCCCTTCGCGCTACCCATCAGATGAGGACCTACCGTCGGCATCATTCTTAACTTGTTCGAAGGAATGTGTCTACTCATGCGTGCTCACGGGTGCTACAAAAACTGAATATGTGTCCGAGGTAGGAAACACGCACGGAGGAGCCGACATAAACCTTACTCCTCAATAAACGGAAAGCGGGTGGCGTAGGTGAGAGCGATATTACCGAAATAGCCGCCGCCGAGCTGGACCTGCTCTCTCGGTCCGATCGTGCGATGGTTCAAATCTTCATGGATCGGCAACCCCATGGCGGCCCGCAACGTAAAATTGCCGCCCAGCGCGAGGAGAAATCTCCAGTCGGCGACGAACGTAAGATTCACCCTGGTTCCCCCGGTGTTGCCGACTGTTACCCCTTTAAACTCATTTTTTTCAGCATGGACTGCGTCCGCCTCGATCCCCAACATCATGTCATAGCGTGGCGTATAATGGACCGCTACACCGGCGCCGGCTTCGTTACCAAATCGGTATTCGTCGCCGTTTCGCAGCCTGCCGGTGTACGTCGCGGAGGAGTGAAACCACAGATCTCGCCAACTGTAGGAGAACAGCAGTCCGCCCCCAACGGATGGGGCGCCGGCCCCGGGCTGCAATGCAGGGCTGTCGATGAACGCCTTATTGAATCTCCCGGTGGGGACGGTTGTCGTCAGTGTTGCCGTCACCCATGTATCCTGAATGGTATTCCGCCACAGGTTATAGCGAAAACGAAGATCGAGATCGCCCAAGCCGGCGGCATCAGCGTCGATGGTCGTGATCTCACCGGTCTGTAGATTTTTGTCGAACCGGCTGGTTTCTCTTTCGAAATATGGTAGATTTGCCAGGACCGCCAGCCGGTCGGTGATCCCGTAATTAATAAAGAGCGATTGGCCGTACGATTCAACCCTTCTTGGGGCGCGCGGTTGTTGGGCACGACTGCTGATAAACTTGTGCGGATCCCGGCTGTCCGAGCCGAGCTTAATATCGTCCCTTCGCACATAGCCGAATCCCACCCCGATTCCGAACGATCCTTTCCCCGTTGTCACGGCAGTCTGGAGCCGGAACGGCACTGTCTGGCCACGGGGCGTGATAATCTGCAGACCCCTCCCAAAGCCGATCAATTCACCGCCTTCTTTGGTCTGGAAGGCCTCTGCGTCTGTCGCTCTTTCGAACGCGATGATATTCGGAATCATCTCCGGGATGATTCGACTTCCGATCACATACGTGGCTTCCCGTGCGTCCACCCGATTGCCCGTATTCCAGTCTCTCACGGTAATAGATCTGAAAGCCTCTACCCCCTCATCGTCCAGAATGCGGAACAGGCAGGCAACCCCGCACGTATGTTCCTTCGTGCCGTCTTTGTAGACTAACTCCGCGGCGGTCCGTTGGTATTGATCGATCCACATGCCGCAGATCCGACACTCTTCCCGCTTGCCCTCCGGTTGAGCATCTTCACTGTACACTCCCTCGGTTTTCGTCCCATCATTATCCGCATATACGACTCCCGGAATCAGACAGACACATAATAGTGCGAGTATCCATATGTTTTTCATGAACACCTCCGCGAGAGTTAGAGCAATGGCTTCACCAACGGTTCAAACATCTCTACGCCGGTTTCGCCGAGTATTCTTTCCCTGACGACGCTATTCCGGTCCAGAATGAACGTCGTTGGGAGATCTGTGACTCCATAGCGCCGTGCAGCCGACGAATCGGCATCAACCAGAACGTGAAAGGAGACCGTGTC
>NSJM01000094.1 GCA_002634395.1 Candidatus Methylomirabilis sp.
TGCCGGAGAAGCGTCAGGAGGGCGGCGGTGGCGGCCAGAAGTGACGTTACGCTGAACGAAACGCTGACTCAACTCACCGGGCCCGCACCCGTCCCAACGGGGTGCGGCCCAAGGACCGTGGAAATCACCTGAGAAGGCCCGATTCTAACAAACCGATGCCATGACCAAAATAGTCTTATGTCAAACAGGATTTGCTCGCGGGCCTGAAGGTCGGCGACAAACGCTTCAGAACGCACCTCGATAGTTACAACTGAGTCCGAATTGACCCTAAAGAACAGCGTACTGTCTCTGACAAGGCTCGCTCCAGCGTCTTAGCCACCCACACTAACGAAAGGAGACTCGCTGATGCTTCTACTACGAATCGTCCTAGTCGTTCTTGCTGTCGCTGTCGCACTGCCCGCCACTGCCCAGGATAAGGGCGCGAGCACCATGGAGATCCTTCGCCAGAAGGTTCAGGCGGACAAAAAGCTGCTGGTGGCGGTTAATGTGGGTCTGACCGGACCGCAGGAAAAGGCATTTTGGCCCATTTACGATGCCTTCCAAAAAGACCTGGAGCAGATCGACAAGCGACTGGCGAAGGTCATCGCCGACTATGCCGACGCCTACAACCAGGGCCTGGTGCCGAACGAAACAGCGAAGAGGTTACTCAATGAGGCGTTAGCCATCGAGGAGGCCGAGGTTGCACTGAAGCGGTCGTACGTCCCAAAGCTCGAGAAGGCGCTTCCTGATGCCAAGGTGGCGCGTTACATCCAGATCGAGAACAAGATCCGCGCTCTGGTGCGGTTCGAGCTTGCCGATAAGATCCCCCTGGTGAAGTGATCTCAGATTATCCCCAGCCTCGGCCGCCATGCCGTCGGAGACCCTGGCGCCTCTACTGCACGGTCCGAGGCTGGGGCATTTCTTAACGTAACAGATGACCCCGCCGACAAAAGATCCTTGTAGCCCTGCGATTATTAAGCCTTGCAAAAGTAATGCGGACAGCGGATGTCCCCTTTCCGTTCATGGTGAGCCTGTCGAACCATAGACGGGACAGCCTTCGACAAGGCCGAACGGATAGGCATATAATTCGTGTGCCATTTCTCACGCAAGACTCAATAGGAGGCCGCAAACCGTGAGCGCGATTCTTGAAGACTTGCTGATTGCCGGCGGAATTCTCGCCTTGCTGCTTATCGCGTTGGAAGTGGGGTTCGTGGTCGGTCGGCGCGCGACCACCGACGCCGACCCGCGCGCTAGTGCGGCGGTCGGCGCCGTACAGGGCGCCATCCTCGGCCTGCTCGGGCTTCTGCTGGCCTTCACCTTCGCAGCGGCCGGCGGCCGTTTTCTTGAGCGCCAGGATCTCATCGTGCAGGAGGCGAACGCGATCGGCACGGCGTACCTGCGCGCGGACCTGCTGGACGAGCCGTACAAGTCAGAGTTGCACGCGGCTCTGAAACGTTACACGGAGCACCGCATTGACCTGTCCAGCCGACTACGCCACGGCATAGAACCCGCTACGTTGGCCGAAATTGACCGGCTGCATGCGGGGATCTGGAGCGCGGCCATTGCCGGTGTCACGGCCAAGTCGTCGGTCATGATGGGCGTTCTCATACCGATCAATGAGGTCATCAACCTGCACGCCACTCGCTTGGCCGCCGGACGAAAACGTTTGCCGCCCATCATCATGGCATTGCTCATGGCGTGCTCGCTGTTGGCGGTAGGCGTCACGGGCTACGTCTGCGGAATGGGCGGGCGCAGGCGCGCCCCGTTGCCGGTGGCCCTGGCGTTTCTGATTGGCGCGGCGCTGTGGATTACCGTTGACCTCGACAGTTCGCGCGCCGGCCTGCTTCAACTCAGCGATGCCCCCCTCAAGGCGCTGAAGTTTGATCGGTTGCCTCAATGAGGGCACGTCCGCCATCGTGGTGTAGCCGTCGTCGGGAATTACCCGGCAAGGCGGGCGCTTCAAGTTGCACGATTCCACTGCTATTGGGACAACGCACCTGCGGGCGCCGTTCAGCCGTTGACAGGTGCCGCGTTGCCTGATAAGGTACCGAATTATAAGCTCTGCCTGTTTGGATGAAAGCGTGAGATTGCTACCGTTCCTCAACCACAGGGGGGGCGCTACCCATGAGCAACCACCGCCGTTTACGGACACGTGGAGGGGCGACGTGGCCCGCACGTGACTCCTTTGTGCCCTCATGATACCCACATCGCACCAGACCGGGGCGCTCGGCTTCGACCGCCCGACAAGCGACGCGCTCCAGATCCGGCTTTCTGGCGCCTGGATGCTCCAGGCGAAGATCCCATCCATCTCGGAAGTGCAGCGGCAGGTTGAATCGGGCTCCTCGATCCGGCGGATCGCCTTTGATACCCGGGACCTGACAGGCTGGGACAGCAGTCTGCTGATCTTTCTGACTAAGCTGATTGCCGAGGCCGAGCATCGGGGGATCGCGATCGATCGGACCGGACTGCCTGAGGGCGTCGGACGGCTACTCGATTTGGCCGCCGCAGTGCCCGGGCGCAAGGACACGGGGTCGGCCGCCCGGTCGATCTCCCTGCTCGTCCGGGTGGGGACTGGCGCACTCGCGGCGTGGCGGGAAGCGAGGGTCATGCTCGCCTTCCTGGGCGAGGCGTTTGTTGCTTTCCTCAAGTTCCTTGTGGGACGAGCGCGATACCGGCGCTCGGATTTCCTGCTGGTCATACAGGAGGTCGGAGCGCAGGCGCTGCCCATCGTGACGCTGATCAGCTTTCTGGTGGGGGTCATCCTGGCCTACGTCGGAGCGATCCAGCTCCAGCAGTTCGGCGCCCAAGTCTACGTCGCCGACCTCGTGGCGATCGGCATGACTCGGGAGATGGGAGCGATGATGGCCGCCATCATCATGGCGGGCCGGACGGGTGCGGCCTTCGCCGCCCAGCTCGGGACCATGCAGGTGAATGAGGAAATCGACGCCCTGACGACGCTCGGCATCCCGGCGATGGAATTCCTGGCCCTGCCCCGGATGCTTGCGCTGGCCTTGATGATGCCGCTCCTGTGCGTGTATGCCGACCTCCTGGGGATCGTGGGCGGGGCAGCCGTGGGGATCGGAATGCTGGACATCGGCCCGACCCAATATTACCTGCGCACGGTGGAGGCTGTAGGGCTCGACAGCGCCCTGGCTGGGCTCATCAAGGCCTCGGTGTTTGGCGTGCTGGTGGCGATTGCAGGGTGCCTCCGGGGGATTCAGTGCGGGCGAAGTTCTGCCGCGGTGGGGGCGGCGACCACCTCGGCGGTAGTGACCGGGATCGTCCTCATCGTCGTGTCGGACGCGCTCATGACCGTCATCTTTAACTTGATCGGGCTCTAAGGAGGCGGCCCGCGATGGCCTTGCCGGAGGCTCGCATCGAGGTTCGCGACCTGGATATGCTCTACGGCGACCGGGTGATCCAGCGCAATCTCAGCTTCACGGTGCGCCGGGGCGACATTTTCGTCGTCATGGGGGGGAGCGGCTGCGGCAAGAGTACGCTGCTCCGGCACATGATCGGACTGATCCAGCCGGCGCGCGGGGACGTGTTCTACGACGGCCGGAGCTTCTGGGCCGCCGAACCGGCCGAGCGGGAGCAGATGATGCGCGGCTTCGGTGTACTCTACCAGAGCGGCGCCCTCTGGAGCTCGATGACGCTGGCCGAGAACGTCGCCCTGTCGCTCGGGGAGTACACCGACCTGAGCCCCGCCGAGATCCGGGAGATCGTCTCGCTGAAGCTCGCGCTGGTGGGGCTCGCCGGATTCGAGGAGTTCTACCCCTCCGAAATCAGCGGGGGCATGCGCAAGCGGGCGGGCCTGGCCCGCGCCATGGCGCTGGACCCGGATATCCTGTTCTTCGACGAGCCCTCGGCGGGCCTGGACCCCATCAGCTCGCGCCTCCTTGACGATCTGATCCTCGAGATCCGCGACAGTCTGGGCGCCACCGTGGTGATCGTCACACACGAACTTCCCAGCATCTTCGCCATCGCGACCAATTCGGTCTTCCTGGACGCGGACACCAAGACCATGATCGCCGCCGGTAATCCGAAGGAGTTGCTGGAGCACCCGCCGGATCCCAAGATACGGCGTTTTCTCACCCGCGGCGAGTCGGAAGGACCATGAGGCATGGCTAAGAAAGCGAACCCGGCGCTGATCGGGGCCTTCGTCCTGGGAGCGATCGTCCTCGCCGTCGGCGGCCTGGTGGTGTTCGGCGGCGGGAAGTTTTTCCGCCAGACCCAGGTGTGGGTCGGCTATTTCCATGAGTCGGTCAAGGGCCTGGCCATCGGCTCACCGGTCACGTTCCAGGGGGTAAAGATCGGGTCAGTCACTGATATCAAGGTGGTTGTCGATCCGAAGGAGATAAAAATTCGCACACCGGTCTTCTTCGAGATTGAGGCTGATCGGTTCACGTCCGCTTTGGGCGAGATCAGGTTCGAGAAGGGCGCCCCTGGGGTGAAGATCATGATTGAGCGGGGCCTTCGCGCTCAACTGGAAACACAGAGCTTCGTGACGGGCCAGTTGGCGGTCGCGCTGGATTTCCACCCGGACACGCCGGTCCACCTGACCGGGCTCAACCCCGACCTCCTCGAGATGCCGACGATTCCCTCGAGCGCGGAAAAGCTTGCCAGAACCATCGAAAACCTCCCCATCGACGAGATTACCCAGTCGGCGCTCAAGACGATCCAGGGGGTGGACCGGCTCATCAACGCGCCAGAGCTGAAGGAGACCATTCGCTCTCTGAGCGCCGCGGCCCGCGACCTCCGGGAGTTGGCACAGCACATGGACGCCGAGGTGAGGCCGCTGACGACTGACGTCGCCAAGACGCTCGAGGCCACACGCGACACCCTGAAGGATACCCAAAAGCTCGTCCAGGACGTGGGCGGGCAGGTGGGACCGGCGGTCGCGAGCGTGGAGAAGACGTTGACTGCGGCACGGACCACCCTGGAGGGGGCGCAGCGAACCCTGGGGACGGTCACTGAAACGGTAGCCGAGACATCCTCCATGCAGCACGAGCTGACGGGCGCCCTTCGGGAACTCTCGGCTGCGCTGCGGTCCATCCGGACACTGAGCGATTACCTCGAGAGGCACCCTGACGCGCTGCTGTTTGGCAAGGGTGCGGCGGGAGGCAAGTGATGCGTACCTTCGTCAAACGGCTGGCGGTACTGGCGCTGGGCGGGTGGGTGGCGGCGGCCGCGGGCTGCGCCGGCTCCCCGCACACGAGGTTCTACGTCCTGACTCCTGTGGTGGGCATTGAAACATCGAACCCCGCCGTGCCGTCCAATGCCGGCCTCGCGGTGGGGATCCGTCGAGTGGCGCTGCCGGACTATCTCGATCGGCCGCAGATCGTGACTCGTGCCGGTCCGAACACGCTGGATCTTGCGGAGTTCGACCGCTGGGCGGCGCCCCTCGCGGAGACGTTTCCCCGTATTCTCGCCGAGAACCTGGCCGGTCTGATCCCGACAGATCGCGTGGCCGCGTTCCCCTGGCCCAAGGGCGCCCAGCCGGATTACGAGGTGACCGTGGAGGTAACACAGTTGGAGGGGCGCCTCGGCGGCGAGTGCGTGCTAATTGCCCGCTGGAGCGTCTTCGGTAGAGAGAGTAAGGCGCTGCTCACCACGGGGAAGTCGAGCCTGACTGAATCGGCGGGCGGCGACTACGAGACCCTGGTGGCGGCCACAAGTCGGCTGATCGGCGCGCTCAGCCGGGACATCGCAACGGCGGTAAAAACGATCCCGCGCGAGGAAGAATGATGAAAGACGAGAGCCATAGAGCCGGTCTGCCGTAAGGCTCGATGACCGGACGCTAACGAAACCACACCACCGTAGGTGAACATCAAAAGGAGGCTACAGGTGAACTCGGAACAACGTCGTCTGGAGGAAGCATGCACGAAGCAAGCGCCGTGGCGGAAATGGGGACCGTATCTTTCGGAGCGGCAGTGGGGGACGGTACGCGAGGATTACAGTGAGAACGGCGATGCCTGGAATTTTTTCACCCACGATCATGCCCGCTCGCGCGCCTACCGCTGGGGCGAGGACGGCATCGCCGGTATTTCCGACGACAAGCAGGGCCTCTGTTTCGCGCTGGCCCTGTGGAACGGCCGGGACACGATCCTCAAGGAGCGGCTCTTCGGACTGACCAACTCCGAGGGCAATCACGGCGAAGACGTCAAGGAATACTACTTTTATCTCGACTCGACGCCGACCCACTCGTACATGAAGTACCTCTACAAGTACCCGCAGGCGGCATTTCCCTACGCCGACCTGGTGGAGACGAACCGTCGTCGCACCCGGGACGAGATGGAGTACGAGCTCCTCGACACCGGCGTCTTCAAGGACGACCGCTACTTCGATGTCTTCGTGGAATATGCCAAAGCCGGGCCGGAAGACATCCTGGTGCAGATTACCGCGTGGAACCGGGGGCCGGACGCGGCGGAACTGCATCTCCTGCCGACGCTCTGGTTCCGCAACGACTGGTCCTCGTGGATTGCCGAATCCAACCGGGCTGCCGAGAAGCCACACTTGAAGCAGATCGAGACAGCGGCGGGCACGAGCGCGGCTTCGGTGACGCATCCGCTGCTGGGAGAATTCATCCTCTCCTGCGAAGGCGAGGTGCCGCTGCTCTTCACCGAGAACGAAACGAACCACGAGCGGCTTTTCCCCGGGCAAAAGAACGAGAGCCCGCACGTCAAGGACGGCATCAACAACTGCGTGGTGCAGGGCGATCAGGGCGCAGTGAACCCGGACAAGCAGGGCACCAAGGCCGCAGCGCACTATCGGCTCATGGTGGGCCCCGGTCAGTCGGCGACCGTGCGGCTGCGCCTGACCGGCCAGGCTACTGCCCCATCCTCCTTCGGCCAGGAGTTTGACAAGACCCTGGCCGTCCGACGGGAGGAGGCGGACGAGTTCTATCGCTCGGTGACCCCGCCGTCCGTCTCTCCGGACGCGGCCAATGTGATGCGCCAGGCCATCGCCGGCATGCTGTGGAGCAAGCAGTTCTTCTTCTTCGATGGTGACAACTGGCTGGACGAGCACCACTCCAACCCTCTCCATCACGGCTATCGAAACTCCCGGAACTCGGAGTGGTTCCACATGCTGAATCAGGACATCATCTCGATGCCCGACAAATGGGAGTACCCCTGGTACGCGGCGTGGGATCTGGCCTTCCACACGCTCCCGCTCGCGATCGTGGACCCCGATTTTGCCAAGCAGCAGATGGAGCTGATGCTGCGCGGCGTCTACCTGCACCCCAGCGGCCAGATGCCCGCCTACGAGTGGAACTTCAGCGACGTCAACCCCCCCGTCCACGCCTTTGCCACCCTGTTCCTCCATCGCACCGAGCAGGCCCTGCGCGGCGAGACGGACCTCGATTTTCTCAGGTCGGCATTCAACAAGCTGGTGCTGAACTTCACCTGGTGGGTGAACCGCAAGGACCGCTTCGGCAAAAACGTGTTCGAGGGGGGCTTCCTCGGCCTCGACAACATCGGCGTCTTCGACCGCAGCGCCCCGCTCCCTACCGGCGGCCATCTGGAACAGGCCGACGGCACGGCCTGGATGGCCCTGTTCAGCCAGAACATGTGCGAGCTTGCGGTGGAACTTGCTGTCCACGACCGCACCTACGAGGACATGGTCATCAAGTTCGCTGAGCATTTCTTCTATATCGCCGCGGGTATGAACCGGCCTGGGCAGGACGGGATGTGGGATGAGGAGGACGGCTTCTACTACGACCTGTTGCGGCTCCCGGACGGCAGCACCACACGGCTCAAGGTGCGCTCGATGGTGGGGCTGCTGCCCTTATGTGCGACGACGGTCATCGAACAATGGCAGCGGGAGCGCATCCCAAGGGCGCTGGCTGAGATGGCTGAACGCTGGCGCCGGATACCTGAACTGCTGACAACCATCCATCCCACGGGTCCCGGTTACTTGGGCGTAGCCGAGCGCGGGATTCTGGCCATGGTCAACCCGGAGCAACTGCGCAGGATTCTCGCCAAGATGCTCGACGAGAACGAGTTCCTGAGCCCCTACGGCATCCGCGCGCTCTCAAAGTTCCACGAGCAGCACCCGTACGTCTTCCATACCAACGGCCAGGAGCATCGGGTGGACTACCTGCCGGCGGAGTCGAACACGGGGATGTTCGGCGGCAACTCCAACTGGCGAGGGCCGATCTGGATGCCGGTGAACGCGATGATCATCCGGGCGCTCCTGAACTTCTACCTGTACTACGGCGACAACTTCAAGATCGAATGCCCGACAGGATCCGGGAAGATGATGAACCTCTTCGAGGTGAGCAAGGAGATCGCCGACCGGCTCACGCGGATCTTCCTGCGCGATGAGCGCAGTCGGCGTCCGGTGTACGGCGGGACGGAGACGTTCCAGGCCGACCCCCACTGGCGCGATCACATCCTCTTCTACGAATACTTCCACGGTGACAACGGCGCGGGGCTGGGCGCCAGCCATCAGACCGGCTGGACCGGGCTCGTGGCCAAGCTCATCCAGCTTTACGGCATGCTGGACGCCAAGCGGTTACTGGAGGGGGGCAAGCAGGCAGGGTTCGTGAAGGGCGCCCGCGGCGCCGAGGGAAAAAAGAAATGAGAACGTGGTCCGGGGACCGGAGGCTCTACGCCCCTTAGCAACAACAGATGAGCACCACATGCACTCGAAATCTGCGCGCCGCCGTGCTCGCCGAGTGGTGCATCCGCCGCCTGCGCAACAAACGCCCGGACTAGGCGAAGGGCAAGGAATAGTTTCCCGGCATGGCATACTACCTGTGCGGCCGGATCTCGTCGATGACAACCAGTCCCCTCAAAGGCTTGAGGGCCGGCATCGGTTCGGCGAGGCGGGCCAGGTCCTCGGGGTTCTTGATATCGAAGAGGCGTATTGGTTGGGACTCGCCTTGCATTAGTGTACGCGTAAGGGTTGTCTTGCCAACCCGCCTCGCACCGAATTCTCGAAGATCTGCTGATTGCGTTTCGCGTACCTGTCTTCACCAAGCGCGCCAAACGCCACCTGGTCGCACATCCGAAATTTTATTACTTCGATGCGGGGGTATTTCAAGCCATCCGCCCACGTGGACCGTTGGACGCCCCGGAGCAGATTCACGGCGCAGCATTGGAGACACTGTTCTTACAACACGTGCGCGCGATCAACGACTGCCGCGACTTGGACTATCGCCGGCATTACTGGCGCACGGGCACGGGTGACGAAGTGGATTGTGTGCTGTATGGTGAACGCGGTCTGCGCGCGTTCGAGGTAAAAATGGCCCACAACGTCCGCCCAGACGATCTGCGCGCGTTGCTGCGTTTCCGCGCGGATTGTCCGGAGGCGAAGGCCCACCTGCTGTACCTGGTCCCGGATCGAAGCCGTGGAGCTCCGATCTCACCAGTTGATTCAGGCACAGCAACTGCGGGCGATGGGGTACGGCCTCATCAAGATGCTGCGCGTCGTGGCGATATTGGCGATCGTCTATGGGTATCTGAATCTGGTGCTTGGCCTCTATCCCTGGACCCGGCCGCTGGCGAAGCGACTGTTCGCGATGGTTCTGGATCCCCTCCGCACCATGGGGACGGCGTTTCTACATACCCTGCCGAACCTGGTCTTCCTCGCCCTCCTGATGATCGTGATCCGCGATGCGTTCAACGAGTACGGTGTGCAGATCATGACGCCGGCCTACGAGGGCGACCCGGACGGGCCCAAGGTGGTGCCACGGGAGCAGTGGTTCACAGCACCGGCAGTAGGTTCTCCGCCCACGAGCGGTGAACAATGAACAGTGAAGACCGGCTCAATGGGCTCGGCTTACTCTATGTGGAACGAGGTGAAGGAGTAGAAATCCCATAGACCGACGCCATGATCACGTGGCGTTCACCATTCACCATGGAAAAAGGAGAGAGAGTGATGCGTATCCGATGCACGGTTATAGCGCTGCTGTTGTGGTCCATGGCCCTACCGGTGCTGGCGCAGGACAAGCCGGCCGATACCATGCAGATCGTGCGTGAGAAGATCCAGGCCGACAAAAAGCTG
>NSJM01000095.1 GCA_002634395.1 Candidatus Methylomirabilis sp.
ACGGGACGATTGCTGAACGCAACGTCACACTCACCGGCCCAGCCGTCCCCGAACGAGCCCCGCACCCAGTCAACGACGAGAGACTTCTCGTAAGCCATAGCACGGCGAATCACCATGCCTTGCTCGGTGAGCCTCTTGACGAGATGTCCGACTTCAGGCAGATCGTACAATCGGACCAGCATATCAGTCATGTCTTGCGAGTGTCCTCTCAGCGGGCGAACGCGAGGTTAACCGTCGCGGGCCACGACAACCAACATCGCACCGGCGGAATACGGCGTCCGGTTGAACGTCGGGTTAGGTCGCCGTGAGCCGTACTTTACCAACATTGCCGAGTTGTAGACGCCGCTTCGCTTGCCAAAGATCATGGTTGTTCTGCATAGCAAGCCAGCTCTCGGGAGAACGCCCGAGGGCCTTGGAGAGCCGCAGTGCCATTTCCGGACTGAGACGGCTGGAGCCCACCAGAATACGATGCAATGTCGAAGGCGCCACACCGAGCTTGGCAGCCAGCTCCCGGCCGCTCAGGTGATTCGGCTCCAGATAGACCTGAGTAATGAACTCCCCGGGATGGGGCGGATTGTGCATCGCCATCAGTGATAATCCTCATAATCCAAGACGTGGGCGTGTCCGTCTTTGAATGCGAAGGTGACGCGCCAGTTCCCGTTGACCCACACCGACCACCGACCGCGTTCCGATCCCTTCAGAGGGTGTAAACGAAACCCAGGAACGTTCATGTCCTCGATATTCAGCGCCGTATCCAAAGCCACGAACAGCATCCGCAGTCGCTGAGCATGGTGCGGTTGTATTCCCGCCGCGCTTCCTAACGCAAAGAACTTCCCGAGCCCCTTGTGTCGGAACGATTGAATCATGCGCGAAGCCTAACATGTTGCGCACCTCGCAACAAGGCCGAACTATTAGTGAGTCGCTTGAGAAGCTGATAAAGGCTGGCATATCTCGGCCGCGCTATAGCCGATCAGCCGGGCTATTGACCCCCCCGTCCGCCCCGGTTCAACACGTGAGCGTAGATCATTGTTGTGGTCACATCCCGGTGGCCAAGCAACTCTTGAATCCACTGGGGGGGTCATTCCCCGCCGCGTGCCGCGAGTTCGTCATACCGGCGGAAGCCGGTATCTAGAGAGCCGGACTGGATTCCGTGTCACGCACGGAATGACTGGCCAGAGCAGAAAAGGAGTGACGACACGTGGGATGGAGATCTCCTTTCTTCACATCACTGAAAGTCGCGGCTGGGGACGGTGGCGAGGTCAGCGTGCAGGTGCGGTCGCCAGAGGCGTTCGGCGACGAGGTGGACCACTCCCTGCTCGGCCTGGAGGGTTCCGGTGACGCCCAGGAAGGTGGCGGTCTTGGCTAGGGTGGCGTAGTGCGCGAAGACCTTGGGCCAGAGGACGATGTTCACGAAGCCCGTCTGTCTTCCAGGGTTATGAAGGTGACGCCGCTTGCTTATCACGGTGGGTTCTTTTTGCGTTGTTAAAACGACCCATGTAGAACGTTGGAGGTGAGAGCGCATCGTGTCAGTCACCACCATTGATGTGTCCCTGAATTCTCCAACCATCGTTGTGCTTGCGGAAACACAACTGGGAGTGCGAAAACGGCTTCTTGTCGAGCGCCCCATGAGGTGTGCACAGTTGCCCGTCGAGTTTCTTCTCGAAGTGCCTGCTGGAGATAGCACGCCGAAATTCCACCCAGCCGTGATCTCTGTACTCGGGACGGAGATTGGCGTTGTTGAATTCAAAGTTCGCGCTGAAGTTCCGGGTTGGTGGTGCTGATGGATCAAACGAACCGCCAAAATCTCGGGCAATGTAGTAGTCAGGGGCGAGCAAGGCGTAGACAGCCGATGCGTCCTTCTTTCGGGCCGCCGCCTCGAGAGACGCGATGAAGTCTTGAAACTGGCGCTCAGTGGTGTGCAACGCAATCGACTTCGATTCGGCAGCCAACACGCTACTTGCGTAAAGGAACACGAGGAGGAGCACGGAGCGGAGCATGTGCTCTAACGATTGAGCTCACTAGCGCGCGGTGCGCCGGCACCGCGAGTCAGGCCGAGTGAATTGTTGGGCCTAATCGCCACGGTAGTAGAGCCCTTCGATCAGTTCTGCACCCTGACCATGGTCTACGAAATGCGTCCAGCCAACCAAGCCCATTGGGGTCTTGATGAGGTAGTGCTCACCCTCGTTGAGCAGCACTGTGAGCTGTGTTCCCGAAGGAATCGATGCGACCGGCTCCTTCTCACTCTTATCAGAAAAAATCGTGATATCTTGCTTCGCTTTCGAGTCCAGACCAACGTAATAGAAGGGCTGTCGAATCTCAACAAACTTTCCGTTCTTCAGAACGAATTGTTTTCTCTGGTTGTAGTGATTATTGGTATGGCCCGTAACGTATACGGCTCCATTTCCTGGGACAAACAGCTCAAGCCCCCAGATATCTCCAACGATCACGTCTGTTCCTACGGGCGATATGAGAAACCCCGGATCCGCACTCAGTCCGTCCGTATAGGTAATAGTAAAGCGATCCCGGGATGTTCGATCAATTCTGGTATCCAGAACGTCTACAATGGGAATGCCGCCGTCTTTGCCGACGTGCGGCTGATTCCGTACAGTCGAAATTGCAGGATCGTAATGCACGCGGATCTTGAACTCTGGAAACACGCTTTTCACTTCCACGGTATTCAGGCCCGGAAATGGTTCCGGTTCCGCGGCGTCAACGGATGCCGCGAGTACCAGCACAGCAAAGACTAAAGTCTTCTTGGCGTGCATTCTTCTTGCGTCCATGGACATTCAGATGCCTTTCAGCAGGGCTTCAAAGATAGGCTGAGCACCCGTGAGTGGGAAAGTGGCCGAGAGAACAATTGCGCGGTTTCTACCATCCATGACGGCAATCTCAATGCTATCTGCCCCCTGTAGTACCTGCGTGATGACCTTGCGGACGTGGCCCTGCTTATTGCGAGTGTGATGACTTGCACTGAAGACAAAGCCATCATTCACATCAGCGCTCAACCAACCGCCCAAGCTCAGCATGTGAACAGTGGGGGTGCCGGCCTTAGTGACGGTGATTCTCATGAGCTTTTGGTCTTCCGCTGGGGCGCCGGGGCCCTCAAAGTACGCAAAGTCGAAGCCTTTGATCCGGGTGATCGGGGAGACCGTGAACTCGATGGCCATCATTCCAGCGGAGTCCTTGCTATCCTGAGTTGCATGGAATTGAAGACGTGTCGAACAATTTGATCCCAGGACCATGAACGTCTGTTCAATGAAGGCTTTTCTGAACTCATGATGATTGACCTCGTAGTACCATTGCCCCTGAGCAAATAGCGTTGGTGCATACGCCAGGACCGAAACGAAGGCCGTCGTTGTGAGATTCAACCAAGGGGGCATTTGGGCCTCATGAGTTCGAATGAAAGGAATTCGTCCTAAGTGCCGCATAACCGGATGCCCACGAAGCGTACCGTCGTGGGCATCCGAGTTGATGCGATAGTTGGGCAGTTGCTGACTGAGATTATTCCCAACCCCTATATTCTACCTTTCTGCATTAGGAATTTAGTTTCAAAGCAACGGATGCATTTGACCAGAACTTAGTGACACGATCAATCTTTTCCTGCGTGGTATTCTCAGTTCTCCCAATATAGGTCAATCTGAACACATTCCATCTGCCATAAGAAAGCTTGGTAATACGAATCTGATCTGGCTTATCCCTCTGTGTCAATATAAGTGAGACACCTGCCCCCCTTTAAATTAGAGTAGAGGGCGGGGAGGAGAACACACGATGAGAGCTGAAACGATCAACGCCAGCCAGGGCATCGCCGTCGCCCTCCGAGCCCCAGCACGACTTGGGGTCGGTACAGTACGCACCGCCGATCCGCATCGGGCCGAGCGTTGCCACATAGTCGAGCATCGGGATCGTGATCATCGGCCGGGCGCCGGCGGTCTTGCTGCTGCCGATGAACGTGTCGCCTCGCTCGCCGGGCGTTGCGCTCGTGTCGGCGATGCTCTCGAAGTACCAGTCGGCATCGCGGTTGTCGGCGTTGAGCATCCAGTTGTAGCGGGAGGAATTGTTCCCGCCGTAACGGTTTAGCGGCGCATTAAGGTCGGACAGCGCGCTCCCGCTGTAGGCCACGCGGTAGATGAACGGGCTGATCGCGTGGCGGTTTGCGTTAACGTCCACATTGACCGTGGCCGTGGGGTTCTGCGCGAGCGCGATCGGCGTGATGAGCACGACAGATGCCAGCGCTCCCTTCAGGGCCATCCGGACACTTGTCTTCATCTGCCGCCTCCCTCGACGTGGGGCAGGGGTCGATTATTGCGGTCCCGAAGACCCGCGAGAACTGACCCGCCGAGTCCGCCGTCCCAGAACTGAGGACCGACACCGACAAGACACTCTACGCGATCGAAGCGCTCTCGCTCATGAGGGGGCTCTGCCGGCACAGCACTCGCTAAAACACCCGGAACTTGCTCTTCTTCGCGCCGCAGAGTGGGCACGTGTCAGGCGGCTCGCCTTCCCCGGTCCAGCCGCAGGCCGAGCAGACGTACATCGGTCCCAGCGCGATGTCCTGGTTGCCAATCGCGGCCTCTTTGGCTTTGGTGTACAGGCCGGCGTGGACCTTCTCGGCCTGCAAGGCCCAGTCGGCCGAGCGGCGGGCCGCAGTCTCGTCCTGGAGTTCGGCGACAGCGATGTAGGCCGGGTACATCTCGTGCACCTCGAAGGTCTCGCCGCCGAGGGCCGCATCCAGGTTGTCCACCACGTCGCCAATGCCGCCCAAGACCCGCAGGTGGCCAGTGGCGTGGACCTGCTCGGCGAAGGAGATGGCTCGAAACAGCCGGGCGATCTCCGGCCGCCCCTTGCGCTCCGCCTGGTCCGCGAAGGCCAGGTACCTCATATGCGCCTGGCTCTCGCCGGCGAACGCCGCTTTCAGGTTCTCTTCAGTCATCTTGTGCATAATGTCCTCCTGTGGATTGGTGCCTTGGTACGCTCAGTGCCTTCGCCAAATAATGTAGGGTGGGCTGACTCCAACGACGTTCGTTTGGCGGCTGCGCGCACAGCCGTTGGCCCACGGTCAAAGTGTGGAAGACTTGCCCCCGCTTCACGACCGGCCGTCAGCGCGGCCAATCTCCTCAGGTGAGACGGGGGTGATACGTCGACAAAACACGCCAATCAACGCCTCCATACACGACTGGCACAGATCGCATTCCACCTGTGTCCCATCCCCGAAGACCGAACCATACCCACCCGTAAAGCGTATCATCTGTTTTTCTTCCCACTCAACGATTTGGGTGAGCCGCCCTGTCGGTCTCAACTCAATGGTTAGCCGATCTCACTCCAAAGGCGCAATTGTCTGAAGTTCCTCTCGCGCCCGTGCCCTATCCCAGTCGGCGAGCAGTTCCCTCTGATGAAGCGTTGTCCACTCAATCACGAGACCTGTGACGCGAGCGGCAACCGGCCAGAAAATACGGTCAGACTGCGGATGTCGATCAGCGCGAGGTCATTACCATATTCCGCATGGAAATGCGGGGGATTGTGATCGTCGAAGAACATCTTGATGACGATGCCAAAGAAACGGCTGATCTCAGGCATGGGCAGGCTGATTGCGCAGCGCAGGGAAAATATCCTCCGGCCTCTTACCCGTTACCTTGAGATAGAGCGCATCGGGGCACAGATCAATCCGGTCGTCCCAGACCAGTTCACCGGATGAACCGATACGAACCCGGTTGAAGGCGAGCGGGTCGCGCCACAGGGCGAACACACCTTTGCCGACGGATTCAGAGAGGTCTACGGTCCCGGATACGCCGTCGTCAAATTGCAGCTCCAGCCGATATCCCGGCAACACCTTGACCTTGGTAATTCTTCTCATGCTTCAATTCCTCCGTATCTCTAATCATACCAGGAATGGGGGTGGTCGGAAAGGACGCCATAGGACGGCGGCTAACTACGATTATACTGGTCTGTATAGCACCCAGCCCACGAATCCTCACAATATGCGAAATTGTCCTGCCATTTCACAAGCTTGTCAACGACATTTCAACAGGACCTACGGCGGCAAAGGCCGCCCCAGCGGTCGCCATAATCCTATTAGGACCGACCAGAGTTACGATCCTGGCGGTACGTCCACGGGGCTGCGAACCCCTCTGCCGCCTCGATTCAAGACATGCGTATAAATCATAGTCGTACTGACGTCTCGGTGACCGAGCAACTCCTGAACGGTGCGAATGTCATAGCCGTCTTCAAGGAGATGCGTGGCGAAGGAGTGCCGAAACGTGTGATGGCGATCTCCTTTCTTCACATCACTGAAAGTCACGGCTGGGGGTAGTGGCGAGGTCGGCGTGCAGTGTCGGTTGCCAGAGGCGATCGGCGACGAGGTGGACGACGCCCTGTCCTGCCTGTGCGTGCCTGCCTGTACCGTGCTCGGCACGGCAGACAGGTCCGCACGCAGACAGGTCGGCCTGGAGGGTTCCGGTGACGCCCAGGAAGGTGGCGGTTTTGGTCAGGATGGCGTAGCGCGCGAAGACCTTGGGCCAAAGGACGATGTTGACGAGGCCGGTCTCATCCTCCCGGGTCATGAAGGTGACGCCGCTTGCGGTGCCGGGTCGCTGGCGACAAATGACCAGGCCGGCGTAGCGGCCGCGCAATCCATGGCGCATCGAGGCGAGTGTGCGAGCATCTGGGAGTCCTTGCACTTTCAGCGTATCTCGCAGGGGCGCGAGGGGATGACCCCGAGGGCTGTGGTCGGTGCGCCGGTAGTCCCAGGCAATCTCTTCGACGACGCCAAGTGGAGTAAAGGTGGGGTTGGGCTCTTGGACGACCGTCGGCAGGGAGGTTACTCCGGAGCCAATCGGCGGCGGTGAAGGCGAAGATTAGGCAAGCGCCCTGACTTCCTCCTCCATCCGATCGCCGATCAACTCCTCTTGCACTTCCAGATCGTAATGAGATTGCAGGTTGAGCCACAGCCTGGCAGATGTACCAAAGTAGCGCGCGAGGCGCAGGGCTGTGTCAGCACTGATGGACCGCTTGCCATGCACGATCTCGTTGATCCGGCGTGGATCCACACTGATATCCCTTGCCAGCCTATACTGGGAAATGTTCATGGGCTTGAGGAACTCCTCCAGTAGGATCTCGCCGGGATGAATGGGAGGAAAATCTCTTTTCGTCATCGTGCTGTACCTCAACTATGATAATCCGTTATCTCAACGTCGTACGCATCGCCATCTCGCCAGACAAAGCAAATGCGCCACTGATCATTGATTTGAATGCTGTGTTGACCCGCCCGATCACCCTTCAGCTTTTCCAATCGATTTCCTGGCGGCACTCTCAGCTCTGCCAGACTCTCCGCCGCATTGAGCAGCAAGAGCCTCCGGGCACTTGGGCTCGAGAGCGCAGCAGAAAGCCTGCGTGAACGAAGACCGCGGAACACTCGCTCAGTCTCCTCATCAGCAAAGCTCTTGATCATGCACAATAATATCGCAATGCGCTAATGGTGTCAAACACAACGTATCAGGGCTCCGGCTAACGCTCACGTTGACCGGCCGCGGCGAGCGAACGCGGGCCAGCGGTCCACCCAACTGCGTTGTTCGGCAGCATACGTATCAGCGCTCGCCCAAGCGCGCCGAGCCAGATTGATGCTCTGCCATAAGACGATCAAGCGAAGTCTTCGCGTCCCGGTGGAACCCTTCGGGCCATCCACGACCAGGGACCTTGGAAGTATCGATACCGAGTTCGGACCAAAGGCGATGCTGGCAGGCTTCTTGAGTGGCATGCTCGAGATATTCAGTGAAGCTATCCGGAAGGCGCCCGCCCTCGAGGAGGTACAGCTTTGTGCGCAGCAGCCCCCCGATCTCTTAATGGAGCGGGGTAAAGCAGTTTTGCCAGAAGAACTCGCGGATTCGCCTTTGGTCCTCCGCCGAATACGCCGTTCCCCGGAGAACGTTCTCCCGGACCTGCCACACATTGAAGATCTGCTCGATGAGGCTGAGAAGTGGACCATACGACTCTTCGATCTGCCGTGCACGGAGCTTCAGCAGGAGATCGAGTCGTCTCGTGCGATCCTCGCGCAGCTTCGCGTAAGCGTACGTGGCGTACCATCCGAGAGCGGTGACTGCTCCTGTGATCAGAACTGGTCCGACTTCAGGCATCTGTTCGTTCCTCGCCGGGCTGCTTCACGTCTGCCCAATGACAAAGCTCAGCGACTGGCACGGCTTTTTGTGCCAGTTCGCTGGAGTGATTTGCTAGGCATTCTTTTTTACTTAAATGGTCGCTGTCCCTATTATCAATCGTGTTGCACCTCCAATTTTCCTGAAACATAACGATCAAGACTGAACGGACGAGGCCAGCGAGCGAAGTGAGCGGGTCCGAAGATCCGTTTCAAGCCGATTGTACAGCTTGCGCCTAGACGTGAATCGAGCACGTAAACGCAAGTGGGTGCAGCTGAGCACGTTGCGGTCTCCATGGCTTAATGACGCGTACTACTCCGCCGCTCGCGACATGCTGTTTTCCTTTCAACGTCACTTGAACCGAGTGCATTACGAACAACTCCATTCTGTTCTTTTGGGCGAAATCGACCTCATTGGGCGTGAGAATAACTTCACCACCATTTGATTGGGTTCCCTTAACCTCGACGTATAGACAGTTCCGACCCTTTTGGCAGTTTAGATCGAAGGGCCTACCGTGTTCGCTAACATGAAACCCTTTCTGCTCATAATAACGACGAGCCCGTCGAACCGCATACCGTTCTACAGCCTTACGGATCGCCGGGTTCGTCCGGAAGCCCTGCGCGGCAAGACGCTTAGTCTCCAACAAATTACTCACATCGTCCTCGATGCTTTGTTTTGTAACGGGTGTTTTAGTGAAAGCGCCACCAGCTCCAGGCCTTTCAGAAACGGTCGTGGTGCCAGCCGCCTTCAGAAGGCGAATCGCATCAGCGGCGGAAATCTGGTAGACGGTCATTACGGGTCCAGGCCGGAGGGCTGGGATGGCAGCAATCGCAGCATCGGCCTCCTTTAGTGGGCGCACCTTGACTCCGATCGTTCTGAGGCGTTCCAAGTACAGCCAGCCATCCCGATCGCAGGACTGCTTGACCTTGGCGGTCCCTACAAGTTCGTTGCGATTGGTTTGGTAAGCAATGATCATGTCACCGCGTCGTAGTTTTGCAATCGCGGGAGTCCATTCGGTTTTTCCCCAGCGTCCCGTGGGCCGACCTCGAAAAAAGAAATCGTTCCAGTCGCCCCATGCAATCTGACGTTCGTGTTGCGTCGAGTTGCATTTGTAAATCCACCACGACATTAAATGAGCTTCCTTCCCTGCGTCTAACTATTGAGTAGATTGGCCAGCCTATTTCCACTGGTGAGTTTTGCGATTGCAACAAATCCTACAAGCGTTTTCCATACTTAACAAGAACTTTTGAGCTTTCTGGAGCAAGGCAAACACTGCACGTCTGGTTAGCGTATTCCGGCAGACTCCAATGGTCTCTCCGGATTGAATCCGAGTCGATCAGCGGGGCTGTGGATTCCCCTCCCGCCTCGATTTAGGACATGCGTGTAGATCATCGTCGTGCTCACATCCTTATGGCCCAGCAGCTCTTGGACCGTCCGAATGTCATACCCATCATCCAGTAGGTGGGTTGCAAAGGAGTGCGGCGCGTCAATGAAAGTCGCGGCTGGGGGCGGTGGCGAGGTCGGCGTAGCGGATGCGTGCTTCTTGCAGTTTACTGCTTGGGCGGTCTGCGAATCCGATGTCCGGAAGGCTCGATGACGACAAAGGCGTACG
>NSJM01000096.1 GCA_002634395.1 Candidatus Methylomirabilis sp.
GACGGTCCAGGCCCCCACGACGCCCGGCACCTACACGCTGAAGTGGGACATGGTCCAGGACGGGGTGACCTGGTTCTCCTGGCAGGGCGTGGCGACCGGGGATGTGACCGTCACGGTGCAGTGAGGCGTGAAAGCCTCTCAAGAATGAATGTGTTTACGAATGACGTGGAGACGGTGCTGGCGCCAGTGGGTTGGGGAGTAAAAGCTGAGAAAAATGGCGTGCTGCCCCACAGCCCACTGACTCACGTCAATCTCGATCGTGAATCGGCTGTTAGGAGCGAGGAACCCCCACTGACTGGTTAGTCCTGGAAATTCTCCTTCAGGGGATATGCGGCCAACGAATTCCCCTTCGCCCTCCGGACCGTCGAGGTAGACCTCGATCAGATCGATTCCCCGGACGGGGTCACTCCGATCGATGACCCAACCCTCAATTGTGAGCCGGTCGCAGACTGTTTCGCCGTTCCGAGGCGAAGCAAGTGCGAACACGATGTTTTCGGAAGCTGCGAGCGCCTTGGTCAAGGGCGTTTTTAATCCCCGCACGACCCCCCTATGCCCGCCTTGGTAGGTGGAAACGATCTCCGCACTTGGGAACCCTGAGGCGCGTACCATGGCCTGCAGGGCGGAGAGCGATGGCACCCACCACGTCGTGGGGTCATCGTCCCCGTAGAGGAACTCGATGAACTCGACGACTGTTCGCGTCTCCTCGGCGAGGATCTCGCCCTCGATCAACGCCGATTCCTTGGCCACGCTTGCTATCCGCTCTAGACCAGTAAGTGGATTTTTCAAATGGTAGTAAACGCCAAAGCAGAACACGACCTCGAAGAGCCCCAGTCGTTCTGAATTGACCTCATACATACTCATGCGCTCAAAATGCACTTTAGAGTTGAGCACCTTCCGGGCTAGCCTGAATCCTGGAGATTCCCATATGTCAATGGCGATTACTTCTCGGGCTCCCCTCTTCTCTGCTTCAAATGAAAAGAAGCCATCCCAGCAGCCGACATCGAGAACGCGCTTACCGCTGAGGTTTTCGGGTATCCCAAGGTATTGGACCTTGCCACGTGAGTCGTCCAATCCAGGGGTGATGAGCCCCGGGGCCAGCTCGATCCGATGCCACCATGGGACTTGCTCCATTTCTGCCCTGATTTTACTTAGACTTGACATTCTGTTGTGTCCCTTCGTGTGAGTGGTGTACGGCAACACCCCGTTGGAACATTACGGAGTTCGTGAGGACGTCCGCAGGTTCCGCGGGCTCTGTTTGACGGAGAGGTTCATGTAACTCTGGACGATACGATGGCATTGAAGGCCTCGAGATAGCAGTTCTGAATTCTCTGCCACTTGTAGTTTGCCTCCACATAGCGCACGCCATTCTTTCCCATTTTTACCCTCAGGTTTGGATCAAGCAGCAAAAGCTGAAGAGCTTCGGCGAACTCCTGACAATTCTCATACCAAAGACCACCATTTGACCGCATACAGTGACGTTTTACCACCTCGCACCGCCCATTAGCGAGAACGGCTTTGCCCATCAGCCATGCCTCCAGGGCGACCATCGAAAGACTTTCATATGAAGACGGGAGCACGATCAGGGTCGCTTCTTCGATCGCGCCGAACTTGTCCTCGTCGGGGACTAGGCCGAGCGGAACGATGTCCGGATGCTGCGCAGGGGGAATGACCGGGTCGCCAATGAGGACGAGCTTCAGGTCATGCTTGGGATGCAACTTTCGATAGGACGTGAAGTACTCAAGGAGTTCGTCGGAACCCTTTGCGGGTTCCAGCCGTCCTACGTAGAGAAGATATTCTCCCGAAATCCGATGGTCTCTTCGAAATGCCTGATTGACCCGCTTGGGCCGATCCATGCCGACACCTGCCACCGCGCCTTGTAAGGCAAGTTTGGGAAAGCGTCGCCGCAAGAGCTGTTCTTCTTCAGGCGTATTGAACAGGAACCACTTGGGAAGACGAAACAGCTCGTCATAGATTGATAAGCGAAGGGGTGGAGCGTCCTCTGCGGTGGGCACCAAAATCGCACGGTCAGCGACCAACGGCAAGCCAAAGAAGGTCGTACAATACAGATAGGTAAAGAATACAAAGGCGTCGAAATCATGCACGGAGGTCTCCAGGTATTGGCATAGGGCAGTGGAGTATGGTCCCTGCAGGCGCATCCACTCCAGTTCCTCCGACCGTGGTGCGCCCCCAGCCAAGACTTCCAAGGACTTCTTCTGAAAAATCGTTACATCCCGAGGAAAGTCAACTGGAAATCGCCTGGACGTAATTCCGTCAATGGTTTCAACGCCTTGCGGATAGTAGTTCTCCCATGTCCAATAGTCGCGCGCGCATGTGGAAATGACCTCGATGTCCCAATGCGTAGCCATTTGCTCTGCCACTCGGCGGCAGTGAAGCTCGGCTCCGCCCCTGACGTCGTTCGGAAAGCGATGGATCACAAACCCGACCTTAGGCTTCCTGATCCTTGCTTTCATGTTCAGCTCGACTCGAACTCTTTCAGGATGTGCAAGAACTGAGATCTCACGCGGTCCTCCCTGAAATGCTCAAGACGCTCTCGTTGAACCATGACGAGTCGTCTCCTGAGAGTTCGATCTACCCTGATCAGTTCGATCATCTCTGCGATCTCGTCGAATCGTTTCTCGGTGAACAAGATTCCGGCATTTCCAAGCGTCTCTGGAACCGCAGACGACTTGTACGCCAGAATAGGAATCTCGAAGCGCATGGCCTCCACGAGAGGGGCGCAGAACCCTTCATGCTCGCTCATCGACAGGAACACGTCGGCGGCAGCATATGCGGCGCGAAGGCGAGACCAGGAAACCAGCCCCAGGAAACGGACCCCGGAATCTACCTGAAGCTCGGTTGCCAGCTTGAGCAAGTAGCCATAATAAGGGTCATCCCACTCATA
This sequence comes from Candidatus Methylomirabilis sp., assembly GCA_002634395.1. Classification (GTDB taxonomy): domain Bacteria; phylum Methylomirabilota; class Methylomirabilia; order Methylomirabilales; family Methylomirabilaceae; genus Methylomirabilis; species Methylomirabilis tolerans. The sequence goes on from NSJM01000096.1 coordinate 2,903, forward strand.
CTGCCCGACGAGAAGCAGACGAGAGTTCGGGAAGATATGGCGGTAGGCGTAGAAGGCACGAATGAGATCCTCGAACCGCTTGTTGGGAACTACGCGGCCGACGTAAAGGATGGTGAATCGTCTTCGGAAAATGCGAGTCACCCTCCGCAGGCCGAGTCGTGCGTCGCCCAGCTCGGAAGGCAGACACAGAGGGAGGACCTCGACCCGTGGAAAGCCAAGGCGAAGGAGTGTGGCCGCGTTAAAGCGAGAGATACCCACTGCGATGTGGAACAGGGACGCCATCAACTTCAGCTCTTCGGTGCCCTTTTCGAGAAGGGCTGCGAATTCGGGGCGGAATGCTCGGAAGTATTTGGCCGGGGTAATGTTGTGAAATACTAGAAGTTTTCTATCAGGGAGCGTCTTTAGGTATTCCGTGACCTCAGAGCCGATCGAGTGGTGGAAGATGACACCGTGCTGTGGAGATGACTCGCTCTTGTGATCGAGAAAATAGCTGCATTCGTGCTGCACGGCCGGATCAATGTATCGCACATAGATATGTGAGCGGTATCCAAGCGATCTTAGAACCCCCCTGATCCACAGGGCCTGGTTGCTGATGGCGTCCCCATAACTGAGGTTCGGCAGGAGCTGATGGATGGCCTTCATGCCCGTAATTGTGTAAAAAGATCGAGGTAGCGTGGGAGGACCTTATCCCACGAGTACTCCTGAGTCACATAGCGGCGGCCGTTCTGACCCATTCTGGCGGCGGTCGCGGGATGATCGAAGAAAAAGTCCAGGCACGCCACGAATTCGTCGCGACCGGCGAAGTAGAGGCCGCAGTTTCCATCCTGGCACAGTTCGACGGTAACTGGGCACTGGGCGTGTACCAAGACAGGGGTTCCAGCAAGGAGCGACTCCATCAGGACAAGAGAGAAGCTCTCATTGGTGGATGGCTGGCATGTAACCTGCGCGGCTGCTAAGGCGTCGAGCATCCCTTCCTTCGACACAAAACCCAGGTCAATAATATGGGTCTCCATGCCCCGGGGCACGGGAAGGGAACCGCTACCGACCAAGACCAATTTGAGATGATTGCGAGCACCACTCCAGGCTACGTAATGGTGGAAGTAATCGATCAGCATCGGGACATTCTTTCCCTCATCTTTCCGTCCCGCGTACACGATGAACGGCGAATCGATGTGGAAGGTGGAGCGGAAACGTTCGGCACTCATCGAAAGATGGTTGTCGATGCCGGCCCCGACGACAAACGTCTTCGGGAGCGAACCATAGAGCTGTCGGACCAGGCGTTCTTCGGCGCGACTCAGGCACACAATGGCGTTTACCTTGGAAAACATCTGCCCGAAAGCGCGCATGTAAGCGTAGCTCTCATTATGTAGGCATGGGATGAGGACTGACCGGGAGGGACAAACCTGAGAACCGAAGTACGTCGTCCCGAACATATACGGAAGAAAAAACAGGATATCGTAGGAGGAGCCAAACTCCCCGAGGAAGTCGTATAAAGCCGGACTATTGACCATCTCACGCAGGAATGCGATCTCTTCCTCAGGCTGAAGGGGCGAAAGATGATTGCCGTTCGCCCGCACCAGCGTACAAGCCGCAGTAGCGAGCAGCTTGCTGTTGAGACTATCAAAGAGGACCGTGTCGCGAGGGCGGACATGGAATCGTCTTACCGTCATTCCGTCATCCTTGTACTCTCCTGGCCGGTAATAATTGCTACTCCAATCGGCGTAGAAATCCCGGACACAGGTCGTCAAGATCTCGACATCCAGCCCGGCGTTCCTCAATCGCAGCGCCGCACTCCGACAGAAAGCCTCGGCACCACCGGGAATATCGCACCCATACCAGGGGATAATGAACGCCACCCTCATCGCTTACCCCTCCAGCAGACGACCACCGCAATAGTCCAAGCACCGTACAGAAAGTAGCCAAGTGCTAGACGAAGGTATGAACGGAAATGCCCCTCACTTACTGCAGATAACTGCATAATCTTGGTAGCCAAAGAGAATATCATTCAGCCTGGTAAAGTTTTGGTTCAGCTTTAACAGTTCCCCGTCATCGGTGTTAAGCAGGAGAAACCTGGTTTCCTCCGGATATGGCGACAAGAATCGAATTTCTGAATTCATAAACCCAATTGTTTCAACCAAGGATTGAAACGCCAGAGGGTGAATCGGCTTTTGGTGAGAAATATCAAGGTAAAAATTCGTTGCGGACGTCAGTATACTCAAAGGGTTCATGGTCTCGAAAACCGCTCTGCCCCCACTCACTAATTTTCGATGGCAAAGCTTGACTAGCTCGATCATATCTTCTGTTGAAAGGTGCTCGATGAATTGACACGCGATAATGCCTGCCAGAGAGTCATCGCTAAGCGCCCGTAGGTAATCAATTGCGGAGGTCTGTTCGACGTCGAGACCCCGTTCCTGACAAACATAGACCATGTCCTCGTTCACGTCGATCCCCTTTGCGGGAACTCCGTTCTCTCTTAACAACTCTAAGAATTCACCGCGGCCGCAGCCCACATCTAAGACGATCAGTGGCATGGCCGCTGTTGCCCGGTCCAATAGAGTAAGTGTCTCCTGAAAAATGGGAACGTAAGCTTCTTGCCGCTTCTTGATCCCCTCTCGGCTGCCGCGGTATCGGTTCTCAAAGAGGAAATAGCTGTGGTCCATGAGGCGATCTTTAAGGGATACCAATTTCGCCACGGACTCGCCTTCGTTTCCGGACTTGTTGCGAAGTTCCGTGAGGATCAGATCTAGTCGCCGTTTCTGCAAAATCATCTCTTGACGCAGGTCCTCAAAATGTCTACTCAGTTCTACGTACTTGGCTGCGGACTCTTCAGACGTACGGTGCTGGACCGCTGAGTGATCCTCCAACTCGCCAACTTGTTTTGCCAAGTCAGAGGTGGACCGTTCGTGCCGGGCTTCGAGCACCTCGAGAGACTTTTCCAGCTCGCCAACTTGTTTTGCCAAGTCAGAGGTGGACCGTTCGTGCCGGGCTTCGAGCACCTCGAGAGACTTTTCCAGCCTGTTGAGCAGCTCGGTCATTAATGAGACCAGGCTAGAGTTAAACTCCGCCTGCCGGGCAAAGATCGCCCGGTGATATGGGGCCAGAAGCCCTCGGATATAACGCTTTGCGCGCTCGACTAGCTCACTCCCGTGGGCTGCGATCGGCCCCTGAGGCTTGGGATCCTGTAAGAACCTGAGCCGACTCAGATGATGACCAACCATGTCCAAAAGAGGGGATACGGGTTCTCCAGGCCAGGCGATGGCGGCGTCATCGTCGTATGATTCCCGACAGACCGGAGCCCGCTGTTTGAGATTCTCTCGAATCCGCGCCATAATCCTTTCCACGTCGATTTCGTCATCACGAATTTCGAACATTTTTGGGTTCCCTCACACAGCAAAAAGGGCTCATCGGCATGGCCCAGTCTCTCACCGCCACGTCCTGTCGCTACTTTGCGCAGATTGCTCGAATTGCCAGGCCTAACCCTCTTTTGTCTTGGCTGCCTGGGGTCTCGTCATAGAGACCCAAGGTAGCGAGGAGCACAACACGGAATGCTGTCACTCGCCCGACGGTGCTGGCAGGCAAAGGAATCTGGATCTGGCAGGGGCCAGCATTTTCCACCTCAAATTCGCCCACCTCCTGCCCCAGCACGCTGACCGTGCCCTCAAGTGGCGTCCAGTCATGCCGGGGAGGCGTCCCGACTACGTCGAGTTGGAGCAACGCGCGCTCGGATCGGAGGAGAAATGAGAATTCCTGGCGCGTCCAGCGGAATGATCCGCCATCATCCATCTCCTCATCGTACCACCCCTGCGTCAGGAAGCGTTGACAGGTGGAATCCATTGTGAGAAAGGAAGGGACCTCGGGGAATATCTCCTCCAGCGTGGCGGGATGATCTGTCATCTGCGCTTTCTCCCAGGCCACCACTGGATACAGCTTTGCAACGCCGATGAATCGAAAATCGCCCGACGGGATGACCGTAAAGCTCAACAGTCGATCGGCCCAATCGAAGCACTCATCCAGATGGTTCTCCAGTGTATGAATGGCTAAGGTGAGCGTGTAATCACCCGGTCCCAATTCCATGGCGATCCTGAAACGGATGTCGAGCTGTTCTCCCGAGGAGAACGCGCCGAGGTCGATTCCCAGGTGGTGGGTGTTGGTTCCGAACACATCTGTCCCTAATCGATCGCGGATGAGCACGCCGACCGTCGGGTTTACGATCGGTTCTAAGAAGACCACGTCCGCCTTGATCTCCACTTCCTGTCCAGCGACGACAACGGACACTTCGTTGCCCCCCGACAAAAGTTGCGCGTCGGAGATCAAGGCGCGAAAATTCCCTGATCGCTGACCGGCCGACCGCTCCGTCGTACGCAGGCCCTCGGTAATGATATAGGACTTGGCTCCTGAACTCTTCTTGGCGATAAGGGCGTTGTAGTAGTCGAACACCTCGTCAGGCTTGCCCTGGCACACCAGGTGTCCTTCATCCAGAAGCGCTGCCTGATCACACAGGGTCTTAATCGCATTGGGGTCGTGCGACGCAATAAGGGTGGTCACGCCGTTCTCCTTGAACTCTCTCAGCCGCTTCGTACACTTCTGTTGGAAATATGCGTCCCCCACGGCGAGCACCTCATCAATCAGCAGGATCTGGGGATCAATGGCGGCGGCTAACGCAAAGCCAAGCCGAACGTACATCCCGGAGGAGTAGGTCCTGATCGGGAGGTCGATGAACTCGCCCAGCTCGGCGAAGGCAATGATCTCTTCGAGTCGCGCCGCAACCTCCTCCTTGCTCAGGCCCAGGAGCCTGCCATTGACCAGAATATTCTGTCGCCCCGTGAACTGCAAGTTGAAGCCTGTCGCAAGTTCAAGGAGGCCGGCTACCCGCCCTGCCGTCTCGCATGTTCCCTCGGTCGGCTTCGTGATGCCGGTCAGGATCCGAAGTAGGGTGCTCTTGCCGGCCCCGTTCGGGCCGATAATTCCTAACGATGTTCCTTCCGGCACCGAAAGCGTCAGGCCGCGCAGCGCCCAGAACTCTTTATGGCGCGGGTTCCTCCCCAGGGAAAGCCACTCCTTCAGCCGGTCTGTGGGCGCGGGGTATATCTTGTATCGTTTCGAGAGATTGATGAGATTGATCATTGCTCGATCGTGCACGGTACTGAGAGGTCAGACCTCGTCCACGATCTCATCCTTGAGTTGAAAGAAGACCAGTGAGCCTACGACCAATGCGGCAAGGGAAAGGACGCTCGCCATTCCGATCAGCGGCCAGGAAGGCGACGTATTGTGGACGATCACAGCATGATACCCCTGGACGAAGTAGTACATCGGATTCAGGCGTAGCAGGCCCCGCGCGAACTCAGGCAGCACCTCCTCGAGATAGACAAGGGGGGTCAGCCAGAACCAGAACTGGAGCCCAACGCCGGTGAATTGTGCGGTATCCCTGAAGAAGACATTGAGCGTGGACAGGAACAACCCGAGGCCGAAGGCGAAGACGAACTGTAGAATCAGCAGACCGGGAAGGAACAGGCTCGCCAGGCCGATGCGGTGGCCGCTAAGCACCAAAAATAGAAAGAAAATTGAGTAGCCGATGAGAAAGTTGATGAGGCTTGATAGGATGATCGCTCCGCCCAGCAATTTCTTGGGAAAGCTCACCTTCTTCAGGAGATGGGCCTGGTCAAGAAAGACGGTTGTCGAGCGGCTCAGAGCTTCGGCGAAGGCGTTCCATGGAAGCAGCCCGGCACACAGATAGATGCTGTAGCCATAGGCATCGGAGGCGCCGGGAAGCCTGGCGCCCATCAAGCGAGAAAACACGACAATGTAAATGACAATGAGCGTGAGGGGATGAATCACGTTCCAGAAAATTCCGATCAGGGAGCCCGCATATCGGCTCTTGAAATCTCTGACGACAAAATTCCAGAGCAAATCCCGATGTGACGAGAAGTCTTTCAGGGCCGAAGCGAGGTACGAAGGAGAAAGGCGGCCAAAGAGGGATGGTAAACCAATGGCAGAAGGAGCCGTTCTCATTTCAGATCCCTATATAACGCCATTAGGTTCCCATTTCCAGTTTACCGAGGGCGATGAGGCTCTCCAGGTCTTCCAGCGCCTCAGGCAACCAGCGTCGAAAAATGTCACGGGTCTCCTGGCGGCTCGGTTCCGACGCCGCCCCCAGCATCCGCGCCGCATCCGCCAGGTCCTGAGTACGCCCAGCCTGGACCTTCATCAGAACCAGATATGGTAAGTCGAGCACGGGGAGTCCCTGAAGGTCCCGTCGCAGCGAGCGGAGCGCGTCCGTCACCCACGCCGCGGGGGACTCGATTACATCTACCATGGCTCCCTCCGGGGAGCGCCAGGTCATGCCCCCGATGGCAAGCTCCTGCACAGGCAGAAAGCCGGCGCGCTGCAGTCGCCCCCTGACCTCCTCATGGTTCGCAGCAGCCACCAGGATGTCGAGGTCCTGAGTGGCGCGTTCGGGCATATAGGCCCGGGTGGCTACCGCCCCCACAACAGCCCATGGGATTCCGGCCAGAGTTGGCGTAAGGTCAGGCCAGCGCGCCATGGCAGACCGGCGTTCCAGGAATTCCCTTGCGCTTCCCGTCCCCGGTTGAGCCCGCCTTCGTGCCATGTCCAACAAGAGGCGTCGGCGGGCGGCCACGGTCATCTCCATGTCTGATCACACCTCTTCGCAAAGCAGCTCCCCTCGTCCACCCATTACGAGATAAGGCTCTTCTGGAGCTCCTGTGGGTTACCTGATCCGTCCCCTCTCCCTCCAAGAGGGAGAGGGGAC
>NSJM01000097.1 GCA_002634395.1 Candidatus Methylomirabilis sp.
CTCACTGAGCCGTTGGATCTCCACCCCGCACTGCTCCCCAGCATCTTCTTCTTTTTTCCACTTGCGCAGCTTCTGGCCCGGCGTGGACTCCATGTCATTCATGCAGCCGCACTGGAGCGGAACGGGTGCGGGGTACTGATCCCCGGCTTAAGCGGGAGCGGTAAGAGTACCAGTTGCGTCTCCCTCATGCGTGGAGGGTATCGCTGCCTCTCTGATGATAAACCGTTTCTCCGAGAAACTGAGAACGGCCTTGAGTTGCTTGCCTTCCCCGAGATGATCGATGTGACCGATCAGACCATCACCTTCTTTCCGGAGCTTAGTAAGGGAACGGCTACGATCGAGGCGGGTTATCGGAAGAAGCGGTTCTGCGCCGAGACGCTCTATCCTGGCTCAACAGTCGATGCCGTTAAGCCCAGCGTGATCCTGTTGCCGCAGATCAGTGAAGAGTCGACGAGCAGAATCGAGCCGCTTTCAAAGGCTCGGGCGCTTCAGGCGCTTCTGCCTCATAGTCTCCTCTGTTTTGACCGCGAGGTCTCAGTGCGTCACTTCGGGTTGCTCTCACGGCTCGCCGAGACGACTACCTGCTATCGTCTGCATTTCGGCCGTAACGTCCTGGACCTCCCCCACCTGGTCGATCAACTCCTGGGATGAAATCCCCGTAGCCCTCCCGTGGCTCTAGCTCGTCCACGCTCTTGCATCGACTGAATAGCGATTCCGGTTCGGCCCCTCATGCCGGTCGGTCAGTTGCTCCTAATGGATCGTGCAATCCCTCAGCTGCTGGAACGCGATGTCAATGTCAAGTTCCTCTTGATCGACGATCAGTCGGACCGCCAGCGGGCTGCTCGATGCTGCCGGCGGTCAAACAAGCCGTGGCTGATCAAAGGAGAGGCCCATGTATCCCTCGTCAAGCGGGTGTCGGCCTTTCTGCGCCTCCCGCTTTGAAAGGGGAGCTGGTGGAAAACCCCACGACGTCCTCGCCTCCATCCACCCCGAGCACGTTCCCCGTTATCCAGTAGGTTTCCGGACGGCTCAAGACAACGAGGGCTGAGGCAATGTCCTCTGGCGTGGTAAGGCGGCCGGATGGATTCATCGCCAGTGCGGTCTGGACGATCTCCTGGTTGCCGGGAATCTTCCGGAGCGCCGGGGTATCGGTAACCCCTGCGCGTATCGCGTTCGCCGTGATCCCCAGGGGGGCCAGCTCCATCGCAAGTTGCCGGATGTGCGACTCGAGGGCCGCCTTAGCCGCCGATACGGCCCCATAGCCGGCCCAGACCCGCGTCCCACCTGAGCTGGTCATCGCGTACACTCGCCCACCGCAGACCATCAACTTTCGCGTCACCAGCTCCTGCACCCAGTAGATGAGGCTGTGAGCCATCACATCCAGAGTCATATCCATCTGGGCCTGGGTGATGGTGTCCCTGGGCGAAGGGGCGAGGAACGGCTTCAGGCTCCCGAAGGCGAGGGAGTGCAGCATGATCTTCACCGAAGAGGTCTCCCCTCGATCGGCCAGGGTCTTCTCCATCTGCTCCAGAACCTCGCGCCGCTTTTCCTGATCGGAGGCGTTCACGTTGAAGAAGACCGCTTCCCGTCCCGCCTGTTTGATCTCGGTGATGATCCGCTCGACATTCGGCATGGTTGCCTTACGGTCCAGGTGTACGCCGAAAATATGCATCCCTGCTTTCGCCAGCGCAAGGGAGGCGGCCCCGCCAAAGCCGCTGGAGGCTCCCAGGATTAGGGCCCACCCCTGTAGCTCCGGACTCTGCGATTGTCTTGTCATACACTCCTCCTCGTCTGTTTCTTCAGGTTGTTAGGCTGAAGGCTAAGATATCTTAAAAGCCGCATGCCGTCCACCTTCAGCCTTTCCTCCTTCAGTTTTCAGTCTGTCTACCTGCCCTTACCCTAGGTCAGGGGTTGATACTGCAATTCATAGAGCCGGCTGTAGATCCCGCCGCTGGCCAGCAATTCCTGATGGGTCCCTTCCTCGCGGATGCGCCCCTTGTGCAGGACAATGATCCGATCGACGAACTGGATAGTCGAGAGGCGATGGGCAATAATCAGGGCGGTCCGCCCGAGCAGCAGCTCTCTCAGAGCATCCTGGATCAGCAACTCCGTAGCCGTATCCACCGAACTGGTCGCCTCATCCATGATCAGGATCGGCCTGTCGAAGGCCAGGGCCCTGGCGAAAGAGAGAAGCTGGCGTTCGCCCTGGGAGAGTGTTGAGCCGCGCTCCTCTACGACGGCGTGAAATCCGCCGGGCAGCCGATCAATAAAACCCTTGGCGTGAACACGTCGCACCGCTTCGACCATCTGCGCCTCCGAGACAGCAGAATCGCCGAGGCTGATATTGCGGGCAACATCCCCCGAGAAAAGAAAGACATCCTGCAGCACCAACCCCAGGTGCCGCCGTAACGTCCGTTTGTCCCATTCTCGCACGTCGATCCCATCGATGCGAACGCTGCCGCTCTGGACATCATAGAACCGGCAGAGGGCCGAGATGATCGAGGTCTTCCCGGCGCCCGTGGCGCCGACCAAGGCCACCTTTTCGCCGGGGGCCACCCGGAAGGAGATCCCCTTGAGGACCGGCTCGCCGGCCGCATACGAAAGCCAGGCATCCTTGAACTCAATCTCGCCGCGCAGGCGAAGGGGGTGGACGGGGGTGATAGGCTCCATCAGCGATTCCTGTACATCGAGCAGCTTAAAGACCCGTTCGCTCGATGCCATCGCCGCCTGCAGGATGTTGTACTTCTCCGCCAGATCACGGATCGGCCCAAAGAGGCGATGCACATACTGGGTAAAGGCGATGATGACGCCGGGGAGGACCCGCCCGTCGAGGATCATGGCACCGCCCGCCCAGAGTACGAAGCCGACTGTGATGGCGCTTAACAGCTCGATTGATGGGAAGAAGACCGCATTGTACTGGATACTCTTGAGCAGCACGTCCCGATGCTGGGTGTTGATCTCTTTGAACCTGTTGAAGTGCCGCGCCTCCTGACCAAAGGCCTGGATCGTGGCCATACCGGAGATGTTCTCCTGGAGGTACGCATTCATCCGGGCCAGGATCCGTCGGCTGTCGCGGTAGTTTTCGCGCGCCCGCTTGCGATAGGCGGCCGTTGCGCTCAGCATCAACGGGAAGGACACGAATGAGATCAGGGCCAGGCGCCAGTCCAACACCAACATGGCCACCGCAATCCCGACCAGCGTCAACAGGTCGCCCAGCAGCGCGACGACCCCCGATCCGAACAGCTCGTTCAGGGTCTCCACATCGTTGATGACCCTGGTCATCAACCGGCCGACCGGATTCCTGTCGAAGAAGGCGAGATCCTGTCGTTGTATGTGGGTGAAGAGCTGTGTCCTGAGGTCATGCATGGCCCGCTGGCCGGTATACTGCATAGCGTAACTCTGAGCGTACTGGGACAGGAATCCGACAAGCACAGTGATCAGGTAGGCCAGGACCGCGAGGTTCAGGCCGTGCAGGTCGTGGGCGGCGATATGGGTATCGATCGCAACCTTGGTAATATACGGCCCGAGCAGTTGCATCCCCGTCGTCAGAAACAGGAGCAGGAGGGAGGCCACGACCCACCACCGATACGGCGCGAGGTATCTACACAGCCGCCGTGTCAGTTGAGCATCGTAGGCTTTGCCCAGCAGCTCCTCGTCCTGATGGCTCTGGCGACCCTGCTCTTCCATCACGCCCTCGCCCCTCCGTTGTCGCTCATTGCATCGATCTCCCGAGTCAACAACTGTCGCCGATACATGCGGTAGTAGTGGCCCCGCAAGGACAGCAGCTCTTCGTGACTGCCACGCTCCACGATCCGACCTTCCTTCAGATACACAATCTGATCAGCCGCCATGACCGTTGAGATCCGGTGTGAGATCAGGATCGTGGTCCGCTCGCGCATGAATCCTTTCAACTGCTCGAGAATCCGCTCCTCGGTCTCGGTATCCACGCTGGAAAAGGCATCATCCAGGATCAGGATGGGCGAATTCTTGATGATGGCCCGAGCCAGCGCCGTCCGTTGTTTCTGGCCGCCGGATAGCCTCACCCCCCGCTCCCCCAGTAACGTCTCGAACTGCTGCGTAAACCCCTGGATACTGGCAGTCAGTTGGGCGAGATCGGCCGCCATCTCCAGCTCCTCCGATGTGGCGTCACCGTTGCCAAAGAGGATATTTTCCCGGATCGTATCGGAGAACAGAAAGATGTCCTGGGAGACAAAGCCGATAGCTCGCTTCAGGGTTTGCAAAGGAAGCTGTCGGATCTCGATATCGTCGACAAAAAGGGTTCCGGGTGGCGGCTCGTGCAGGCGCAGCAGGAGGCCCACCAGCGTACTCTTCCCGGCGCCGGTGTCGCCCACCACCCCGCACCAACTGCCGGACGGGATCGTCAGGGTAATCCCTTGCAGAGCAAGCGGCGCATCGTGGGCATAGCGGAACGACAGGTTGCGAAACTCAATCTTGCCGCGCAACTCCACGACCTGCCCGGTCTCCCGCACCTGTGGTGAGCCTGCCGAATCCACTTGATATCCCTCGGCAACCGGCGCATCCAGGATCTCTACAAGGCGAGCCAGCGAGGCCGAACCGCGTTGATAGAGTGTAATCACATACCCGACCGCCATCATGGGCCAGGTCAGCATGGCCAGATACCCGTAGAAACCGGCCAGTTCTCCGAGAGACATCGTCTGCATGGCAACCTGGCGACCGCCGATCCACAAGACGACCGTGGCAGCCAATCCGGACAGCACGCTCGTGACCGGCCAGAAATACCCCCATCGCTTGGTCAGCTCGAGGTTCTTGACCCGATACTCCTGGCTCAACCCGTCGAAATACCGCTGTTGGTTCTCCTCCTGCGCGTAGGCCTGGACAACCCGGATACCGGCCAGGTTCTCCTGGACAAATGTACTGAGGGTACTGAGATGCCGCTGGATATCCCGATACCGGTTGAAGATGCGGTTGCCGGCAACGAGCATGAGGGCGGTGATGCCGGGCAGGGGCAGGAGGCTCCACAGCGTCAACCACGGATCGATGACCACCATCAGCAGCAGGCTACTGGAAACCATCAGGACGGAATCGATCGTCGCCATGGCCCCCATCCCGAGCATCTCGCGGACGGAGACCATATCGTTGGTCAGCCGCGACATCAGATCGCCGGTCTTGGTACGGGTGAAGTAGCTGAGCGGCAGGCGCTGCAGGTGAGCAAAGATCTCATTCCTGAAATCCCACTCAATGTGCCGCGAGAACCCGAACACGTGAGTCCGCCAGTAGTAGCGGAAGATCACCTGGAAGCCGGCAGCCAGGATAATCAGGACGGGATACTTCCAGAGAGGGACGGCCATTTCCGGACCGGCCAGCAGGGCGTCCAGGGCATCCTTGGTCAGCCACGGGATCGCCAGCCCGCACAGGTCCGTCATGATCAGCGCACCAAGGCCGATGAACAGGAACCGTCGGTGTCGGTACAGATACGGTCGAAGCCGGGCAAACTTCGCGAAAATCTTATGCCTCCGTGTATAAATGTAAGGAAATTGGACCAGTCAATGAAACGATTGTACGTGAGCCCACGAACCTTGTAAAGGCATTGCAGGCCGCTGTGGCCTTAGTGTAGTGCGCCATAAATCCCTTTACATCCCGTTCGTGGTGAGCGTGTCGAACCATGAACGGAACTCGTCACAATACATTGCCCTTCGACAGGCTCAGGGTGAACGGTAAATGTCAAGACGCGTTGGACTCTGGACACTAGGTCAAGCCAAGTAGGTCGGGTTAGCGTAGCGTAACCCGACGATCTGTGCGGGTAAGTGTCCGGTGACGTCGGGTAATAGTCGGTTGGACGCCTTCTGCATCCTCGGGAACAGCCGGAATTTGCGTCCCATGCCACACGGCAACGATCCAGATTACCTGCCCCTTGATGCGATAGAAGAAGCGGTACGGCGCAACAACGACTTCACGCTGAGGAAGGTCGGGAAATTCCGGGATCGCCCGGCCTGATTCCGGATATTTCACGAGTCTTTTGAAAACGGTCTCCGTGCGTCGGCGGAACCGTAATGCGACGTCGGGTTTGTCGCGGCGAATATACGCGAGAGCGGAAAGAGATTGGGTTCGGGCGGACGGGGTAAAGAGGATCTTCACCGGTCAATCTTCCGCCAATAACTCATCGGCCTCCGCCATCACGGTCTCCAGATCATACCCTTTCCCGGCGGCGAGCTCTTTGTCCCCGCGTGCCAGGAGGCGAAGAAGCTGCCGGTCATGCTCCGCCTTTTCGTAGGCGTCTGTGCTCATCAGCACCGCTGCAGCCCGACCGCGTTGAGTAATGATGACCGGCTCTTTCGTGCCCTGAACGCGCTTGAGCACGCACGCCGCATCTTGACGAAGATCAGTGATCGGAATAATTTTCGACAGTTTACTCATTAGTCTCACCTCCTACGATACGTGCAAATGTATCATGAACATCCCCGCACAGCAAGGCGACTAACAGTCTTGTGGCTAATTCCAGACGCCGGGGATCGCGGTCTGGCAGGTGGGGCAGGCGCGTTCCCGGAGGATGTTCTTGAGGACGGTGTAGCCGTCCCGTTCGATCAGTAGGGTGCGGCAGGCATGACAATAGGTGTTCTCGTAGTTGCCGACGCGACCCGGAAGATTCCCGGCATAGACATATCGCAGACCGGCTCTCTTGCCGATCTCGGTCGCTCGGAGCAGGGTGGCGACCGTCGTGTTGGCATGGTCCAGCATTCTGTAATCCTGCTGGAAGGCCGTCACATGCCAGGGCAGATCGACAGACACAGAGGCCAGAAACTCGGCAATCCGGGTCAGCTCCACGTCCGAGTCGTTGAATCCCGGCACAACCAACGTGACAATCTCGACCCAGAACCGCTTCTCCACGAGCAGCCTGATCGTGTCCAGGACGTTCTGCAGCACCCCGCCCAGCTTTCGGTAGTTGGCGTCGTTGAATCCCTTCAGATCGACCTTGTACAGGTCCACCCAAGGCTTCAGATAGTCGAGCACCTCCGGCGTACCGTTGCCGTTGCTGACGTAGGCGGTCTTCAAGCCGTTCGCCTTGGCTACGCGGAAGATCTCGACCGCCCACTCGCTGGTAATCAGGGGCTCGTTGTAGGTACTGGCAACGATCGGCGCACGGTACCGCTCAGCCATGCCGACCAGGTCATCGGCCGTCACCAACTCCGGCGGGCTTACCGCCGCAGGATCGCGCAACGCCTGCGACGTGAGCCAATTCTGACAATAGCCGCAATGGAAGTCGCAACCCAGCATCCCGAAGCTCAGGGCGAGAGAGCCGGGAAGCGCATGATAGAACGGTTTCTTTTCTACTGGATCGACCTGTAGGGCGCTGACGTAACCGGTAGGAACTCGCAGGGCGCCTCCCTTGTTGAACCGGACCCGACAGACCCCCTGGCGTCCCTCCGGGATCAGGCATCGGTGACCGCACGCATAGCACCGCACCCGCCGGTTGGGGAGCCTCTCGTATAGCTCCCCTTCTTTGGTGAGTTGCGTCAAGACCTCTGCCAGGGTCGTTGTGGCCGACATGGCACCCCCTTCACGGAGCAATCCAACCTCTAATGACAATATAGCGCTCCGCTTGGCCTCCTACAAGTTACCACTCTTCGTGGTTTCTTGCATGTGGACTCAGCACTGTTTTTCTCGTCGCTCCTGATGGATACATTGACACCTCGGATCGCCTCGTTATAGAGTGCATCGATGTGAGGGCATGGACATGATCGATGTGACGGAAGTGATCGATGATCGTACGGGCGAGACGGTCCTGGAGATCCCCCTCCGGTGTCGGCTGTTGCTGGACTGCTCCCTGTTGAACAAGGGAAGCGCCTTTTCCGAACAGGAGCGACGCGACTTCGGCCTAGTCGGCTTGCTGCCTTTCCCCGTCAGCACCTTGGAGCAACAGGCAACCCGGAGGTATGAGGAGTACCTGAAGAAGACGACGGCACTGGAGCGCTTCCTCTTCCTCCGTTCCCTGCAGGACCGGAACGAAACACTCTTCTACCGCCTGTTGCAAGACCACCTCACCGAGATGTTGCCGATCATCTACACCCCGGAGGTGGGAGAAGTCTGTCAGCGCTACAGCCATATTTACCACCGGTCTCGCGGACTGTTCATCTCCTACCCACAACGGCACGAGATGGACACCATTCTGGAAAACCGGCCGTATCGCCAGGTAGACGTCATCGTCGTGACCGATGGCGAGCGCATCCTCGGGCTCGGCGATCAGGGCGTGGGCGGGATCGGCATTTCAGTCGGCAAGTTGGCCCTGTACACCGTGTGCGGCGGGGTGGACCCCGGTCGGACGCTGCCCATCGTGCTCGATGTGGGGACGAACAACCCGGAACGGCTGGCGGACCCGCAGTACCTCGGCTGGCGGCATGAACGGGTGCGCGGGCCGGACTACGACGCCTTCGTGGACGAGTTCGTGCAGGCTGTGGAGCGGCGCCTGCCCGGCGTGCTGCTGCAGTGGGAGGACTTTGGCAAGGATCATGCCCGCACGTTACGGGACCGCTACCGCGACCGGCTCTGCAGTTTCAACGACGACATCCAGGGAACCGGGGCGGTAACCCTCGCTGCCTTGCTGGCTGGGGGGAGGGCCACCGGCTGCCCCCTGGGCAGCCAGCGCGTGGTTATCCTGGGCCCAGGCTCGGCCGGGACGGGCATCAGCGATCTGCTGGTGGCGGCGCTGGTCCATGAAGGGTTATCTGAGGATGAGGCCCGATCGCGGCTCTGGCTGGTCGGGCGCCACGGTCTGCTGCACACAGGGATGCGCGATCTCAACCCGGCTCAGCAGCGGTACCGCCAGCCGCTGGAGCGGCTCGACGGCTGGGAGCGCGGGCCGGCCGGAGAGATTCCCCTGGCCGAAGTGGTGCGTCGCGTGCGACCGACGGCGCTGATCGGCGTGACCGGCCAGCCCGGTCTCTTCACCGAAGACGTGATCCGGACCATGGCCAGGCAAGTCGAACGGCCCATCCTCATGCCGCTCTCCAACCCGACGGCTCAGTGCGAGGCGTCGCCGGCCGACCTGGTGGCCTGGACCGAGGGGCGGGCGCTGGTGGCAACCGGCAGCCCCTTCCCGGCTGTCGCGTACCAGGGGCGCACCATCCCGATCAGCCAGTGTAACAACGCCTACGTCTTCCCCGGATTGGGCCTGGGTGTGATCGCCTCGGGGTCCCGGCGTGTCACGGACGAGATGTTCCTGGCGGCAGCCCGAGTCCTAAGCGACAGTACGCCCCCACAGACGGGATGCGACGCGCCCCTCCTGCCGCCGCTTGCAGAGATCCGCGCCCTCTCGCGCCAAATCGCACTGGCCGTGGGAATCGAGGCCCAGCGCCAGGGGCTCGCCCGGCGCACCTCGCTCCAGGAGTGGGAGCGCCTGCTGGATACCAGACAGTGGGAGCCGCGTTATCGGCCCATGCGTCCCCAACGCCGCCCAGCGGATCGACTCTAGGGCGGCCGCAATAGGCCGCCGGCCTTTGTCGGTTTCAAGTGCGGCTCACTTATAGTTAGCCGGGCTCGGGAATGCCCACCGAGTTGTCGCGGTTGACATTTATGTCAACAGGAGGTAGCATCGCCGTGGATGTTGGAGTCAATCCGTGAGGTTGGAACTCATCGCCACCGGAAGTGCCTCAGGATT
>NSJM01000098.1 GCA_002634395.1 Candidatus Methylomirabilis sp.
CACCAGGCCCCATGCCGCCCCCTCCAGGTCCCATACCACCGCCGCCTGGACCCATTCTATGACCACCTGGACCCATGCCGCCGCCTCTGGCTGGTGGCTCGTCGGGCAGTGTCACACCACGCGCCTTGGCGCGCTCTTGCATCAGCTTGTGATGTTCCTTGCGGATTCCCTCTCGCTCCTCAGCCGTCTTCGCTGCGCGCATTTTGGCGTGATACTCAGCTCGTTCTTGAGGTGTCATGAGTTGGCTGCCGTACACCTGTTCCTGCTTCTGCGTTTGAGCCTGTTCTTTGGCAGGTTCCGGATCAGCCGCTAACGCGAGTCCAGCAGACAGAGCCAGGGCGGCAGTCAGGACGGGCACTATCGGTCTTCGTTTCATCGTCGTAGACTCCTTGTGAAGGTGGGTTGTCTGAATTGGCGCGTAGCTACTGCAACCCAATCAGCAGTGGCCGCGCTGGACTGTAAAGGATGAACGTACCTTAAAACATAGCTCGGCCGGCGCGGGTGTCAAGCAAAATGAGACAGTCCCTAACAGAATTCCCTCATTATCGCAATGACTCCTTTCTTCTTGACATCTGTCTAGGCATATGTCATATTGATTTTGAAAAGTATAAGACGATGCCAGTTACTGTTCGCAAAGGCAAAGCCAACGTCGAGGATCGTGTGCGTGTCATTCGTGCGGCGTTCAGTCTATCGCAGGAGGCTCTCGCGCGAGCGCTCGGCGTGTCATCACGGACCGTCGCTCGCTGGGAGGAAGGCACCGCGAGTCCGAGTCCGTTGGCGCTCGTGCGACTACAACACCTGAACAAGATCCGCGAAAAAGCCCGGAGGCTGTTTCAGGGTAAGGAGGCCGACGCGTGGCTGCGGACCCCTAACCCAGCGCTGAGAGGCTACTCTCCAGTAGAGCAACTCAGGGCCCCCGGAGGTCTCGAAGAGGTCGCTGACCTCTTGGGGCGCATCGAGTGGGACCTCTCTACCTCGTGCTACCGTTAGCGGGCTTACGTACCTACTAACGTCCCATCACCGGAGACTATGGCTGAGCTTTCAGGCCGCCCCCTTCGCGCGCAGGTCTGTCGACTCATCGCGCCGCCCCTTCGCGGCCTAACCCGTGGTGATCGGTAATGAGCACACCACTATACGATGTGGCGATCATTGGGGGAGGAATTGTGGGAATGGCCACCGCCAACGCTCTCGTCTCACGATGGCCGCTCTCGCTCATTGTCATCGAGGAAGAGGACCGCCTGGCGGCGCATCAAAGCGGACACAACAGCGGGGTGATACATTCTGGTCTCTACTACAAGCCCGGCTCTTTGAAGGCCCGCCTCTGTGTCGAGGGCCGGGACGCGATGTTCCGCTTCTGCCAGGCACATAAGATCGCGTACGAGCGATGCGGGAAGCTTATTGTCGCGACCTCTGAACGCGAACTGCCTCTCCTGGAGGAACTGGAGCGGAGAGGTACAGCCAACGGCCTTCAAGGACTTCGCCGGCTCAGTCCTGAGGAAATCCTGGAGCACGAGCCTTACGCGACTGGAATCGCCGGACTTTTCGTGACCGAGACAGGTATCGTTGACTACGCCCAAGTGACTCGTGCATTTGCCGATCTTGTGCGTACAGCAGGTGGAATAATCCGGACAACAGCTCACGTCTATGGAGTCCGTCGTCAGACCGATAAGATTCTCATCCACACCACAAACGGAGAGATCTCCAGCCGTTACCTGATCAATTGTGGCGGCCTCCAGTCCGACCGGATCGCGCGGATGTGCGGCGTCAACCCCGGTCTTCGGATCATCCCTTTTAGGGGGGAATACTACGAGCTGGCCCCTGAGCGCCGCCACTTGGTCAGGAATCTCATCTACCCGGTTCCTGATCCCAGATTCCCTTTTCTCGGCGTTCACTTCACGCGGAGAATCCAAGGGGGCATCGAGGCTGGACCGAATGCTGTCCTTGCCTTCAAGCGCAAGGGGTACCGCCCGTGGGATATCTCCCTGGCGGATGTCAAAGAGATGGCGTCATACGGCGGATTTTGGCGGATGTCCCGGAGATACTGGAAGACAGGGGTCGGCGAGGTTCATCGCTCCCTCAGGAAGGGAGCCTTCGTGAAGGCCCTCCAGCGACTGATCCCTGGGTTGGGCCCTGACGATCTTCGCCAAGGGGGGGCGGGAGTTCGAGCGCAGGCTGTCGAACCGACAGGTCTCCTCGTGGATGACTTTCGAATCGTCGAAGCCGCGGGGATGACCCATGTCCTCAATGCCCCGTCACCGGCAGCAACGGCGTCTATCAGTATCGGCCGGACAATAGCCGACCTCGTCGCAAAGCGGTTAGGTCTACCTGGCGCCCCTACTTCGTCTTTGCTCGAAAGCTGAAACGCTGGCGCACGCCTATCGTGCGGTTGTTGGCGAGGCGTCACTCGAACCGGCCGGAAAAATGGCGCATCGGGATATCGGGGGAGGTTCGCAGCCCGGGTCGGGTGTCGAACAGGAGGGGAATGCTGTTCACCACAACGGCAGCGGTGGCTAAGTCGCCATGAATGCCGCCGGAAATCTGAAACTGTAGGTCCGGGACACCATGCAACGTGATCTTGTCCATAGGTTTCTCCGCCCCAACGTACATTTTCAACTTCAGTCGAATCTTCTCCTGACCGGATGAGATGCCGTAGGCGGTTTGATGAATACCGGCAACGTGGCCAGGCTGAACTTCGAGAAACCCGGTCTGCAATCGAACGGGAGCAATGACAGGCCTAATCGTTTCGCGAATCTCGTCCAGGCGAATCTGAAGAAAGTCGGCAATCATGGCAGCGGATTCCGGCAGGCCATGGTGCTTGATCTTACCGGCCGTGACGAGCTTACTGAACTCATTCGGTCTAAGCCCGGCCCCCACCTTCTTCTGAAGAGGGAGGCGACGGCATCCGGCGTCTACGACGCGCGTCACATCTACGGCATTCACACGCTGGCAAGCAGAGGCCAGAGTCAGGACAAGTTTGTCCATGAGAAAACCGGGGTTGATACCGATGCCAAGAACGACTACCCCGTGTTTACGAGCTTCAGCATCCAGTTTCTCGCTGAGTTGCGGGTGCCTGCGAAACGGATAGGCAAGTTCCTCGCACGTCGAGATGACGCTCAGTCCGGCGTCAATGCATTGGAGGAGCTGCTGCTCCACATCGGCCAAATGAGAGGACGTGCAGTGGACGACGACATCAGCCTTGGTTTTCAGCACCTCGGTGGTTTTATCGGAGATGTTGACGCCCAGGTCTCGTGCAGCGCCTGCAATCCAGCCGAGATCTCGGCCGACTTTAGCAGGGTCACTGTCTATTGCCCCGACTAAACATACGTCCTGTTTTTCGAGTAGCAAGCGAACAATCTCAGCGCCGATTGAACCGACACCATACTGGATAACGCGAATCTCTCGAGACATGAGTTAATCTCCCCTTTCTCATTAAAAGATCATCGTCCACGATACAAGGATGGCCCTCTCGGCCCTTTAGCTCTTGACCTTGATATGTTCATTTGCTGTCTGTGAGCGGCACAACAATACCCCTATGGCTCCCCCAAGGACATCTACGGTCATATCCCCCACATCGAACATTCGTGTTGGGGTGTAGGCCTGTATCGACTCATTGAGGAGGGAGAGAACCAGGACTGCGCCAAAGGCGCGCCCGATGACAGCGCCCCATGGACGCGTCTGGAATCGCAAAGGCCAGGCCACAAGCAAGAAAAAGACGCAGAACTCCACCAGGTGGACGATAATCTCCAAGTAGTAATGGATCACGCGGTAGTACGTGCTCTGAGCGGCAGCAAAAAAGAAGGTCTCCGAACGGGTAGAGAGCACCAGTATAAGCGCTCCCCACAGAGCCGCCGGAAGCCAACGAACCCATGCGGACATTCCGGATCTCCTTGAGTTATCGCCCGACTCCCCAATAATCGAACCCCAATGCCCGCACTCGCTCCGGTGTATAGACATTACGGAGGTCCACCAGAATCGGCCGACGCATCAGACCTTTAATCTTCTCCAGATCCAGATTACGACACTGATTCCACGCGCCTTCGCAACAACGTGAATATTCTCGCATATTGATGCCGGCCAACGATTACATTGGAGCTGAATACAACATCAAATACGTTATCTTCGAAGGGGATCTCTTTGCCGTCATAGTCAGTTATTGTCCGTATACGATTCTCTCGATATTTGCTCGATGGAAGGTCTATCGCACTGACATCATAGCCTCGATCCTCCAATTCTTGCGCCTGCCATCCTGTTCCCGCCCCAATTTCAAGTAATTTACCCGTCAGCGGTAGCAATTGGAGGGCAATATCAAGTTCATATCTTCGAATAGCTTCTAAATGATCTAAGGTTTTTTCAGCAACCCAGAATGTGCCGAGTGATCGGATGGTCTTTAGTGCTTTCCTTGGATTAGGTGTCTTCATTCTCATTGCCTGATAACTTTGGGGTATCTGTCTGACCGTACAACACGTCCAGCCTAGCCGATAACCACCTACGGACAGAGCTTCAGGGGAAGGTTCTGGATGTACGTCCATATGGTCGGCAGCACCAGTGGGAGTACTATGACGAGGGTTGGGGAGGGGGAACAAACCGGGTTCCCTCCTCCCCTTCCGCAGGCCTTGTCAGAAGAGCGTTACGAGTAGATCACCCAGCAATCATGAGTTTGCGACCCAGAATCAGCGAAACGGAATAGGGTTAGCTCCCGGATCAGAAGGCGGCGGATCCAGAAAGGGCGTTGGCGTATTAACGAAGTGGTTTCCTGCCACTACATTTCCTCCACCCCCGAATTTCCATACGCCGATTGGAGCCTCGTTGATCCAGTTCCCGGTGACCTTGTTGTTATCGCCCTCCAGCCAAACGGCAGCTTCATCGCTATTCGTGATTCTGTTACCCTCCGGCGACCTCCAGAATACGGAGCGGAGGCACTTGATCCCTTCCTTCAGATTGTCGGCGTGTGAACCGAGGGAACCTTTACGATAACGAGACCTGCTCTCTGCCATCCTACACTGACCGTCTGTTCAGGCTACCCTCTCATGCTACGCGGCGGTGGGGTATGAAGGCCCTCGTGAGATCAAGGCAGCTTCTCACGTCATCCAGCGTGAATGGTTTGGGCAACATCCGGCTGATCCCGGCCTGAACCAAGGCCTTTGGCTCAGGCACGGCTACCTCCCCGGTGACAAAAATGATCGGGATGATGGGATTTGTCTTCCGCACTGCTGTCGCCACTTCAAGCCCCGTCATACCCGGCATACGATAATCCGTGAAGATCAGATCAAAATGCTCCGTACTAAAAAAGGATAAGGCGGTGAGGCCGTCCGGCGCTGGACGGACCTCGAAGCCCGCCTCTTGAAGAAAGTGCACGAGGAACTCCCTGAGCAAGGGATCATCGTCTACCACCAGGATACGCCCTCTCGATTTCTTCGATGCTTGGCTTCTATCCATCATCACCTCCTCCGAATGTTGTTGTGCCTCTTCAGACTGCTTCAACCGACGACACTATGAGTTCCTCAACTACAGCACTCAATACCCGCGGCCTCGCCCACATCTCACCCTTCTGCACGGCGCAGATTATTACGGGGAGCATTAACCAGATTGCACCCTTGCACAACATCTCCAGCAACTTCCCCCTTGAAAAAGGGGGACTGAGGGGGTTTTCCCGATCGTTCAAATCCCCCCTTACCCCCCTTTGCTAAAGGGGGAGACAAGCTATGTTATGCTCTGAGTAATAATTTGCTGAGGGAGCCTGTCGCCTTTCACGACATAGCCCCTCGCACCATGTCTGAGCGCTTCCCGAATGACTCTCTCATCATCCTCCCGCAAGATGACGATCACACGTGTCTGGGGGCTATACCACTGGACCACCATGAGGATTTCGAGGGCGTTTATCCCGGCAGGTCCAGAGCAAGGGTGATGATGTCTGGAGTAAGCAGCCCTGCGGCGGCCAGCGCCTCCTATCCGTCACGCGCCTCCCCAACAAGGTCCAGGTCTGAGACAAGCCTGAACTGCTCGCGAAACAACTCGCGGAACGCTGTGTCATCCTCAGCAATAACAACCCGAACGGATGGCGTTGGGACGCTTGCTCCTTATCCCGCCGGCGAGTAGCCGCAGGATCATGTATTCTCGGAGGGCCGGTGCCTCACGACGGATGGCGCGGCGGCAACCCGGGAGGCGTAAGGTTGAGGGGCTCGTAATTCAAAAGTTGCAGTGAGCTGGAAATTGCAAGGAGGGTTGGTTGGGGGCGAAGCAATGGATCCCGCCCCTGACCGTAGGTTCCCGGACCTACCGGAGAGCGCCCCAGTCTGGGCCGTCGGCCGTCTATGGGCAAGATTTGAGCGTCGGCCCGTTGAGAGATTGGTGTACGGAGTAGTCCTTGGCTCTACGGCGCTTTAAAACCTTCCATGCACTGGACAAAAAATGGAGGAAAGGGGGGATAGCCCCACATTTGGAATGAAGAATGAAACCCATGCACATGTCCCCGGGTTACCAAGAGCCGCGTTAGCAACAAACCCTTTATGGCACTGCGCCGCCAGCGTCCCGTCGGCATCGGTCGTCACGGGAGGAGATTGATTAGAACCGCTCCCACACCAGATTTGACTCTGGAAGGTGGTATTGGGGGGAAGATTAAAGATCTTGCTGACGTACAGATCCCCAGAGGGGTGTAGAATCGCTACAAAGGGTCGTTGTGAGCCTAAGTCATCGAAGATCCAATTCCCAAATCGGACTGCCAGAACGGCGAACCGGCCAGGGCCGGGGCAGTCAGTAGCGCCGTGAACAACACAGCCCCGCACAAAGTCAAAAACACCTTTTTCATCTCCCTCTCCTCCCGCGCGCCTGGCTATGCCCGAAGCGCGCTTGAACAGTGACACGGTCCTTCAGCCTTGTACCTCCCCACCTCACAATCAATGGCCATCACCTCCTTGCTGCTAAGCTAGTGAGCCCCTCTCACGACGTCAATCGTCAAGGGAGATGTCATCAAAGGTGATGACCTGCCGATGGTCGGCAGTAGCCGGGAATCTTACCACTTACGGCTCGCGGCCTGCAGTGCTGCGGTGTTGGAGGATCTCTTCTGCCTTTTTTCGGATGAACTCCTCCGGGTCCTCCAAGGCCTGCTGGAGGGCGTCGCGCACGCCGTCGTCGTCCACATCGGCCAGGCGCACCAAGGCTTCATACCGCACCGACGGCTCAACATCTTCCTGTAAGGCCTGGGTTAACGGGTCGATTGCCTCGGGGCCGCCGCGCCTCGCTAAGGCTTTGACGGCGTTCAGTCGGACTGTCTGGTCACTGTCGTCCGAAGCTGCGGCCGCCAGGGCCGTGAGGGCCTGTGGCCCCTGCAGCTTTTCCAAGGCCGCGACCGCCGCCTGCCGCACCTGCGGCGCGTCATCCTCCTCCAAGGCTTTTGCCAAGGGCTCAACCACCTGGGCGTCTGCGGACTCGCCCAGCGCCAGGACCGCTCGACGTCGCTGGGTCGGCTCGGCTCCTTCTAGCGTCTCGATCAGGGAATCGAGGGGCTCGCTCGCGCCTGCAACGCTTCGCGCGTCCGGTGCCCGCCACACCCAGACCTCCGCTACGTTCCCGTCCGGGCCGTACAGGAGCAGGAAGTTGGCCTGGATGAGCCTGCGCAACGCCTCATCCAGGGGCACCGCCTGGAATGCCACCGAGAGCGTGTCTGGCCTCGAGCCGTGCAGGACCACTCTGATCCGGCTCTGGGCGCTGATCGCTCTCAGGACCTCCTCCAGGGACACGCCGACGATGTTGACCGTCACTCGCCCCTGCTCCACGCGAATCGCTGGGGGAGCGCCGCCGGCAGCCGTCTGGGACGGCTCGTCCGATAGGCCGGCTGCGGAGTGATTCAGCCAACCCATGAGCAGGAGGCCGGTGAGAAGGGCTCGAATCACCCAGCGATGGTGAGACATAGGCAGAAACTGCGACGGGCCCCTCTCTCCCCAGCGGGGAGAGGGAAAACCTCTGTGGGAGGGGAAGAAATCAGCGCCGATTCATTCCGGCGACACGCCACTAGGGCGGCGGGGACTTGAGGTATTTGTTCCCAGCTCCGAAGCACAGCCAGGGTTGCGTAGTTGTCACCGTTACAGGTGGAGTGACGCCATCAATGGTGAAAGTGGTCGTTAGACTTGTCGTGGTCGTTGGACATAGACTCGGTGGCACAATGGTGGCTTTGGCAACGTCTACACGAAAAGTAAACCTGCCCCCACTCAGCGCTCCGATCGTCACCTTAGCGATAGGGAGCACCCCCACCGGGGTCTTGAATCTGGCCACGCTTGCGATATTGCGAGGGTCCGCGAAGAGGGTAAGGGGGATGTTCTTTACCACTTCCCCGGCTCCTCCCACTTCGTTGAACAGGCTCGTTAGCGTCATTGCTGGGATGGCGCTCAAATCGAGGGCCCCGTCAAAAGTAAAGATCCCGGTAATCCCTACCCCGGCTGTCTTCTCCCCTCGCCCGATGCCGTGCGCTTTGCCGGTGAAGCTGGTGACAACACCGTTGGTGACCCCGGCCAGCGAGTAGGTCTGTGTTCCTCCCAGCGGCAGCCGGAGCGTGCCGTCGGGATTGCGGACACTGACCCGTACCATCCAGATGCCCACCGGCAAGGTACCGGTTACCACCACCTGCTCAAGGTTGTTACGCCGGTCGGTGCCTTCGGCGGCGGGACCGAAGAAGTTCTGGCCGCCAGGGTCCTGCCCTATGCAGGTTCCCACCTGGATGCCGTTCGCGGCGTTGCCGTCACAGTCCCGGGGGACGGGGATGGGCAGCACCTGCGGCCGGTGCACGACCCCGTTCGGGTCCACGAGTTCGAGGTCAAGATCGTTGACCAGCTGTGGGACGACAGCGTTGGCGTTCACGGTGCCTTCGCGGTCGTCCCAGGCCAGGGTCACTCGCACCTCCGTCTGGCCGGACGTGACCGGGACGAACCAGACGTCGGTGTGGTCGCCGGCGTCGTCGAGGCTGTCCTCGAGAAAGTTGCGTGCGGCCACCATCTGGGTCGCGGCGAGCGCGTCCGCCAGCCCGAAGCCGGTGGCCCAGTCGGGCCCGGCGCCGTACACGGTCGCCGCACCGGTGTCGAAGTTGGGATTGGGGTCGATGCCGGCGAGGTCCTGCGCCGTCTGGACGAGGATCGCTCGCGAGGTGGACGGAAGCGGCGGGCTGGTGTCGAGGTTCACCCCGAAGGTCGCGGCGTACTGCTCGAGCATGAGCGCCACGATGCCTGCCACTGCCGGGGAGGCCATCGATGTCCCCGACAGGTTCTTGTAGCCGTTGGTGAAGTCGGGGTTGCCGTTGCCGTCGCGGTCGGAACGGACCGACGTCACGCCGTTGCCGCTCGCCATCACGTCAGGTTTGAGACGGCCGTCAAGGGTCGGTCCGATGCTCGAGAAGACCGTGTGGATCTGATTGTCGTCAACGCTCCCCACGATGATGCAGTTCTTGCAGGTGGAGAGGAGCGAGAAGTACCCAGCCTGGAAGGCGGTCGGACAGGGCCCGCCAGGCGGCACATCGGGGAAGGGATACTGCGGGAAGTTGCCGTCGTTTACCATGTCGTTGTTGCAGTCCCGCGGCCCCACGCTGGCGTTGTTGGCGGCCGCCCAGATCAATGGGCG
>NSJM01000162.1 GCA_002634395.1 Candidatus Methylomirabilis sp.
TCATCAACCTGAGCGACTACCTCGACACCGGCCTCTTCCTCGACAACCGGCGCCTGCGGGCGATGATCGGCGAGGCGGCGCGCGATCGCGATTTTCTCAACCTCTTTTGCTACACCGCGACCGCCACCGTCTATGCCGCCAAGGGCGGAGCCACATCGACCACCAGCGTCGATCTATCGAACACCTACCTCGACTGGGCACAGCAAAACTTTGCGCTTAACAACATCACCGGGAACACACACCACCTTGTCCGCGCTGACTGCAGCGAGTGGCTTACCGAGCCGCGCTCGCCCTATGGACTCATCTTCTTGGCCCCCCCGACGTTTTCCAACTCGACGCGCATGGACACCGTGTTCGACTTGCAGCAGGGCTACATTCCCCTCGTGGAAAAGTGCGCCGACCTGCTCACCCCCGACGGGATTCTCTTCTTCTCCACCAATTTCCGACGCTTCACGTTCAACCCGGCGGCATTCCCGGGACTGCGCAGCGAGAACATCTCACGGATGACGATCCCACAAGACTTCGCGCGCGATCCCCGCGTCCATCAAGCGTGGAAGATCGTACGCCGCTGAGCGCTACGTTCTTGCCTTCTCGTAGATCCCGATGATCGGCGTGGCCGACACCGTGGCCGCCCATCGCACCTTCGAGCGCCGCCTTGGTCGGATTCTTCACATCCGGCAAGTGGGACTAGGCGAGCGCGTAGAGCTTGTGAAAGTACCGATGGCGCCAGATCGGCGGGCAGGGTCCTCCGCAGCCGGTGCGCTTCCAGCTAGTGGCACCCTCGCGCGCGCCGGGCGGCCTGGCGCCCTTGGCGGCTCCTTCCTCGATCCCCTTCACTGTCGGCGAGATGGTGTAGGCGACCCAGTGGCTCCACGTCATCTTCGGCGCCTTGGAATAGGGAGAGTATGGAAATGATTGAGCGGACAAAATAAGCCGTATTGAGGGCCGCACTAGTGGGTCTGGCAGTGCAGATTACAACCATCTCTAAGAGCGTCACTAATCTGTACAAGAAACGGAACGTAGGATTATCTGCTTGGTCCGGTCATCGAAACCGTACGGAGCCTTGTTCGAGCGCTTCGCCATCGATCTGCACAGCCACCTTTCGGCCCTTCTCATCGGTCAGACACTGAAGACCTGTCATGGTGCCCCTCCCTCCCGCACAAGGGCTGCTGATGTGACTTGTCACTCGGTTCATCGGCACCCACCATCGCCTAACATAAGATACCGTGTTGCACGCGGCAAGTCTAATCTGCCTTCCTGAAACAAGGCACCTTGGAGCAGGATGCCGGTCTAAGATGCCTCGATGAAGGGTAGTAAATCGAGCGTGGGCGAAAATCGATCGATAAGACTATGACAATGCAACGCTTCTCATCGTCTGTTCTCGCTGGGATTTCAATCTGTTCGGCGTCTTCTCGGAATTGAGGCTGCAGAGATGATCCACCCGGTCCATCGCATGGTGATGTGCGTTCTAAAGTTGATATTTGCTGATATCGAGCGAGCCATGGAAGACACCCAAGATATCGATGCTTCCATCATCCTTGATCAGGTAGGCGATACGGTAGTGGCCGTAGAGAAGAATGCGCACATGGCGGCTCGATGCCCAGTAGCGATGGCCCATCTCAGGAAAGGTCGCCAGCGCCTGGACCCGCTCATAT
>NSJM01000163.1 GCA_002634395.1 Candidatus Methylomirabilis sp.
CAGAGTGGAGTATACGAAGTCATGGTTCCGAAGGCCCCCTCACCTTAGTCCTCTCCCCCAGGTGCGGGGGAGAGGAGACCCTTTTTAATTTCCCTCGCCCCTTTGGGGAGAGGGTTGGGGTGAGGGGCGTTGTGTAATAACGTTATATGTGAATAATCATATGTATTACAGTTAATTACAACGAGTTATTCAACTGTTCCATGAAGGAACCAACGTGACCGGTGCGGGTCGTAGTAGACCCACAGCAGCTCGCCGTGCCGGGTCTCAGCAAAGTAGTAGTCGCGGTGCGTCCCTGCCTGTGCGTGTCCGCACGCAGACAGGTCCCGTCCCCACCACCCGCCACTGACGATGTACGGCCCGTGCAGTGTTGAGCCGGGCGGCAAACGTAACGGGACCGGCTTGGCAAAGATCCGGCGCACCAGGCTCCGCTCCTTAGTCTCGGGTTTCGGGTTTCGGGTTTCGGGTGCTCCCCCTGACTCCTCACTCCTCACCCCTAACCCCTGTTTGAGTGGTTCCCACCTGAAGTTTGCCTCTGGGAGGTGGGCGTCTGCGAGCCGCACCCGTCCTACCGCCTCGTCACCGAAGGTGGTCCGGATGCGGGCCAACGCCCGATTGGCTGCCTCCAGGTCGCGCCGGGGCCGCTCTACAATTAACCGATGCTGCTCGGCCAGCGCCAGGACGCTCGATGCCTCAAGCTCTATCTCGACTACGCCGTTCGGCAGTTCTACTATTTCAAGCCGCAATCGAATCAGATCGAGCAGTTGTACCGGGTCGAGCGTCGGGGCTGCGGGACTGATCTGCTCCTCGCGCTGTTCGCCTCCATCAAGTTGGAGGCGAAGTGTGAGTCCGGCGAGCGCTTCGCCTCGGACGGCCAGCGCCTTGAGCAGGGGGTGGAGTAGTCCTTTAATGCGGAAGAGCAGGCGCATCGCGTCGGTTTCGGAATTGTCAAGGAGCAGCCGCTGTCGAATCGACTCCTGGGGCTTCAGGGGCTGTAACGGCGTCCAGAGTTCGCCGGACGCCATCCGGTGCAGACGATAGGCCGCTTCATCGAAGCGTGTGAGCAGCCCGCCGGCCGGAAGGGCGAGGAATGCGCCGACGGTGGTAACGCCCAGTTTCGCAAGCGTATCCCGAAGATCCGGATCGATCTCCAGACACTCGAGCCGAACCTGCCGTATGGCGGCGCGCTCATCGACAGGATCGTTCAATGCCACGGTCCCGTTCTGCGCTCTGGCTACAGCATAGGTGCCAAAGCGTGTGAAGCCCACCACCACCGTTGCGCGAAAGCCCACGCCGTTCAGGTCGGCCGCAATCAGCCGCGCCCACGCTTCATACGACGGATAGAGACGAGTGAGCCCCGCCCCATTGAGCCAGAAGACGCCGGGCTCCTCAGCAGACGGCTCGATCTCCGGCGTGAAACGCCGGAGCCGTTCTATGATTGCCTCGGCCGCCCCGTTGATTTCGGTAGGAGGGACCACGCCGGCCCGAAGGTCGGCCGCGAGCGAACAGCCGGCGGCATAGCGGAGGCCGGGACGTACGCCGGCCTTACGCGCCGAACTGTTGATCCAACGGATGAGGCCTTGCGGTTTATCTTCAGTAACTACAGCCACCGGATGGATCGCCCACTCAGGATGACACCGGAGCAGAAGCT
>NSJM01000006.1 GCA_002634395.1 Candidatus Methylomirabilis sp.
AATCATTTTGTCGTTCCGGTCCCCGCCCAGATGCGAACCGGGGACGACTGGTACCGCGGGACGGCGGATGCCGTCTTCCAGAACCTTCACCTGATCAAGCGGGTTCACCCAAGCGTTGTTGCGGTCTTTGGGGCCGACCATATCTATAAAATGAATATCCGCCAAATGATGGGGTACCACCTGCGGAAGGAGGCAGAGGTCACGGTGGCGGCTCTTCCAGTAGGCATTGAGGAGGCGTCGCATTACGGCGTGATGGAGGCGGACCACGACTGGCGACTTCTCGGCTTTGAGGAGAAGCCCGCACGGCCGAAACCGATCCCGGGGGAATCAGAGCACGCGCTCGTCTCGATGGGCAATTATCTGTTCGAGACAGACCTTCTGCTCCGCGCAGTAGAGGAAGACGCGCATGACCCCCACAGTACCCACGACTTCGGCAGGGATGTTCTCCCTCGTCTGGTGGCAGAAGGGAGGACGGTGTATGCGTACGACTTCAGGACAAACCGTATCCCGACCCTGGCGAGAGGAGAAGAGCCGAGCTATTGGCGGGATGTCGGAACCATCGAGGCATACTACGAGGCGAACATGGACCTGCGGGCTGTGAATCCGACCTTTAATCTGTACAACCGGAGCTGGCCGATTCGCACCGTCAGCTACAGCGACCCGCCCGCCAAATTCGTCTTTGATGAGGACGAGCGGCGCGGAATGGCGCTGAACTCCATCGTCGCCGAAGGGACCATCATCAGCGGAAGCCTGGTCCGGAATTCAGTGATCGGCCGTAACGTCCGCATCCACAGCCATTGCCTGATTGAGGACGCGGTGATCATGAATCGGGTTGAAGTCGGAAGGGGCTGTCGAATCCGGCGGGCGATCATTGACAAGAATGTGTTTGTTCAACCAGGAACCGAGATCGGCTACCATGCAGAAGCCGACCGTGAACGTTACCACGTATCTGACGCTGGTATTGTCGTCGTCGCTCGAAAAGAGCCTGACCAAGCCTGGTCCATGACCCAATCAGATTAGGCCGCGTCTTTCAATGGAGCGGCGACTATCTTTTCCGGGTGAGCTTGCGGATCACCCAGAGGAGCGGGTCGTAGCAATCGTCTACCACGCGCTCTTTCAGCGGAATGATGGCGTTGTCGGTAATCCGGATCTGCTCCGGGCAGATCTCGGTACAGCACTTGGTGATGTTGCAATAGCCGATCCCGGCCTTCGCCCGGAGTATCTCCGTGCGCGAGTGGGTATCCAGCGGGTGCATCTCCAGCGCCGCAATCCGAACGAAGAAGCGGGGTCCGGCAAAGTGCGGCTTATTTTCTTCGTGGTCGCGGATAACGTGGCAGACATTCTGGCACAGAAAGCACTCGATGCACTTGTGGAATTCCTGCACCCGATCGATGTCCGCCTGCATCATCCGGTGGGCGCCATCAGGCCCTGGCGGTCGCGGCCTGAAGGCGGGAATCGTCTTAGCGACCTCGTAGTTGAAGGAGACATCGCCTACCAGGTCCCGGATAATCGGGAAGGCCTTCATGGGGGCGACCGTGATCGGTTCACCGGGAGGAAACAGACTCATCCGGGTCATGCACATGAGTCGCGGCCGGCCGTTGATTTCGGCACTGCATGAGCCACATTTACCGGCCTTACAATTCCACCGAACTGCCAGATCAGGCGTCTGCGTCGCTTGTAGCCGATGAATCACATCGAGCAGGACCATTCCCTCCTCGGCCTCCACCCGGTACTCCGTATAATCTCCGGCCCTTGCGTCGCCCCGGAAAAGTCGCAACGTAACAACCGGCATCATCCTTTCTCCCTGAGAAGCTGCCTGAGATCCTCGGGCATCTCGAGGATCGGCTCAAGCGAGGTGACGACCGCACCGTCTCGCTTGCAGACAACCACGTTTACTGAACCAAATCGTGGATCAGCAGACGGGTAGTCATCCCGCGCATGCCCTCCGCGGCTCTCCTTGCGCTCCAGCGCCGCTCGCGTCACGCATTCCGCCACGGTCAGCATCGTGCGCAGGTCTAAGGCTGTATGCCATCCGGGATTGTATGCGCGGCCCTCGTCGACGCGAATCTGCGGCAGTCGCTGTCGGTACTGCTCGATTCGCGCTATCGCTTCCCGCATTTCCGTTTCCTTCCGGATAATCCCCACCAGCGCCTGCATGGTCTC
Organism: Candidatus Methylomirabilis sp.; assembly: GCA_002634395.1. Lineage (GTDB taxonomy): Bacteria > Methylomirabilota > Methylomirabilia > Methylomirabilales > Methylomirabilaceae > Methylomirabilis > Methylomirabilis tolerans. The sequence continues at coordinate 2,164 of NSJM01000006.1, forward strand.
TTGTAACTCAGCCTGAAAGGCGTGAGGATTCTCAGTACCCTCACCCTGAAACGGTATCAGGGCCTCGCGCGCGAAAGCGTCAAGTCTGGTCGCCTCTACGGTCGGCATGCCGAAAAGGCTTTTCGCGTACAGCGCCGCATGCTGACCCGCGCGCCGGCCAAACACCAGGAGGTCGGACAGGGCGTTACCGCCAAGGCGGTTGCCGCCATGCAGTCCCCCCGCGACCTCACCGGCCGCGTACAAGCCGGGCACCGCTGTTGCTGTTGTCTCCGCGTTAACCCGGATCCCCCCATTCATATAATGAGCGGTCGGTCCGACCTCCATCGGCTCTTTCGTGATGTCCACGCCGGCCAGTTCTTTGAACTGGTGATACATCGACGGCAGACGCCGCACGATGTAGTCTGCGGGTCTCCGCGAGGCGATATCCAGGAATACCCCGCCGTGCGGACTGCCGCGTCCGGCTTTCACTTCTGCGTTGATTGCCCGCGCCACCTCGTCGCGCGGTAACAGATCGGGTGTTCGTCGATTCTGCTTTTTATCCGTATACCACCTGTCGGCCTCAGCCTCATTATCAGCGGTCTCGGCCTTGAAGAACTCCGGGATGTATCGGAACATGAAGCGTTCGCCCTTGCTGTTCCGCAATGTCCCGCCGTCACCGCGCACTCCTTCAGTCACGAGGGTCCCCCGCACCGAGGGCGGCCACACCATCCCGGTCGGGTGAAACTGGTACGATTCCATGTCGATCAGGTCCGCGCCCGCATCGAGGGCCAGCATGACGCCGTTTCCGGTGCACTCCCATGAGTTGGAGGTGAACTTCCACAGTTTACCGATTCCGCCGGTCGCGAGGATTACCGCCTTCGCTCTGAAGACGATGAATTGACCGGTGCTCCGTCTGTATCCGAATGCGCCGCATACTCGGTCGCCGTCTTTCAGCAGACGCGTCACGGTGCACTCCATGTAGACCTCGATCCCCTGGGCTACCGCGTGCTGCTGCAGCGTACGGAGCATCTCAAGACCCGTCCGGTCGCCGACGTGGGCCAGGCGCGCGTAGCGGTGACCGCCGAAGTCGCGTTGCAGGATGAGCCCATCCTTGGTTCGATCGAACACCGCGCCCCACCGCTCCAGTTCCAGGACGCGGTCCGGCGCCTCCTGGGCGTGGAACTGAGCCATCCGCCAGTTATTCAACATCTTGCCGCCTCGCATCGTATCGCGGAAGTGTACCCGCCAGCTGTCATCCGAGTAGACGTTGCCGAGAGCCGCCGCGATGCCGCCTTCGGCCATGACCGTATGGGCCTTACCCAGAAGCGATTTACTGATGAGACCTACAGAAACACCCTGTGCCTTGGCTTCGATGGCGGCGCGCAGACCCGCGCCTCCCGCGCCGATGATCAGCACATCATGCTCATAGGTCTCGTACTGTTCCGGCGGCATTAGAACAATCTCACATCGCTGATGATGCCCATCGACAGGAGGCGGACATACAGATCGGTTAATCCCACGGAAAAGAGACTGACCCAGAACCAGACATGGTGATACTCATTCAGACGGCTGACCTGATTCCAGAGGGCATGCCGATTGGGGCAATGTGAGAAACAGTCAAGCCGCCCGCCGATGAGATGTCGAAAGGAATGACAGGAGGTCAGGTAGAGACTGAGAAACACGGCGTTGGCCACCATCACAAACGAGCCCGCCCCTGCGCCGAATCGGCCGTCAAAGACGACGCTGCGGGCGGCGTGATACCACAAAATGATCAACTCGACTGTGGCGAGGTAGAGAAAATAGCGATGGAGGTTCAGGAGAATCAGGGGAAATCGGGATTCCCCCGTATAGCCGGCCCGCGCGTCAGCAACCGCGCAGGCCGGCGGAGACAGTAAGAGAGAGCGATGGACGGCCTTCCGGAAGTAGTAGCAACTGAAGCGAAAGCCCGCTGGGGCCCACAGAATCAAAAAGGCCGGCGAGAGCGGCCACCATTCGGGTTTGGCGAACGTCGGATAGAAGGGTGAAAAGTAGTTCTTGTACTCATAGTGGGTTCCCTGGAGGGCCGCCCAGGCCGTATAGACCATGAACCCGCCCAGCGCCGATACGATCAGCATCGGCTGCAGCCACCAGATCTCTCGTCGCGCAGTTGCTGCCATAGCCTGTCCCATCCGGTCGTTCAGCCGCTCTTCGGTCATGTGCCTCCCAGGGGTCAACGGTTGCGCCGTCGACCGGGCTGACTACTTTTTCTTTGCGGGTCGACTTGGCCTTGAGCCTTTCGTCTGCTTCGTCCGCTGCTCCATCTGCTCTATCTTCGCCTTCACCTCCTCCAGTTCCTTTGTCATCGCCTCATTCTCACCCTTCAGTACCACGATCTCGGCTTTGAGATCGACATTTTCCTTCTGAAGGTTTGTGACCTGCTCTTTCAGTTGTTCATTCTCTTTCTTCATCTCCTGCCCGCAGCCTGCGACCAACAGCCCTACGGCCAGCACCAACGCACCTAGGTATCTGCCTCTCGGTTGCATCACGATCCGTCCTCCTCTTCTTAAGGATTTACAGTATACGATGCACACTTCAGAGTTTCAGGATGTCGACCAGCTCCTTCACGGCGGCCGCCGACCGGTTCAGGGCAGCCGTCTCAGCGGGTGTCAGCCGGATTTCGACGATCTGCTCAACGCCGGCAGCGCCCAGCTTAACCGGGACACCGACGCATAACCCGTGTATTCCGTACTCCCCTTCCAGATAGACACAGCAGGACAGGATCTTCTTCTTATCCTTGATGATCGCCTCCGCCATCTCCACGACTGAGGCGCCAGGCGCGTAATACGCACTTCCCGTTCCAAGTAGCGCCAGAATCTCCCCTCCACCAGAGGCCGTTCGCTTCACCAGCGCCTCGACGCGGTCTGGCGGCAGCAGCTCAGTAATCGGAATCCCGGCAACCGTGGAGAACCGGGGCAAGGGAACCATCGTGTCGCCATGGCCGCCGAGTACGCAGGCATGAACATTCTCAACAGAGACCAGAAGCTCCTGCGCGATAAAGGTCCGAAATCGCGCGGCATCCAGTACGCCCGCCATACCAATGACCCGCTCACGAGCAAAACCGCTTCGCTTGAGCGCCAGTTGAGTCATCGCGTCAAGCGGGTTACTGACGATGATAAGGATAGAGTTCGGCGAGCGGGCCACAACCTGCTCGATCACCTCGCCTACGATCCTGGCGTTCGTGTGGAGCAGATCGTCCCGACTCATCCCCGGCTTTCTGGCAATGCCGGCCGTCACAACCACGATGTCGGAGTCGGCGGTGTCCCGATAGTCCTTCGTGCCGATAATCCGGCTGTCCGATCCCAGAATCGGACCCGTCTGGAGCAGGTCCAGCCCCCGTCCATGCTGGACGCTCTCCAGGATATCACACAGCACCACATCGGCCAGCTCTTTTGCGACAAGATACTGACCAACGGTACCTCCGACGTTGCCGGCGCCACCAACGACAGTCACCTTCGGTCGCATCAGCCCCCCCTCCAGTTCAGGGTTCATAGTTCACAGTTCACAGATACGCTCTTCGGCCTCTTCTCTGAACTATAAACGACGAACTGCTCTTCCCAGCCCTAGCCCATCTGCTCGATGACTGCTGTGGCGAATTCGGAACACTTCAGCTCCTTGACATCAGTGGCCCCCTCGGCACGCAGCAGTCTGGCAAAGTCATAGGTGACCTGTCTCCGAGCAATGGTCTCCTCCAGTCCCCGAACCACCAGGTCCGCCGCCTCGTCCCAGCCCAGATGTCGCAGCATCATCTCACCGGAGAGGATGACCGAGCCGGGATTCACCTTGTCCAGATCGGCGTATTTCGGCGCCGTGCCATGCGTCGCTTCAAAGATCGCGTGACCGGTACGATAGTTGATATTTCCCCCTGGAGCAATTCCGATCCCACCAATCTGGGCGGCAAGCGCGTCCGACAGGTAATCGCCGTTCAGATTCAGCGTCGCAATCACGTCGAACTCATCGGCCCGTGTGAGTGTCTGCTGCAGCGTGATGTCGGCAATCGAATCCTTGATCAACAGCTTACGCTTCCACTGCCCATCGCCGTGCGTCGGCCACAGCCTCATGGCAGCCTCGACCTCCTTGCAGGCTATCGCCTGCCGGTCTGGTGTCATATCTTTGTAGCCGGGCTCGATGGCCAGGGCATGCTCCTCAACCGTGAGGGCGGACTGTTTCTCTTGGTTATCGAGAATCCAGCTCTCTCGGAGGCTAACCGTCTCGTGTCGGTACTTGTCGGCCGACAGGGCATACCCCCAGTCCCGAAAGGCGCCCTCTGTAAACTTCATGATGTTCCCCTTGTGGACCATCGTCACGGACTTCCGCTCATGTCGGAGCGCGTATTGAATTGCTGCGTCAATCAGCCGCTCGCTCCCTTCCCGGCTGACCGGTTTAATCCCAATTGCGGAGCTCTCCGGGAAGCGGATCTTCTTGACCCCCATCTCGTCCTGAAGGAAGGCAATCACCTTCTTGACCTCCGGCGATTCCGCATCCCACTCAATACCGGCGTAGATATCCTCTGTATTCTCTCGAAAGATCACCACGTCGACCAAATCAGGGCGCTTCACAGGGCTCGGAACGCCGCGAATGTATCGAACCGGCCTGAGACAAACATACAGATCGAGGAGTTGGCGGAGCGCCACGTTCAGGCTCCGGATACCGCCGCCCACGGGGGTCGTCAGCGGTCCCTTGATCCCGACTACATACGTGTGGAAGGCGGCAATAGTCTCCTCAGGTAACCAGGTTTTGAGGGTATTAAACGCCTTCTCACCCGCATAGACCTCGAACCAGATAATACGACGCCGGCCGCCATAGGCACGTGTCACCGCCGCATCGAATACACGGATCGAGGCGCGCCAGATATCTCGCCCTGTCCCATCACCCTCGATGAATGGGATGATCGGATTATCCGGGACGATCAACCGGCCATCCTCCACAGTAATCGCACAGCCCTCTTTCACCGGCTGAAGCCCTTCATGTCGCTCTATCATCGACCTCTCCCTGACCAGCATCCGCCCTCGTTTACCAACCTCGCCCACAAGTAGGCGTAACAGGCCCTTTGATCCGCCAGTGTTACCAAAAGATTATGTGTGAGGAACACGCGAAGAGAGGACTCACGAAGACCTTTTAACTCTTGACAGGCGCACGCTAACACGAACGCCGGAGGGGTGTCAAGTCATCGCGCTCGACACCCACGCCTCAACTCTTATCAGTAAGCAACTCGGTATATATGGCAAGGTCGGCGGCAGAGAAGCAGACAAAGATTACCTCTTTTACTACCTGTTCTCCCGCAACACAATCGCGAACCGTTTCCACAGCAACCCGCGCAGCCGATTCCTTCGGGTATCCATAGGCACCGGTACTGATACACGGAAAGGCCACACTGGTCAGCCCGGCATCGGCGGCCAGCCGTAACGATCTGATGTAGCAGGAAGCGAGAACCTCCTGCTCACCGTGAGAGCCCCCTCGCCATATCGGACCAACGGTATGGATGACATACTTCGCAGGCAGCCGATAGCCCTTCGTGATCTTGGCATCGCCCGGATGGCACCCACCCAGCGAACGACACTCGGCCAGCAATCCAGGCCCGGCGGCTCGGTGGATCGCGCCATCTACTCCACCTCCGCCAAGCAACGACGAATTTGCGGCATTCACTATCGCATCGACAGCCAGTGTTGCAATATCGGCCTGCACTGCTCTCAGAATCGCCACTCTGACCTCCGTTACTGAAAGAGACTCCAACGAAGTCACAGAATGGTAATTCCCGAACGTGCGAGTGTCAAGGGAAACGGAGGAACCTGCGACGATGGCAACCTCGCCTTGTCAACCGGACATCTACGGCGATTGAAGAACCGTATCAAGGAACTCCCGCGCGACGACAGTAACATCGCGGCGGCTGACATCCACATCGTAGTTCATCTGCCGCATCGCCTCCTCCGAGATCCGTCCCGCTAATCGTTCGATCGCCGTCCGAAGCTCCGGGTGGGCGGCCAACGTCTCCGTTCGCACAACGGGGATGGCGTGGTAGGGTGGGAAGTAGCGCCGGTCATCCTCGAGCATGTAGAGATCGAGTCCCTTGATCAGCCCACTGGTCGCCTCTCCGGCGATCAGATCGACGGAGCCGCCGGCGAGTGCCCGATAGCTCAGCGTGAGATCCATCACATGCGGCGTCCCGGCGAATCGCAGCCCGTAGGTCCGTACCAGTCCTTTATAGCCGTCCTCGCGTTCCAGGAATTCGTATCCGAAGGCAGCCTTCCAGCCCGGTGTATGGGGCGCCGCGTCGCTGATCGTGGTAAGGTTGAGGCGCTGCGCATCTGCCGCACGGATGAGGATCGCAAAGGTGTTGTTGAAGCCGAGCGGCGACAGCACCGCACGGCCGGTCGCCGCATATGCTGCGGTGACGCGCTCAAGCACGTCCACATGATCCCGCAATACCGGCTGATGAAAGATCGCGGTCAGGGCCGTTCCCGTATACTCGACGTAGGCGTCGATGGCGCCGGACTGCAGTGCCTGATCGCTGATAAACGTACCGCCCAGATTGAGGCGGCGTTCGACGCTGAGATCGGTCGTCCGCTCGATCACCTGGGCCAGCAGCTCGCCGAGGATCACCTGCTCTGAAAAATTCTTCGATCCGACAATAACCCTGGAGCCCCAGCGTCCTGAGACAGCATAGCCGCCCATGACGATCAGCAGCAGTACGACACCCCCGACCGTCATCGCACGGGTCGTCACGCGCCGCGATCGGGCGGCCCCCGGCGTCATGGCGCGCTCCAACCATCCAAGTGATGCGTCCACCGCAAGGGCGAGGAGCGCGGCCGGCACCGCACCGGCCAGGATCAGGGTCGGCTCGGTCATGGAGAGGCCCCGGAAGATATAATCGCCGAGCCCGCCGGCGCCGATGGCAGCGGCAATTGTGGCCGCTCCCACGCCGACCACTGCCGCCACTCGCACTCCCGCCACCATCGTCGGCATCGCCAGCGGCAGTTCAACCTGCAGCAGTAACTGTTGCGGCGTCATCCCCAGGGCTACCCCCGCATCCCGCGCAGCCCGATCGATCCCCTGGATACCGGCGACCGTGTTGCGCATGATCGGTAGTAGCGCATAGAGAATGAGCACGAGCAGCGCGCTTCTGGCGCCGACCCCTCCAAGAAGAGGCAGCGCCACCAGGAACCCGAACATGGCAAGGCTGGGCACCGTCTGGGCGATATTAGCGAAGGTCAGCAGCGCGGTACCCAGTCGAGGACGCCGTGTCGCCACGATCCCGAGCGGCACCGCGATGGCGATCGCCGCGATAGTCGCGACCAGTGTAAGCGTGAGATGCTGAGCAATGGCGCCCAGCATGTCGGCCCGATGAGCGATCCAGAAGCTAAGCAGATTCATGGGCGACAACCGGTACCGGTGGCATGGCGTCGAGGAACATCCGAATCCTCCGATCATCCGTACGGGCGACCGCCTCCGGCGTATCGAGCGCTATGAGGCGGCCCTGGTCCAGGACGCCAAGCCGGGTGGCAAGCGCAAACGCTTCACCCATATCGTGCGAGACCATGACCACGGTTTTATGAAGTTGTTCCTGAATGCGACGGAACTCGCAATGCAGTTCGGCTCGCGTCAGCGGATCGAGTGCGCCGAACGGCTCATCCATCAGGATGACGGGGGGATCGGCGGCCAACGCCCTCGCGAACCCTACTCGTTGACGTTGCCCGCCTGAGAGCTGGTGGGGAAATCGTCCCCCAAAAGTTAACGGATCAAGCCCGACAAGCTCCAGTAACTCCCGGCAGCGCGCATCGATACGGGCCTCCGGCCACCCGTTCAGGCGGGGTACGACCCCGATGTTGCGGTCGATGGTCATGTGTGGAAACAGGCCAACCTCCTGCAGCACATAGCCGGTTCGGCGGCGCAAGGCGATCGGGTCCCACTCGCGCGTCGGCTGACCCTCAACCCGAACCTCGCCTGCGCTCGGTACCAGGAGGCGATTGATCAGCCGAAGGATGGTCGTCTTGCCGACGCCGCTGCGGCCAACCAGGACGAGCACCTCGCCGCGCACCACGGTAAAGCTGACATCATCCAGAATGACGGCACCGCCGGGAGCTTGGTAGTGGACGTGCTCAAACTCAATCGCAGACAGATCGTTCATGGCCCGCAAGAAGAAGCTCCTGGGTGATCCAAATAGAGACTGGTCATCGCAACATCTTTCTGTTCATGCAACCCGGGTTGTTGCTTCAGCAAAAGACTATAGTGATTACGCAACGTTTATGCTACAAATATAGCACACCAGCGGATCGATCCGACGCAAGTGGAGCCTGCATGCGGACAACGGAAGCGCGTCGAAGTAATTGCCGTTTCCATCGAATCGGGACTATCGAGCAGGATAAGACAATACTGATACCGGAGTAGCGCCGAAGCCTTCAACCGCTGCTTCGTAGCGGACGAGAGTCAAAGAGAGGGTTGGCGCATGGCGAAGCGCATCAAGGTTCAAATCGGTACTGAGGCTGTTGACGGGGTTGATCTCGATTTCCGGACGCTCCGCGAGGAGTGGAACGAGTACGAGACCGAGGACGGGAGCCGGATCCGTGTAAAGCTGGTAGTCAGCGAGATTATCCGTACAGATCAATACGATACCCAGACAGATCAACCACTCTATGTTGTCCGATCCGGGAACATCGTGGTCACGAAGGCCCCGGACGAGCTGAAAGAAAAGCTGCGCCGGCGCTAGTCCGGGTAGCGGAGGAACGACCTTGCCGGGGTGGCGGAACAGGGAGACGCTCGGGACTTAAAATCCTGCGGGCTTCGGCCTATGCGGGTTCGACTCCCGCCCCCGGCACCAACGTGTCTCAACAGTTAGTCGTACTCTCAGATTGGACTACGTATCGGATACTGTAAGGCGAGCGGCTCTTCCAGCGAGTTCGAAGAAAGGTAGCGGACCTACAGGGGGTATTTCATGAAGAATGGGCTAAGCGGTTTCGCCTAGCCCATCAATTATTTTGGTTGCGGGGACAGGATTTGAACCTGTGACCTTTGGGTTATGAGCCCAACGAGCTACCAGACTGCTCCACCCCGCGAATGTATGTTAGGTGAGGCGCCCGGTAGTGTCAAGTCTTTTCTGATCGGTCTCGGTAGCCAGCAAGCCACAGGCGGCGGAGATATCCAGGCCGCGGCTCTCGCGGATAGTCGCAACGATGCCGGCTGACTTCAGGATGTGTTGAAATGCCTCAATGTGTTCTCTTGAAGATCGCCGAAACGGGATGGCGTGAGCCTCGTTCAATGGCAGGAGATTAACCTTACACCGAAGGCCGCGCAGCAGCTTTACCAGATCACGGGCATCCTCCGGTCGGTCGTTCACCTCGTCGATGAGCACATACTCAAAGGTGAGACGGCGGCGGGACGGAAGCGGATATGCTCTGAGCGCGGCTATAAGCTCTTTGAGGGGATAGCGACGATTGATCGGAACCAGGCGGTTACGCAGTTCATCATTTGCCGCATGGAGCGATACGGCCAGGTTCACCTCAAGCCCACTTTGACCAAGGCGTACGATCTCCGGAACCAGGCCGACGGTGGAGAGAGCGATCCGACGCGGGGGATACGCAAGGCCCAGAGGGTGCGCCAGGATCGTGAGCGCCTTCACGGTGGCGTCATAGTTATGGAGCGGTTCCCCCATCCCCATCAACACCAGATTGCTGATTCGTTCTCCCGGCTGAAGATCTCGCTGGAGGGCAAGCACCTGATCGACGATCTCGCCGGACTGCAGGTGCCGAACAAAACCCATGGTTCCAGTCAGGCAAAAGGCGCAGGCCAGGGCACACCCCACCTGGGTCGAGAGACACACGGTCAGCCGCCCCTCATCAGGAATCAGGACCGTCTCGATCTGCCGCCCATCCGCGCAGCTAAACAAGTATTTCCGCGCACCATCCTGGGAAACCTCTCTCGCGGCAAGAATGATGGTACCAATCGAAGCCTGCTCGGCCAGCTTCGCGCGCAACGCGATCGGTAGATCGGTCATCTCCGCGAACGTGCTTGCACCGCGCCCATAGATCCAGTGGAAGAGTTGTCGGCCACGGTAGGCCGGCTCGCCGTGGCCAACAATAAAGCGCTCTATCTCCTCAAGGCTCAGTCCTTTGAGATCGCTTGGCTTTCCCGCTGCTCGCAGCTCCATCTTGACAGTACCTTTGCTGGCTAACCGTGTACTCAACTCACTTGACTCAATGACGCAGTAAGACGATGAGATTGCCGTGCTCCAGGTGGTCGCACCTCGCAATGACAGGCGGGGAGTTCTTGCCGGCGAGACTATTGACTAAGCTGTTTGAGTTGGCGCATCGCCTCGGCTGTCATCTCGCTCGTCGGGCTCAACTCTACCACCTTCTGAAATGCCTGTTTGGCCCGATCTTTCTCTCCCGCCGACAGATAAGCAAAACCCAAGCTCTGATAGGCAGTGGCGAGATCCGGCGCCTGTTTCACAGCCAGCGTCAGTTCGGCGATTGCCAGTTCCAACTGCCCTTGCGTCAGGTAGACGTAACCCAGTCGATTGTGGGCCTCGGCGAAGTCTGGAACCACACCCAGTGCGCGCTTGAACTCCACAACCGCATCGGCGGCCCGACCCTGGACTACATAGACATTCCCCAGGTTCAGGTACGCCTGTTCGGGCGTCAGGTAGGCGGGATTTGAAAGCGCCTGCCTGAAGGACTTGATGGCTTGGCCATACTCGGCCCGCTGGACATATGCCGAACCGAGATTATTGTAGGCATCAGAGAATTTCGGATTAAGCTGGATCGCCTTTTGAAAGGAGGCGATCGCCAGATCGGGTCGATGCTCTACCAGGTACGCCAGCCCTAAGGCATTGTGATAGGTCGGATTATCTGACGCATCACCGATCGCCTGGCTGAACTCCGCAATAGCCTGTTTGGCGTCACCGCTGGCCAGGCGCGCGATGCCGATATTGTAATGGGTATCGGCCTTCTCCTGTTCCACCGCCATCTGCTCAGTGGCGCAGGCAGTCAAAAGACAGCTCAGTAGAACGATAATGATGAAACCCCGCATCACCCTGCTCTCCCGATCTGATATCGCCTCACCATCGCGCCGTGCTCCCGCAGTGTATTCGAGAAAGCATGGGTGCCGTTATTTTTCGAAACAAAATACAGATACCGAGAGGAGGCGGGATAGAGGGCGGCCTTGACGGAGGCACGTCCGGGGCTTGCGATCGGACCGGGCGGCAGACCCCGATGAAGATACGTGTTGTACGGCGAGCGCGCCCGCAGGTTCGTTTTGGTGAGCTTACCGCTAAACCGTGAAAGACTGTAGAGTACCGTCGGATCGGATTGCAGCGGCATTCCCAGCCGTAGCCTGTTATGGAATACCGCTGAGATAAGCGGCCGTTCTTCATCCGCCTTCGCTTCCCGTTCGATCAGGGACGCCATAGTCACGACCTGTGCAACCGACATCTTCAGCTCGATGGCGCGCGCCCGTTCTGCAGGACCGAATACCTCAGTAAATCGCTGAACCATCAGCCCGATAATCGCCTCCTCGCCCAGCCCCTTAGTAAGACGATAGGTATCGGGAAACAGATACCCTTCGAGCGACTCACCATCCACTCTGTATTGCGTCAGCAACTGACGATCCCGCAGGAGACTCATAAACCGATCCTGATCGACCAGCCCCTTCCCCTGAAGTGCCTCGGCGATCTGTCGGGCGGAAAACCCCTCGGGAATCGTTACCTGATGGACGAATCCTTTCCCCTGCTCGAGCCGGCGGACAACCTCAAGCAGGTTGAGGCCGGGGACGAACTCATACTCTCCGGCAAGCAGGCGTCGTTGCGTGCCACGAGCGACGGCGACAGCCAGAAAGGCGACACGACTACGGATCACACGCGCCTCTTTCAGCCTCCTCGCGATATCGAAGGCGCCCGTCTGCGGCCTGATAACAACGGCCCGTGTGGCCTCGTTCGTGGACGGCGCCGGCCCGCCCAGGACGTACCATACAAGACCTACTCCTACCAATAAACAGAGGCCTAGGGCAAGAGTCCGCTGCGACAGCGACAGGAAGGGAAGTGTCGCGCTCACAAGGAGGACTCCCGTTGACGATGGCAACGATCGAGGAAGCCCTGTAGGATAAGGATAGCAGCCATCTGATCGACGCGTCGCTTCCGCTTGGCCCGCGACAGATCGGCCTCAATTAGTAAGCGTTCAGCCGCCCTGCTGGTCAGCCGCTCATCCCACATCGTGACCTTTGCAGTCCCACCCTCTTCCAGTCGCTTGGCAAACGCCAGGGCCGCCTCGGCCGCGGGGCCAAGAGAACCGTCCATGTTTTTTGGCAGGCCGACAACCACCTCGATCACACCATACTGGTCAATCAGCCCTTGAATAGCCCCAAGGGCTTCCTGCTCTGAAGACGGTTCGAGCGTGGACAGCGGTTGGGCTGTCAGCCCCAACCCATCGCTTACGGCTATCCCAATCCGCTTCGTCCCGAAATCGATCCCCAGGTATCGCTGCACTGTTTGTTGACTCTCCTCTTGACCTCTCAGAAAAACCGATCACAATACTGGACATGCTGCAGACAGCGATCGGACGTCGACTCATCTCTCTGTACCGCCATCTCTTCCGACGTTTTGGACCACAGCACTGGTGGCCGGCCCGCTCCCGTTTCGAGGTCATGGTCGGCGCCATCCTGACCCAGAATACTGCCTGGACCAATGTCGAGAAGGCGATTACGGCGTTGCGCACCGCACGACTGCTCAACCCCCCCGGGATCGATACCGCGTCGCAGGAGACGCTCTCCAGGCTCATCCGTTCATCCGGATATTATAACATGAAGGCGAAGCGCCTGAAACAATTCACGCGCTTCCTGTTGACGCGTTACAGCGGGAGTGTGCGGCGGATGTTTCGGACGGAGACAGCCGGATTACGCGAGGAGTTGCTGGACGTTACAGGGATTGGCGAGGAAACGGCAGACTCGATTCTTCTATACGCGGGCGACCGACCGATCTTTGTCGTGGACGCGTACACTCGCCGGGTGCTGGAGCGGCACGAGCTGATTGCAGCGAACACTTCCTATGGTGAAATCCAGCGCCTCTTTATGACACATCTATCGGCCGATCCGGCGCTCTTCAATGAGTATCACGCCTTACTGGTCGCCGTCGGTAAGACCTACTGCCGGAAAACTCCACAATGCGACAGTTGCCCTCTCCGATATGACCTACCGGAAGGATCACCCCTTCTGCCGAGCCCAGAGTAGGTTGTACCCCTCCACGAAGGCATTCACCGAGGCAACGATAATGTCGGGGGAGGTCCCGCTGGCGACGATTCGATTGCCTTCGGCGTCCTTCATGACAATGGTGGTCTCAACTGAGGCATTAGTCCCTGGCGAGCTGATCTCCACATTGTAGTCGATCAGCTCAAAGAAAAGCTTCCCACGGGTCAAGGCGGCTTGTTTCAGGGCATTGATAACGGCATCCACCGGCCCGACACCCAGCGCGGTCGCCTCCACCTTTTCTCCCTCAAACAGCACCCACACGGCGGCCTCCGCCTGGCCATGGAGCGACGTCAAGACCTTAAAGTCCTTTACGGTAAGAATCGGTTCGTGAACCGATAGGCCCTTGAGGACATTCTCCACGATGTACTGAAGGTCGGCCTTCATGATCGGCTTCCCCTTCTTCACAAACTCCTCGATCAATAACCGTACTTTCCCGCCGTATTCGGCGGTCAGCTTGACGCCGAATTCCTGTCGTACCCGCGTTGTGACGTCGGCTACCGAGGGGACTGCCTCAAACAGGTTCTTATCGCCGTTTTTGGCGCCTGCGGCCCGGATCTCATACAGGCGCAGCTTCAGGAACTTCTCGACCTCCTGCATTGAGGGATCGATGGTAGCGGGCGACGGGAGGACCCGCAGTGCCGCCCTGGGATCCTTGAGCCCGTTCCCTGTGGCGAGGCACACCACCGTCTCATCCGCCCTCACACGCCCGCTGGTCAGCAGCAGCGCGAGCGCCCCGACGGGGATCGCCCCGGACGGCTCCACGAAGATCGACTCCTGGCGCGCGATTCGCTGCTGCGCTTGCAAGATCTCGGTATCGTTGAGCGACAGAGCGCATCCGCCAGATTCTCGCAGCGCCGCCAGTGCCTTCAGCCCATCCAACGGATCGCCTGCCATCAGTGCTGAGGCGACCGATTCCGGTTTCTTCACAGGAATAATATCGTCGCTACCCTGGTTAAACGCGGCCACGATCGGCGAACAACCGACCGGCTGGACACCGATCATCCGCGGCAGAGACGAGATCAACCCCAGCTCATGAAACTCTTTGAACCCCTTCCACAGAGCGGCAATATTGGTTCCGCACCCCATCGGGACGATGACAACAGATGGGGCCTGCCAGTCTAACTGCTCCACGATCTCGAACGCCTGTGACTTCTGGCCTTCAACACGAAAGGCGTAATCGCCGGCCAGATAATATCCGTAGCGCCGGCTCATCTGCTCGGCGATGGATGCCGCATCGTTATACGTCCCTCGGATCTGGAGGACCCGGGCGCCATAGGAGAGGGACTGAGCCATCTTACCGATCGGGGTCCCCTCCGGCACCGCCACATAGCAGGGCAAATTCGCGATCGAGGCATAGGCGGCGACGGAGCCGGCCATATTGCCGGTAGAGGCAACGCAGATCGCCTTGGCGCCTTGCTCCTTGGCTTTCGTAATCTCCACCAGCGTTCCTCGATCCTTGAAGACGCCGGTCGGGTTCATCCCCTCGTTCTTGATGTACAGTTGTTTGATCCCCAACTCCTCCGCTAACCGATGGCACCGGTACAGCGGCGTTCCGCCCTCATCAAGCGAGACCACCAGATCGAGGTTGAGGATGGGGTAGAAATCGAGGTATTTGAGCGCCTTGATCGGAGAGGTCTTGAGCGAGTATCGATTCAAGCGAGCCCTAATGTAGGCATAGTCATAGCGCACGCCGAGCGGCTTGCCGCAACTGACGCAACGCGAACTGCTCTCCTGCTCGGTGCAGGTTGCGCCGCATACAATACAGTAGAGCTCGTAAAACCTGGCTTCCCTACGCCGTCCCCTTGCGGCCATTGATCCTCCTCACGTATTGACTCTATGGAAAACCCGCTCAATCTAGCGGGGTTCACGGCAAGGTGTCAAGAATTTTTCCAGGAACCGACACAGCGGCATTACTCATACCCAACCTGCTCCAGCTCATCTTCAGAGAGGCCGAAATGATGACCGATCTCGTGCAGTAGGGTCGTACGGATCTGCATCTGGATCTCTTCCTTGGTCCGGCAGCCCTCTTCAATCGATCGCTGGTACAGTGTAATCTTATCGGGGAGAACCATCCCGTACGAGCTGCTCCGTTTTGTAAGCGGGATACCAGTGTACAGGCCGAAAAGGGTTTCCGCCCGATTGGTCCCAGTCATCGCTAACTCTTCAGACGTAGGGCGAACCTTGACCACAATCTCAACATTCGCGAGCCGTTTCACCACTTGCGGCGGGAGGGACGCGATCGCCAGAGCAACCAGTTGACGGAACTCCTCGTGACTTAGAGCCATCCCCTATTTCGCCGTTCCCATCACAGACGATCCTCCCAGCGAGGCCGTCTGCGACCACCGGTTAACAGCACCACCATCACGAGGCCCGCCACGAACCCGCCGACATGAGCGAGCCACGCAACGCCCCCTACCTGTACGCCAAGCGTCATGACACCGTTCAGAATCTGGACGATGATCCAGAATCCTAAGACGATCAACGCCGGGATCTCCGCAACCCGAGAGAAAAAGCCGAGCGGGATAAGGGTCAGGACGCGAGCATGAGGAAAAAGGAACAGATAGGCTCCCAGTACGCCGGAGATCGCCCCGCTGGCCCCCACCATTGGGATCTTTGAAGCGGGATCAGCCCAGATCTGGACGGAGGCAGCGCCCAGCCCGGAGAGCAGATAAAAGACCAGGAATTTAAGCCGTCCAATCCTGTCTTCCACATTATCACCGAAGATCCAGAGATAGAGCATGTTCCCGCCAAGATGGAACAGGCCGCCGTGTACGAACATCGAGGTCAAGAGCGTAGCATGGAGCGGAACTGGATGCGGAATCAACAGATCACCACTGCTGATCTCCAGTGGGATGAGACCATACAGGTGGATAAACTGTACCGCAGCCTGTGGTGAGAGCATTATCTGGTTTAAGTAGACAAGGACGTTAACGGCGATGAGTCCAACCGTGACGATCGGGGTGCGAGATGACGGAATGTTGTCCCTAAGTGGGATCATGGGAGTTCACGGTTCAAGGTTCACAGTTCAAGGTTCAAGCTTCACGGAGAAAGCGAGATTGGTGTTCTGGGTACTATGTCCGGCGTTTGGGGAGAGCTGAGGCTGCAGATACGATGAACTCTGATCCCCGAACTATGAACTAGTCCTGGGCGCCTCCCTTTCCCGTCAACGGTACGAAGACCACAGGCGCAACCGAGCGCACCAGAAATTTTCCCTCACGTTTCTCCCCGAGGATCAGGTCCTGCGTTCCCCTCGCAATCCCGACCGGGATCGCCATTCTCCCCCCCTCGTGTAGCTGTTCGATCAGCGGGAGCGGGATCTGCGGGGCGCCGGCAGCAACCACGATTCCGTCGAAGGGAGCAGCCTCCGGCCACCCCTCATATCCATCCCCGTATTGAACGTGTACATTCCGGTATCCGAGAGCCTTAAGGCGGGTATAGGCTTCTTCTGCAAGCGATGGGATGATCTCGACGGTATAGACCTCGGTCGCCAACTCGGCCAGGATAGCAGCCTGATAGCCTGAACCGGTCCCGATCTCAAGGACCCGATGCGACGGTTGCACCCGGAGGAGTTGAATCATGAGCGCCACAATATACGGCTGAGAAATAGTCTGTCCCATCCCGATAGAGAGCGGACGGTCTTCGTAGGCATAATATTCCAGGGCCGACTCGACAAACAGGTGACGGGGAACTCTTTCCATCGCCGCAAGAACCCGCTCATCGACGATATCCCGGGCTCTGAGCTGCTCCTCCACCATCCGCCATCGCGCCGCCTTCGCACTTTCATCTCGGTCGGCCATGCATCCTCCGAAAATAATCAGACTGTAGAGCTACGCGAGATCAACGCAACGCGAGAGTGAGGCAATCATAACGGAATACGAAAATAGCGTTCTGACTCAGCAATCAGCTCTCAGTTTTTCTGAGATATCCCCTGTTTTGTCCGAAGCTGACGGCTAAGCGTCGATTGCGGATCGCTATGCTAAGGAAAAACAAAAGCCCTGATCTCCGCAAAAGGTCAGGGCTTATCAATCCGATCGCAATTCATTTGAACTGGATTGTCCCGCCCTTCTCGTGATACTCGGCGGGCCAATAGACTTAATTTAAGTAATCCTTCAGATGCCGGGATTTGGCCATAACACGCAATTTCTGCTTAGCGCGCTCCTCGATCTGTCGGACTCGCTCCCGCGAGAGCTTGAGCCGCTCACCAACCTCTTTGAGAGTCATCGCATCTTCTTCCCCCAATCCGAAGCGCAACTCCACAATGAGCCGCTCTCTGGAGGCAAGACCGCCAAGCATCCGCTCCACCTCCTCACGGAACGACCTCCGAATCAGTTCGTGGTCGGCAGCAGGGAGTTGCTTCGAATCGTATAACTCCATCCCAATCCGTTGTTCAAGGCCGATCTCATCGCTGAGAAACGCCAACTGACCTGCCCGGTGTAATGCCCCCTCCAGGTCGCTTGCGCTAAGGTCCAATTCTTCTGCTACCTCCGAGTCGGTTGGCGCTGCTTGTAACTGCTGCGAAAGGTCGGCGCGGACCTCGTCAAGTCGCGATGCGAGGCGAGCCTTGCGGAGCGGAAGCCTCACCGCCCCTCCACCGGCGGCCAAGGCCTGCATGATCGCTTGCCGGATCCACCAGACTGCATAGGTGATAAACTTAACGTTGTAGTCCGGGGAGTAGCGGCGCGCGGCTTCGAGCAGACCGATGTTGCCTTCGTTGATCAGGTCCGGCAGCGATAGACCGCACCCTCGATAGCGGAGGGCCACCTTGACCACGAAACGAAGGTTGGCCTCCACCAGTTTTTTCAGAGCCTTCTCATCCCCCCGTTGACTCGCCTTTCCCAGGACAAGCTCCTCCTCTTTCTTCAGGAGGGGAACCTGAGCGATGCGCTTCAGATAGGCGCCAAGAGCGTCGTTGGAGACCCCTTTGTAAAAATCTGTAAATGATGCTCTCGCCACTCTGTTTTACCTGCGCAGGAATTCAGGATCCATTTATACTATGAAAAAGCCATACTGCAGTAATAGAGCCTAACACAGTGCTTCACGCATTGTCAAAGATGCGACGTTACAACGTCTCTCCTGCCGACCACAACCTCGGTTCCTCGTCCTACGTCGAGGAACCGGGACGCATCCCCCTGATTCACGAAGATCTCCAAATAGTCCGCACTTCCAATGACGGCACCAGGGGCGGAAGGGGCAACCTGGCCGTAGTAGGCAACAATCGGAATCTCCAGGCCTGCGGCATGCACCAAGAGCCCCATAAGCAGCCCTCCGGCCGCCAGGAGTTCTAAATCAGCCCTCGCAATGTTTGTCACCAGATTACCGAACCGATCGACATGGAGAACCTCCCCCCTGATTAATGAGGTCCCGGACGGCGTAGCACGTGGGAGTGCCAGTCGGACATAGTCATCAATCGGCTCTCCAAGCTCAGCGGGTTCGGTCCCAAGTGACAGGTGACCTGCCACAGGTGCGAAGATGTCGCGTCCGTGAAAGGTGGCGCTGACCGGCTGGAGAAAATATCTGGCTGCGGTAATGGCTCTGACTCCTGACGACCCGGCCTGCTCTGCGAGCGAGGAAAGGAGTCCGTTGTCTGGACCGATGAACAGATGACCATCGCAGGTAACCAGGATCGGCCGACGAGGCCCGCCTACCCCCGGATCAACCACCGCAACATGGATCGTGCCTTGAGGAAAGTAGCGGTACGCAGTGGTAAGAAGAAACGTCCCCTCGGAAGGATCGTACGCCTTGCTGGTATGGCACAGATCGACGAGCGCCACATAGGGGTTGATCCCGAAGATGACCCCTTTCATCATGCCAACAAACGGGTCGTTCAACCCGAAGTCCGTCAGCAGCGTGATAATCCGGCGTGCCTCCCATCCCATTTCACCCTCGGACTTTCATCATCATCAGGAGACCAGTGGCCTCGGCAACGATCGTTCCGTCCTCTCGCTCAGCCCACGCCTTCATGTTGACGGTTCTCGTATTCTTCTTCAGAATCTGGCCGTAAAAGATCAATCGTTCTCCGATAGCGGCCGGACGCCTGAGCCTGATCTCGAGCTTGGTGGTTACGGCCATGATCTGCCGCAAGTAGGCGCCGTTGACCATCACCTCATCGAGTATAGTCGCGATAAGCCCACCATGCAGGACGTCCTTCCAGCCTTGAAATTTCTTCGATGGGGTAAACTCAGTCCGGATACGATCAACGCCGATCAGCTCGAAATCGAGGTGCAGACCGTCTCCGTTTTGTGTGCCGCAGACAAAACACATCTGATCGTCTTCGTAATCCATGGATTCTTCCTGCGCTTTTCCGTTGACTTTTTAGCGTTGACCCTTTACAAGTGTAAGGTACAAAGCTTGCTGCCAGTCATGCCGAAGTGGCGGAATTGGTAGACGCGCTGCGTTCAGGGCGCAGTGGGCGTACGCCCATCGGGGTTCGAGTCCCCGCTTCGGCACCATACAGATTCATCGAGTCACAGACCTCAGATTGGTTAGGTTCTTCATCTGTTGCTTTTGAACTCCGCAACATGTCGCTCTCTCGCGATTGGTCGCCACATTCTCCTTAACGTAGCCTTCCTGTGCGGCCTTCCGCAAGAAGATTCTTAAAAGACTGAACGAGCGAGAATCTGCCATGACTGATAAGCTGATCAGGTCCAATGAGGAATGGAAGCAGCGACTCACGCCGGAGCAGTTTTACGTCTGTCGGCAGAGGGGGACCGAAAAACCGTTTTCCGGTGAATACCACGACTGCAAAGAAGATGGAATCTACCAGTGCGTCTGCTGCGGCAATGAGCTGTTCGGCTCCGAGACGAAGTTCGACTCGGGGACCGGGTGGCCCAGCTATTGGGCTCCTCTGACTCCCGAGCGGGTTAAGACCGTGGAGGATACCGATCTGGCGATGTGTCGCACCGAGGTGCGGTGCGGTCGGTGCGACGCGCACCTAGGCCACGTCTTTGCTGACGGGCCACCGCCGACACGCCTCCGCTACTGCATCAATTCAGCCGCGCTCACACTGGCAAAGCGTGCAGGTCAGTGAACGACACTCAGCGGGGCACTCGACGATATCTTGATTAGGGCCTCTCGCCTTCTTGTGGGCGTGCGATAAGGGCGGGCGACACCACCGTCCGTCCCGGTTCAAAGGGATAGCGTGGACTCAAGATTGGCCTGTAATCATCCGGAATCGGGATCGGGAAGGTGACAAGTTCGTACGCTCCGACGCCCATCCGCATCAATCCGAGACCGAAGCCAGCAAGAAATCCTGCTGGAATTCCTACAAGCGGCCCCTGCTCTCGCGCCTCATAACAGATCATTTTCGGCCATTCGATGAACAACCCAAGGGTCAGATTGGCGACACCTCTCAGCGCCTTCTGGCCCCGCGTCGAATGGGTTAGCTCCCCGGCAATAGCCTGGGCGGTGAGGATCATCGATATCATAAGCGCAAGCAAAACGACCCGCACGGTCATCTTCATTGGTGCCTCCAATAGGTTTGAGGAGCCGCCATGCCGCCTCCGAAACTCATTGCGCGGCTACCCCATGGATTGATGACGATGAGGGAAGGTAGACAAGCTGCCGCCTACCTCCGCAGTTCTGATTCTCTCGCAAGCTGCTTGACCTGCTGAGGCGACACATAGTACCGCCCGCCACAGGTCTGGTTAGTCCCGGCCGCCAGCTCTTCCCGAACGATCTCGCTGGTCCCCATAGTCAGCCCATAGACCGTCCCGCCAAGCACCACCGTCGCAGCGCAGGTGACAAGCTTGAGCGGGAGCGTGATCACGGTGGCAATTACGCTGACCGCGCCGGCGGATACATCTGCCCCCAGGCTGGTCTCCCCGGCCCTCGCCCAGGACGCCGTCCCCATCTGCACTAAGAGGCACAGCGCAAGGATCGCTGTCAGTCGTCTGAACGGCTTCATGCTGTTATCCTCCCGACTCCGAAACGGTCCGAGATCACCGTTTCAATAGTCGCTGTCATAGAACCTGCGTTCCCTGCACCCCACACCTTGAACTTCGAACCTTGAACGTTGAACGACTCTTTCCTTACACCCCAAACCGGCGCTCGCGCTGCTGAAAGCTTCGAATGGCTCGAAGGAAGTCGATCTTTCTGAAGACCGGCCAGTAGGCGTCACAAAAGTAATACTCGCTGTATGCGCTCTGCCAGAGCAGGAACCCGCTCAGTCGAACCTCGCCGCTGGTTCGGATGATGAGATCGGGATCGGGCAGATCGTATGTGTAGAGATACTTGCCGATCTCATCGATAGAAATCTCATCGATCATCTTCTCCAACGGGACTCTTTGCGCTGACTTCTCCCTGAGCATGGTTGCAATGGCATCCGCAATCTCCTGCCGCCCGCCATACCCCACAGCAACATTCAGGAAAAAGGCGTCGTAGTCTCGTGTCGCCTCCTCTGCCTCGTGGATCGCCTTCACGGTAGACGAAGGAAGGAGTTCCATTTTGCCGATAGCCCTGATCCGCATCCGCTTCCGGTGTACCTTTGGATCCCGGGCAGTGTCACGCATCTTCTTCTCAATCAGCGCCAGAAGACCGTCCACCTCTTCCTGGCTTCGAGATACGTTTTCAGTGGAAAAGATCCATACGGTCACCATCCTGATCTCGAGTTCCTCGCACCAATTCAGGACCTCTTCCAGCTTCTCCGCTCCCATCCTGTGGCCTTCAAGGATACTGGAATATCCGCACTCTCTCGCGTAGCGCCGATTGCCATCAAGGATCAGACCGATGTGCCGGGGCAGCTCTCCGCCTCGAACTTCCTGAAACAGCCGCCCTTCGTACAGGCGGTATAGCAGATGCGTGAACATGCTGTGTCGTTCTTCCTTCGCTTGAACCAAACCGATCGCTCCTTCTTTCCGGAGTTCTCAGTCTCTCCACCGAGGGACTTACGATTCCGAGAGATTGAAGGGCGACGGCGTGATGACGCTGAGCAACAGCAGCAGCGACGCAAAGCCTACCAGCCTTCTGCGTTCATCCAGTCTGGTTACATCGTTGAGAGGAGGAGGATGTTTCAGCCCAAGGATCAGGGAGAGCGATGCCCAAAACAGCCACCCTGGCCAATACGCGATCCCCATACCGACCAGCACAAGCAGCGCGCAGATCGCCACCATTCGATGCCGTTTCCCCACCAGCGCATACGCAATGTGACCGCCATCCAGTTGACCAATCGGGAGCAGGTTCAGCGCCGTCACGAACAGACCGATCCAGCCGGCGAAAGCCACCGGGTGCAACAGAACATCGCCTCCTTGGGGTATCGGTCCCAGCGTCAACCATTGCAGGAGCGAAAACAAGAGCGGTGTCCCGAGGGCAATGCCGGCGTGTTCATCCGAACCTGTCAGAATCAACTTCGACCAGCGCAGGCCCACGACGATGGCCGGCAGTGCCACGCACAACCCTGCAAGCGGTCCTGCGATCCCGACATCGAAAAGCGCTCTGCGATCGGTAACCGGCGACTTCATCTTGATGAACGCCCCGAAGGTTCCAAGCCCAACCGGAGCGGGAATAAAATAGGGCAGCGTGACGGTGATACCATACCGTCGAGCGGTAAAGTAATGTCCGAACTCATGAATACCAAGGATTAAAAGAAGCGTGACTGCAAAGGGAAGCCCCTGCACTATCGACCATGGATCCGCCAGGGGATGGGCGCCGCGGTTGATGGCACCCACAAATACAGTGGTCGTAAGGGTAGCGAGAAAGAGAAGGATATTCACCCACAGGCCCGAACGAAACAGGCTTTTTTCGGGCATCACCCGGAGGATCGCCAGGTCCTCTTCGTCCTGGAGCATCGGGTAATAGCCGTGGGGGGCAAGTCGTTCCGTCAGTTCGGCCACAGCCTTGCCGGGGTCGATCAGCAATCTTCCTTTGAAACGGACAGTCCCATCAAGCAGACGCCCCTCGCTAATCGCAAAGACGCCTGCCACCTCCCGTTCAAGAAAAAAAACGGCGTCCTCTTCCGGATTCAGCCAGCTTGCCATATCTTATTTATATCACGGACCCTATGAGCCGTCAAAACCTTCCACCGCCTCCCTGCAGAACTCTATGCCGCATAACGGCAGGCCCTTCGACAGGTATCCAGGCAGCGAGACTCATTGATCCCTGGGACTTGCACGGCTTACATGATAGTAAAAGGCCGCTCGAATATTCAGCCGTTCGAAGCTCATCCGCTCCGGAAACGGACCGAAGGGGGTAGCTTGCCGGATTGCTCGAATCGCCTCGTTATCCAGCGGAGCGATACCGGAGGTCTGAGTAAGCTGCAAGTCGCTCAAGCGGCCATCGCGGGTAATCCCAAAGGTGATCACGAGATTTCCGGTCAAGCCTCGCGCGTCCTGAGGGTAACTCCACACATTTTCAATTCGCCTTTTCACTCCAAGCAGATAGGACGCAAACCGCGAGTCCTTGCTGTCCAACGAAACAGTCGGTCCTCCAGGAGCATCTATGTCGCCTCCCTCCCCCGCATCAGTCCCCTGGTCGGGATATTGTTGAGCATCGAGGCTTTTCCAAAGCAAAGCCAGTTGCCCTCTGAGATCGGAAGCGCGAGTCGATCCACCGACACCTTCGCCTTCAAGTGGCTCTATGTGAGCCGGCTTTTGGTTGGGGGTAACGGCCGGCCCCGACAATGTCCGCAGCGGAGGCGGCACCCAAGGGGTAAGCGCAGCGTGACGGGCAGAAGGGATGTCGGGCTTCGCTACTGTCGGCGATGCGGTCGGCGGAGTTGCACGCGCTGCATGCAGAGGAGCCGCTTTGAGGCGCGCAAGGCCTGACTTTTTCGATATTCTCGATTGGTCTATCTTTTTCGCAGGCTGGTGGGCGCGAGCGGCAAACTTTTTGAGGATCCGATGGCTACGCGGAGGCGGGGTCTGCCCGTGAACGGGTTGATTGATAATCCGGACCTGAAGCGGTCGATCGGCAGGTAGCCGGGCAGACAACTGCATTACGCTGAGCAAGCCGACAAGCACCAGATGCGCCAGCAGTGAAAAGATAATGAAGTTGCGGATCTGCGGAGACCCAGCAGGCATCATTCGCGAGCCGTCATCGTGACTCTTAACTTTTAACACTGGCAGCTACAGTAGTCCGCAACTATCACCCTTGTCAAGAGTGGATCGTTCTATGGGGCGTCTTCGCGAGCGGGAAACAGGTCGAGTGTATCCGGCAGAATGGTCGCCCAGGGAATACCGCGTCCGGGGTGCCGCTCGACAAATACGGGCACGCCAAAGACCTCCTGGATCAAATCCGGCCGGATGACCTCGTCCGGGGGACCGTCCGCAACGATACGGCCTAATGATAGAAAGACCAGACGGTCGAAATAGAGTGAGGACAGATTCAGATCGTGCATGGATGAGATCACCGTCAGACCGTGCTTCACGTTGAGGTCCCTGATCAGTGAGAGAATCCGAAGCTGGTGACTGAGATCGAGGGAGCGCGTCGGCTCGTCGAGAAGCAGCAGGCGCGGCTTTTGTGCCAGCGCCATCGCCAGGATGACCCGTTGGCGCTCCCCTCCAGAAAGCTCGTTGAATGGGCGGCTCGAAGCGGGCAGCAGATCGGTGGCAGTGATCGCCGCCTCCACCGCCTCCAGGTCCTCACACGTTGGGCCCCGGTAGCGATGCAGATAGGGCGTCCGTCCCAGCAGCACCACTTCCCTCACGGTGAGGGCGTAAGGCAGCAGCAACTCCTGGGGAACCATAGCAATCACTCGCGCCAACTCTGCACGACTCATCCCGCCGACGACGTTACCCTCAAAGGAGACCTTCCCCTCGCTTGGATGCAGCAGTCCCAGCATCAACTTCAGGAGGGTCGTCTTGCCCGAACCATTCGGACCCAGGATCGCCACGCGTTCGCCCTGCCCGATGAACAGATCGATTCTCGCAAGTCCGAAACCGCTCGGATACGTAAAATGCACGGCATCGAAACGGATCCCTGGTCTCATCGCCACTCAGACTCTCGCCCAGTGCACCGAAGCAGAAAGAGGAAAAGAGGACCTCCGAGCAGGGCCGTGAAGATCCCTACGGGGAGCTCTGTCGGGGCGGCAATGGAGCGCGCCGCCGTATCCGCCAATACCAGAAGGGTCGCGCCGGCCAAGGCCGAGGCCGGCACAAGCCGTCGGTGATCGGGCCCGATCAGGAGGCGCAGGATATGCGGAACGGCCAGCCCCAGGAATCCGATCAGACCGCTGATGCTGACCGCGGCGCCCGTCAGCAGCGCCCCGAGCGTAATGATTCTTCCGGCTTCCCGATCTAAGTCTACCCCCAAGGCTTGCGCCCCCTCCTCTCCCACCGCCAGGGCATTCAGCGAGATCGCATACCCATACGCCATAACAATCCCTACGAGAATGATCGACCCTACTACCAACAGTTGTCGCGGATCATTGACCGCGATCCCACCCATAAGCCAGGTAAATACTCGACGAAGCCGAAACTCGCTCCCCTCAAAGAGTAAGATGCTCAAGGAGCCCAGATAGCCGAGGACAGTATTGACAATAACACCGGCGAGCAGCAGGGTCACCGGCGAGCATCGCCCATCTACTCGTGAGAGTCGGTAGACCAGCAGTACCGCCAGCAGGCCGCCGACGAAAGCTGAGAATGCCACCGATCCGAAGCCGAGGATAGAGGCCGGTGGCAGGACAAGCATGGCCACCGTCGCCGAAAAGCCGGCGCCGGCCGATGTGCCGATGATATACGGATCGGCGAGCGGATTGCGAAGGAGCCCCTGGAATAGGACGCCGGCAGTCGCCAAGGCTGCGCCCACCAGTGCCCCACCCAACACTCTGGGCAGTCTAAGTTCCAGCAGGATCGTCTCATCCGCCGCCTGCCAGGTCACCGGACCGACCGAAATACCGGCCGACCGAAGAAGGATTTTGAGGATGGTTACGGGATCTAATGCGACCGCACCCTGCATGATGCCAACAAGCAGCGCCAAGAAAAGTACAATGGAGAGAATCAGATAGGTGCGAAACGCAGGGTGTCGGGTGTCGGGTGTCGGGTGTAGAAGACGGAAAAACAACATCATCATCGAAATCGGTCCGGGTGCAACAGTCCGGCCAACAACTCGAGACCCTCGACAATCCTTGGCCCTGGCCGGCTGATCGGGCTCAAATCGATCGCAGCGATCGCCCCCAAGCGTACCGCCCGTAAGCGACTCCACCCGCGGCGTCGGGCCGCCAGTTCCACCGCGTGAGGATTCGTGGGCGAGAGGGGATCGGCCAGGATGATCAGGTCAGGGTCGGCTTTGACCAGTTCCTCCAGGCTGAACTGCGGCCAAGCCATTCGCGAATGCGCGGCAACATTGACCCCACCGGCGAGTTGCACAAGGATATCGATAAACGATCCGGGACCGGCCGTGAAAGGACGGTCCGGATCGCTGCCGTCAAGCTCGATAAACAGTTTCGGCCTCGGGGCATCTCGCACCTTCGCAACCACCGCTGCCACACGCTGCCGCATGGTGCGGACCACGCCCTCGGCCCGCACTTCAGCATCCACGATCCGCCCGATCAGAAGGATGTTTCGGTAGAGGTCGTCGAGTGTCTGCGGCGCAAAGATCATGACCTTGATCCCGTATCGTTCAAGGGGCAGCAGCGGTTCGGCACCCCCACGGGTCGACAGAATCAGGTCGGGATTGAAACGTACAACCTGCTCCAGGTTGGGATTAAGTGGAGCGATCCGCGGTTTCGCCTTCGCCGCCTGCGGAAAGTCGCTCCATTGGTCGACGGCTACGATTCGGTCCTCAGCGCCCAAGGCGAACAGGATCTCGGTATGACCTGGCGTGAGCGCCATGATCCGCGTCGGCGGCCGGTCTATGGTCACAGACCGCCCCGCATCATCGATCGCCGTGAGGGGGGCTGCGTCGGCAGGCCCCCACACGAACAGCGCGATCCAAAACAACAGGATCGCCCGGTGCGTCATAGGCTCCCCTTCAAGCCAAACAGCCAGGTGATGCCTGGCGCCGAAAAGCCGGCGACCTGTTGGTAATTCCGATCGAAGAGATTCTGGATCTTTCCGAATAGTGTGAGCTCCCGTAGATGGCGGGTATCTTTCAACAGGAGGTACGAACCCGCCAGGTCTACGGTCGTGTAGCCCTCGGCGGTTACCCGCCGGGTTTCGAAGGTGGCCGGATCAGTGAAGATATCCGGCCGGTCGCCGACAAACGTTGCCGTCAGGCTTGTATGCAAGTCGCGCCATACATGGTCGATGGAAAGGGTTCCGGCGTGCCTGGGTCGGCGAAGCAGCTGCTTGCCCTCTGACAGCGCAACTGACCCGACGCCGCCATCGTTGAGTACTTCGGTATCCAGGAAGGTGTACCCGCCACCGATAGCCAGGCCGTACCCTGGACGGATTGCTGCGGCCAGCTCGATTCCCTCCGCCTTCGCTTTCTGGACATTACAGAAACTTGCGGGACAGCCGGGAGTAGGGGTAAAAATGAAGGCAATCAGATCGCTGAAGCGGTTATTAAAGTAGGTGACTGAAAAGTCTGCCAACCCGTTCCATACCGGCTGATCAAGGCCGATCTCCCAACTTCTGGAGCGTTCCGGACTCAAGTCGGGATTGCCGACAACAAACTGACTGCCGTCGCCGAAGTTCTGAACGAAACTGGGCTCCTTAATTCCTTCCCCGTACCCACCTCTCAGCTTGGTCCCCAAATAAGGAACAATCCACGCCACTGAGATCCTCGGTGTTACCTCAGTCCCGAAGGTGCTGTTGCCGTCAACTCGAAATCCCGCCGTCAGGAAAAGCTGTTTCTTCCAATCAAACTGACTCTGGAGATAGCCGGCCGTATTATCCCGTCTGGCCTCGTTCGCGCTTGAAGAGGGAAAATCAGTCTCGGTAGCTGCGGCCCGCTGATCGAACTCCTCCCGCTCAAAGGCGAAGCCGGCCGTCAGGAGGCTGGAAATCCCGAGAAGAGTCGGAGTGGTCAGATTCCAGAAGTAATCGAGGGAGAAACGGCGCTCTTCGCTCTTGCTGTGGAAGGCGGAGAAATCGATACCGGCATTCAAAGGATCATCGAGCGCATAGTTGCGCCGATACAAGCCGAGTTGCAGCGTCTGCCCCAACCAGGGTGTCAGGGTGTGGCTGGCTTTACCGCTGACGAGCAACCGTTGCTGGTCACTTGATTGATCCGGATCGAGCGGGAGCTTGACCCCGTCGAACTCATCGCCGGTCTCGGTGGGAAAATTGAGGTCACTATCGGTATAACGAACGGCAAGACTCAGGTCCAGCGCTTTCTCAATAGCAAAGCCTATGCGGCCGTTGACAGTCGTCACACCGAAGTGGTTGTTGATCGGGAGGCTCCCATCGGTGTCGCTTCGACCCACCCCTAACGAGTAGTCAAATTGCCTGATCCCTCCGCTGAGATTCAACGTCTCTTCAAACGTCTTCTGATTGCCACCGGCAAATGATCCTTCGAGACGGGGAGTTCCCTTCCCTCGCTTCGTAAAGATCTGGATCACCGACCCCATGGCATCGGAGCCGTAGAGGGCGCTGTGGGGACCTCGGACAATCTCGATTCGCTCGATATTGTCAGTGCTCAAGTCGCTGAAGTCAAAGAATCCGCCGGCATCGTTGATCTTCACCCCATCAATCAATACCAAGTTGAAATTAGAGTTGCCGCCTCTGGGGAATACCGATACGATGCTGCCGCGGCTACTCTGCTGCCTGACGCTCAAGCCTGGGACATCCCGAAGCAGGTCTGACACCTGAGTGACCTGACGCGCTTCGATCTCCTCCTTCGTAATCACGGTGACCGATGCCGCCACCTGTTTTACGGGAACTTCAGTTTTGGTCGCCGTCACGACTACCGGCCCAAGCTCTATTGCTTCTTCAGGAACCGACCCGAGCATCTGCCCTGACGCGCTTTCCGGTCCACACGTCCACAGAACCGTCACCCAGAATAACCCCTTCACCACACTATTCCAGCATTTCATCATTCGCCCCCTTATCCGCGAAGGTGGTGCGTTATTATCTTCCCCTGGACAGGTCTCCTGACTCGTGGATCGCTGCCAACTCTGCGCCTTCCCATCCAACCAGTTTTCAGTTTTTAGTTTTGAGTTCCCAGTTGTTGGGTTCTGGAACTTGAAACTCAAAACTGACGACTAGTAACTGTTCCTTTGGACAGTGGCATTGTGCAGAGCGACTCCCCACTCACAGTGGCGGGACCGTGCTGGCTTTGCCCGGCCGCAACATGCGGCCGGTGTACCAGCTTCCCTTACATCCAGGGGCGCCCAGTTCGACTCATTTAACTGCTCGTGCTCGTTCCTCCCACCCCCTTTCAGGCATTATGCTTACTCCCGGTAGCGTAAAGATCCTACCCGCATCTCCTTCCCAATAAAAAAACCCCAACCCTCCGAGAGGATTGGGGTTCTCAATGTAAGAAACAGGGTATAGGATGGAGGGAATAGGGTACGTCAACGAAAAACCTCTTCGACCCTAGGCCCTCAACCCGGCCTTTTAACCACGCGCGCAACAAGGCCACCCTTCCCCTCGGAAGGTCATCAGCACCTCAGGGCTGGGCAGGTCTCCTGGCTCGCGGCTTGCTTTACTTTCTGCGCCTTCCCATCCACGTTAGTGTTGAGCGTTCAGTGTTGAGTTTCGAGTTCTGAGACTACACACTCAACACTAGCAACTTAACACTGTTCTTTCGGACAGTGGCGTACAGCAGATTTCAATGCCGCTTACAGTTGCGGGGCAGCAACGGCCTGGCCCTTCATGCTCCGGGTATAGGGCTTCACCGTTTTCCCTGTTTCCGCTATCAGCGGAACCCAGCCCCGCCCGACTTTGGCGGGACACGGTATAACTATCCCACGCTCGCCACGGTGTCAAGAAAATAAAAGGCACCCCGCAATGTGCGGGGTGCCTTTTAGCGTGCGCTGGGACCTAACTATTCAACAGCGGTTACTTGTGTCCTGCTGGTGCAGGCACTGGGGCAAGGATCGGAGGCGTAACTGCTTTTGTGGCCTCCTCCTTCATCGTTGCCGCCTTCTTCTTAATCTCCTTCTTCTCTTTCTTCAGTTCCTTGCCAACATCAGGCAGGGCCGGAGCAACGGTCGCAGCAGGCGCCGCGGGAGCCGCCGGAGCTGCCGGCTTCTTCTCGTCAGCAAAGCTCAGACCGGAGACAGAGAGGGTGAAGAATGCAGCCATAGACACAACAACGAGTTTCTTCATCATGGCGTTAAGTCATCTCCTTACCTGGTTTCGACGTTATCTCATCCGAAGAAGAGAAGTTACTTCTTCGCTGGAGCTGACGCGGGGGCAGGAGCCGGGGCTGGTGCAGCCGCTGGAGCCTCCTCAGCCTTCTTTTCTACTGCCTTCTTCTCTGCTGCCTTCTTCTCTGCTGCCTTCTTCGCGGCTGCCTTCTTGGCCGCCTTGTCCCCTTTGCTAGCGCAAGGGTTAGCTGGAGCAGGAGCCGCCGCAGGAGCCGCCGCAGGCGCAGCCTCGTGCTTCTTCTCGTCAGCAAAGCTCAGACCGGCAACGGAGATGCTGAACAGGCCGGCCATCACTACGATACCCAATTTCTTCATCATCGTTTCGAATCACCTCCCTTCCTGGTTTGACATCACGTCTGAAACAGAGAGACTACTTCTTCGCTGGAGCAGGGGCCGGGGCTGGAGCAGCCGCTGGAGCCTCTTCCGCCTTCTTGTCAGCCTTCTTGTCAGCCTTCTTCGCGGGTGCCTTCTTGGTCGCCTTGTCCCCTTTGCTAGCGCAAGGGTTAGCTGGAGCAGGAGCCGCCGCTGGCGCAGCCTCGTGCTTCTTCATCTCGTCAGCAAAGCTGAGACCGGCAACGGAGATGCTGAACAGGCCGGCCATCACTACGATACCCAATTTCTTCATCATCGTTTCGAATCACCTCCCTTCCTGGTTTGACATCACGTCTGAACAAACAGACAGCGATTGCCTTTTATATATGCATGAGGAATGCCAAACCATTAACATCGCAACATAAATAACTCTCCTCAATAAATCTCATGAGTTAGGAGTCATCCCTACCGAACCAGGCATGAAATGAAAGGGCTACACCTCTCTGCTCATCCGTTTTGGGACGTGGTCTATCCCAATTGGGGTATCCACGATTCAGGCGATTTATTGGGCCAGGAGGTGACGAATCCAATGCCAGAGAGCGAACTCACCATGGGAGCAGGTTGCTCTCGGTTCCGTCCCCTGGATGAAGACCTCTTCTACGCCACCTGAACAGCCGGAACTCAGGCGGAGGCCGGAGGAAGGATCGATCTTGGCTGTCACGATTCCAGGCGGAGGCTCAAAACTTCGAGACGGATGGTGAATAGACGCTTGCTCAATGAACCGTGTCCAGATCGGCAGCGCAGCCTGAGCTCCTGTCAACTGAAGTGACGCCCCGGAATCGACACCGACCCACACGCCGGCAATCAGGTCGGGCGTGTAGCCGACAAACCAGGCATCGCGCAGATCGTTGCTTGTCCCGGTCTTACCGGCCGCGTCCCTGGTGAGCCCGAGGGCGCGAGCCGAGGCAGCGGTGCCACGTTCGATTGTGCCCTGCAGAAGCGACGTCACCAAGAAGGCTGCCTGGGGTGAGGCCGCCCGTCGCTTCTCCTGCTTCGCTTCGAACAGCACATGCCCCTGTCCATCCACCACTTTCCTGATCGCATGGGGTTTCAGCCATTCCCCTCCCCTGGCAAATGTGCCGTACGCCGCGGTGATCTCCAGTACGCTGACCTCGGAGGCGCCTAAAAGCGTCGCCGGGCTTGGCCGAAGCGGGCTGTCGATACCGGACGATCGAGCCTGCTCAATCACGCGACCCAACCCGACCTGCTCGCCAATCGTAATGGTAGCGGCGTTGAGGGACCGCTCAAGCGCCTCGCGTAGCCGAACCTTACCATAATAGAGACCGTTAAAGTTCCTCGGCATCCATCGCTCGCTTCCCACATCTGTCGTAAGCGGACGATCTTCCACCATGGTAGCGGGGGTAAGCGCGTCGCGCCCATCCACATGTCCCGCTTCAAAAGCCGTCAGATAGATGAACGGCTTAAAGAGCGAGCCTGGCTGTCGTCTGGCTTGGACGGCGCGGTTAAACTGGCTGCGGTGATAGTCCCTCCCGCCCACCATCGCCTTGATGGCTCCCGCTTTCACGTCCAGCGCGACCAGCGCACCCTCTACGGCAGTCCCTGGCGTCCTCTTTCGCCGTCCGTCAAGCTTCGATAGCCCTTGTACAACGGCCTGATGAGCCGCCTGTTGGGTCGCCATATCAAGGGTGGTAAAAACCTTTAGCGTCCCGCCATTCGAGACCCCTGCGAACTTGGCTTCAAGCTCTTTCCGAACGAAATCTAGAAAATGCGTCGCTTCCACAGTCGAGTCCCGTACGACCCGGATTGGTTCCTTCAGGGCGCGGCGATAGTCTGCATCGCTCAATTTCCGCTCCTCCCACATGCGGCGAAGGACCAGATCCCGGCGCTGGCGAGCACGTCGCAGCGACACGATGGGTGAGGTCGTGTTAGGCGACCGGATCAGACCGACCAACAAAGCCACCTCATCCGGGCGGAGCGCGCCGGGCTCTTTGCCCAGGTAATGGCGCGAGGCGGTCGTAAACCCGCGCACCTCGTAGGTCCCACGTTGGCCGAGATAGACATCGTTGAGGTACCGCTCCAGAATCTCCTGCTTCGACAGAATTATTTCCATGCCCAGGGCAAGGGCAGCTTCTTTGATCTTTCGTGAGAACGTGCGTTCACGGGTGAGATACCGCGACCGGGCGAGTTGTTGAGTCACGGTGCTCCCACCCTGGACGATGGACTCATGCTGTGCGTTTGCCCATGCGGCCCTCATGACCGCGCGCAAATCTACTCCATGATGTTCATAGAAGCGGCGATCTTCCATGAGCAGCACCGCATCGATCAAGAGGGAGGGGTAGGCGCTCAGAGGACGCTCTTCGCCAAGTACATAGGAAGCGCCCCGGGAGGTGACCATCGGCTCATCCGCGCCATCGGCATAGATCATCAGCCTGCTTTGTCGTAGATGGTCTGCTACCAGTTCCCATGCCACCCAGGCGCCGACCAACCCCGCTGCAAGCGCCAGGGCGCTGCCCAGGCGAATCGTCAGCCGTCCAAAGGATAACATCTGTCCACCCATGGCTTTCGAGATCGAATCCGACAGCAGGAGGGGGAAGGTGCACGTCACATCAATTAAAGGGCAAGTATCGTGCCATGCCGAGCGCTAGAATACAATACTCCGGAAAGCGCCCACATAGCGCATAGTTGACCGTGTTGCACTCGGAACGGTTCAATTTCTAACGAGCCGGAGTTGCACGCCAGGAGAGTAAATATTTCATGTAATTTAACGAGGAAACTGCGTAGCAGCGATTAACGCGAATGGATTGGAAGACGCGGGGCATGCTGAAAGTCGAAAAGAGAGCCCTAAAACAGCAGAGACTCGCTGAGTCTCTGCCTGGAAGGAATGCGGGAATTGACCAAGCTTAATAAAGATTCCGAGGGCTCCCACCCGGAACAGACCAGAAGGACCGCCCGATAGTAAGGACAACGACAGCTCACGCCAACCCGAGGAACGCATTGGGGCTGGCGTTTACCCACACGGAATCGGAGCGGACGTGTAGTATGTGTGTTGCGTCACAGAAAGCGAAGGCCTGAAAGGATACGATTACTCTGCGATAGCCCGCTGCCTCCGCTGCAGGTAGGCGTTCCGTACCGCACTGTATAAGTCAACGGTCGACTCTTCAACGCTCTCGAACAATTCCAGATTCTGCGACCGGGCATTAACGCTATCTCCGGCCCTCCTCCCAAACGATGCGGCCAGTGGGACGAAGTAATTGATCGGGTCCATCGCCGTGTCTGCAATAAAGCCGAAGGCGTCACGGACCGTCAGCGGAGGTAAGAACGGCAAGATGAAATATGGACCGGGGCCTACTCCCCAGACACCCAGCGTTTGGCCGGTATCCTCATCGCTCTTTTCGATACCCCAAGTCTTCGCCACATCGAAGAGGCCAACGACGCCGACCGTTGTGTTGATGCCGAAGCGAGCCAGTTCATTGCCCGCCCCTCTGAATTTGGCCTGGAGCAGGTTGTTGACCAGGCGACGCGGCATACCGACGTTATCAAAGGCGTTACCGAGGCTTTCCTGCACAGGGTCAGGCAGATAATCCCATCCAGTTGCCACCGGTTTCAGGACATACCGATCGAACACATCATGATTGAATTCGAAGATCTCTTCGTTATAAGGCTCCCAGGGGTCGTATTCCTCGATTTGCTCTGTCTCCAGCAGTACCGCGCCCTCCACTTGTTGGGTAGCGATCGTATCCATCGATTGCGGATCTTCCGCCATTGCGCTCGATGCACCACCCGCACCTACAATCACCACCGCAACGGCCAATGCACCTATCCACGACAAAGTCTTCCTGGGCCTGTATCCCACCCTTTCCCTCCTTTCCTTAGGTCAACGTCGATGTTTGCAATCGCACGTCCTCACGCCTCTCCCAATGTCTCATCTTCTTCGTTCGTCAAAAAGGCCCACATTCTTTACCACGAATTTTCGTTCTTGTCGCGCAAAATTTACAACCCGTTCTGCATTTGAACATCTTTCTCGCTGACATACTATATCGGGTCATTTTCCGTAGCTGATCCGATAAATCACATTTGCCTCATCGTCCGAAATGAGCATCGCGCCATCCGGCATGACAAGCAGGTCCACAGGACGTCCCCACGCGGAACCGCCTTGGAGCCATCCCTCGGCGAAGACCTCGTACGGGAGCGCACGCTGGTTTTCAAATCGCACAAGGGTCACACGATACCCGATCGGCGCGCTTCGATTCCACGATCCGTGTTCCGCAATAAACAGGTGATTCCGGAACTCGTCCGGAAACATCGTTCCCGTGTAAAAGCGTGCGCCGAGCGCGGCCACGTGCGGCCCGAGTTCTATTGCCGGTGGGATAAACTCTTCACACTTCCGATGCTTCCCGAACCCGGGATCGGGAAGAGTGCGTCCATGGCAATAGGGAAAGCCGAAATGCAGCCCTGGACGCGGCGCATGATTCAGCTCATCAGGCGGCAGATCGTCACCCATCCAGTCTCGCCCGTTATCCGTAAACCAAAGCTCATGCGTCATGGGATGCCAATCGAACCCTACCGTATTGCGGACACCCCGCGCAAAGATTTCCAATTGGGTCCCGTCCGGCTTCATACGCGTGATCGATGCGTAGCGCTGATCTTCGCGCTCACAGACATTACATGGGGCCCCAACGGGGATGTAGAGCCACTCATCCGGACTAAAGCGAATGACCTTCCAGCCATGAAGGCGATCTCGGGGGAAACGTTCACTGAGCACCACAGGCGCAGGCGGGTCTTTCAGGTGGGCTTCGATATTGTCGTACCGCAGAATGCGGTCCACTTCGGCCACGTAAAGCGCGCCATTGTGAAATGCAACGCCATTCGGCATACTGAGCCCTCGTGCGATCGTGATGACCTCATCTACCTTCCGGTCCTGGTTACGATCGAGGAGGGCATAGACGTTCCCTGCCGTGAGGGTGCCAACAAACAGCGTGCCGTTTGGGCTGAGAGCCATTGAACGGGCGTTGGAGACATGGGCTGCATAGATGCCGATCTCAAACCCTGGCGGCAGTTTGATCTGATGGAGCGGCAACTCCTGCACGCTGTTTGCTCCGCCACAAGACACCGCTCCTGTCAGCAGCGCGAGCAAGGCCACACTGAATCGAAAGCCGCGCATCAGGGGATCAGCAGGACCTTCCCTGCGGTCTTGCGCTCTTCAAGGCAGCGATGAGCGACGGCGGCCTCAGCAAGCGGGAAGGTCGCGTCGATCCGCACGGTCAGCGTCCCGGCGATGATCCAGTCGAACAGATCCCCTGCCCGCTTCAGCAGTTCCGCTCGATCGAGCGTATAGTGCATCAGGTTCGGACGGGTCAGATACAGAGACCCCTTGGCGCTGAGCACCTGGGGATTCAATGGCGGGACCGGCCCGCTGGACTGGCCGTAGAGCGCGAGGTATCCCCGAGGTGCGAGACTGTTCAGGCTTTTATCGAAGGTAGTCTGCCCGACCGAGTCGTAGACCACGTTGACGCCTTGGCCATTGGTCAGGCGCCTGGTTTCCGTTTCGAAGTCCACCTCTGTGTAGAGGATCACCTCATCGGCACCAGCCTGTCTCGCCAGATCCGCCTTCTGCCTGGTCGAGACGGTCCCGATCACCCGGCCGCCCCGCCGCTTGGCCATCTGGACCAGGAGCAGGCCGACGCCGCCCGCCGCCGCGTGAATCAGCGCGGTGTCACCCGGTTGCAGCGGATAGGTGCTGTGAGTCAGATAGTGCGCGGTGAGCCCCTGCAGCATCGCCGCCGCCGCCACCCGCACCTCCACTGCGTTCGGAATCGGCACCAGCCTCCGCACCGGGACTATTGCATATTCCGCGTAAGAGCCCACGTGCATCGCATAAACGACGCGGGCTCCCGGCGCCAGGTCCGACACGCCAGGGCCGACGGCATCCACCACGCCGGCCGCCTCCCTGCCGGGGATCACCGGCAGCGGGTCAGGGTACTGGCCCTTCCGCTGGTAGATGTCGATATAGTTGACCCCCACCGCCTCGATCTTAACCCGCGCTTCGCCCGCACCGGGTTCGGGAAGAGCCACCTCCTCGTAGCGAAGCACTTCAGGGCCGCCATACTCATGCATGCGAATCGCGCGCATACTGTTGTCTCCCTCTGGAAAAGCCGTCAGCCGTCCGCTAGGTATTGAGGCTGAAGACCGAAGACTGAAGTAGTCTAAAAGCTCTTCCGCCGTCAGCCTATCTACCTTCAGCCTTCAGCCTCGGATAGAAGTGACGGCTAACAGCTACCAAGCTCATTAATAAGTAACCGATCGGTCATACTCCATGAGTAGTTGGGCGTACCGTTTGATGTCGATCTTCTCAACGATCGACATATGCTTGAGGTCTTCATCCAAGACCCCACGGGTCTGGGCTCACCCCCCTCAGAGATAGATCGGGATCTGATGGTCCACGGCGAACTGGAACAGCTCTTCGAGTGGCGGAAGTCCGTACGGCTTCACATGCTGCCGCAACTGTGGCTTGACCAGGACCGTGGCATCAAGCGCCAGCACAATGCCGACATCGATCCCCGACTCCTTCGCCCCCTTCGCTAGAAAGAATGGCATCGCCGCCCGCGTGGAGTTATCGTACCCGTAGGTCGCTGTGATCAATAACTTCGCCATCGTCCCCTCCATTCTTCTTTTGCCCAGTTCTACTCTTTCGTTTCATCTACGATCGCAGCCCGTCGCATCATGTCCTGACCTCACCCGGGAACGCCGTCTCAAGGGAAACTGCCGGGCGGTGCGATTCAAGCCTCGCCCTGCTCACATCGATAAAGCACGCCCGAGAAGCGGGTCCGATCCCCTGGAGCCCGTTCACAAGCATCGATCCCAGCCGGGTCGTCTCATTCTACGTGGGTGGGCGCTTTGACTTCAATGGCAATCACTCTGGCCCACATTAGCTAAGGACCGGGGCAGATCGGACTCTTCTTCAACGCCCTCAAACAGCATCTGAGGATCAAGACCTTGGTGGACGCCTCGGCCAACACAGTTACGATCCAGGCCTGAGCGGCCCTTATGGCTTGCTGCTGCGCTAACCCGACCTACTGCCTGCCATAACCGCCCTCTGAGCAACAGAAAGGCGTATTACAGTTGACTACAGGTAGACTATCCCCTGTATTCATGTCAAGTGGAAAGCCGAGCCGGTTATCGGGCGTCCTTGCCTTTCAACACTAAGCGGATGGGGGTGCCGACAAAGCCGTACGCTGCTCTGATCTGATTGACCAGATAACGCCTGTAGGCGACCCGTACACCGCGCGGATCACTGACGAAGAGTAGGAAGGTTGGGGGAAGAGCCGCGGCCTGGGTGGCGTAGTGAAACCGGACGAGGCGTTTGCCGTGGGCTGGCGGGGGGTACTTCTGTACCGCATCACCGATAAGTTCGTTGATCTCGTGAGTCGGCACCCGGTGAGACCGCGACTGCGCGACGGTCTGAAGCATCGGGAACAGCATGAGCACGTGATAGCCGGTGAGGGCTGAGACGAACGCGATGGGCGCGTAGTCCAGGTGCCGCAGGCGTTCGCGGACCTGGAGCGTGAACTGTTGCCGAGCATCGGCGCCTGGGGGCATCAGGTCCCACTTATTCGCGACAACGATGGCGCCGCACCCGGAGTCCTGGACGAAGGCGGCGATCTTGGCATCCTGGTCCGCGATCTCCCCTGTTGCGTCAAGCAGGATCACGACGACATCGCTCCGTTCAATGGCTCTGAGCGCCCTCGCCACGCTGAACCGTTCCAATGGCTTTTGGACTTTACTGCGCGACCGGAGCCCTGCAGTATCGATCAGGATGTATGGGATGTCGTTGTAGGTGAACGGCGTATCGATCGCGTCCCTTGTTGTGCCAGGCTGGTCGCTCACGATGACACGCTCCTGCCCCAACAACCCGTTGATCAATGATGATTTCCCCACATTCGGGCGACCGACCACCGCCACACGGATGGCCTTCTGTTCAGGCGCAATCTCTGCCAGGGGCAGCGTCTCGACGATCAGATCGCACAGTTCCGCAATACCCAGCCCATGCTCGGCGGAGATCGGGCAGATCTCGTCAAATCCCATCCGAAAGAATTCTGACGCCAGGGTCTCGTGGGATGGCCGATCAACCTTATTGGGCGCCACGACGATGCGGGTATGTGCATCATGCCGAAGCAGCCTGGCAATCTCCTCATCCAGCGGGGTCAGCCCCTCGCGGGCGTCAACGACGAAGATGACGAGGGTGGCCTCCTGGACCGCCTGCTGGACTTGGGCGAGCACCTGAGCCGCCAAACCGCTCTTGGCGCCTGGCTCTAACCCCCCGGTATCACCGAGCATGAACGAGCGGCCCTTCCACTCGACCGTCGCGTACAGCCGGTCCCTGGTGACGCCGGGTTCGTCGTGCACAATCGCCCTTCGCCCGCCTACCAGCCGGTTGAATAAGGTCGATTTCCCCACATTGGGCCGACCAACGATCGTGACGACAGGAAGGGGCATCGCAATTCTCTCCAATCGGATACGTTATCGTGGAAAAGTCTATCGGACCCGCTTTTGGAAGGGGCGGATAATCGCGGTCCACGTCACGAGTTGAGCACCATCGTGCCTCGCCTGAGGTAGTCCAGCGCGGACAAGATCGTAACCGCTGCCGTAAGATAGATGACCCCCGACACGTAGAACCCTATCCCGCTGGTCAGAGGGGCAATGAGCGTCACCAGCACGGTCAACATTTGCAGACCTGTTGTAATCTTCCCTATCCAGGAGACAGAGACCGTTGCCTTACCTTTGACGATGTAGATGACCAGGAAACCGCCAACCACTATCAGGTCCCGGCTGATGGCAATGATGAAGAGCCACCGGGGGATCTGGTGCAGGTAGACCAGCGTCATGAAGGTGGCAAAGAGCAACAGCTTGTCAGCCAGCGGATCCAGGATCGTCCCCAAGTCTGTCCCCTGGGCCCTCGAACGCGCGATGAATCCGTCCAGGGCATCGGTGATCCCTGCCAGCATAAAGATCGCCAGGCCGAGTCGCCAGTACCTATAGACCAGCAGGATCGAGATGATTGGGGCCATCAGGATTCTGAGGATCGTGAGGCTATTAGCGAGATTCATCAGTGCTAGGGCCACGAAACAGCCGCTTCCATCGCGGCATGATCAGTCGCGCGCGTCAGTGTCTCTCGCACTACCTGTCGCAGTCGATCCAGACCATACCCGGTCAGCGCGGAACACGCCACCCTGAGGAGTGCGCTCTTTCCGGCCACAAAGGACGGCGCAATCCCGCTCGTCAGGAGATCGACCTTATTTAAGGCCTCAATGATCGGTTTGGCCGAAAGGCCGAGCTCGCTTAAGATCGCGTCTACGGCTTGCTTCTGCTCCATCATCTGGGGATGACTGGCGTCGATCACATGCAGTAGAAGATCGGCCTCGTTGAGCTCCTCCAGGGTGGCCTTGAACGCCGTCACCAATTGCGCGGGGAGGCGCCGGATGAACCCCACGGTATCGGAGAGCAAAAAGCTGAATCCATCGGCCATGGCGACCAGGCGCAGGATGGGATCAAGCGTCACAAAAAGCGCGTCGTCGGTTCGGACGCCAGAGTGCGTGAGGGCATTAAAGAGCGTCGACTTGCCGGCATTGGTGTAGCCGACCAGGGCCACGATTGGGATCGCATGACGCTTTCGAGGCCGCCTCAGCAGCGCCCGATGACGGCGGACCTTGGCCAGATCCGCTCGGATCTTCGCCATACGCCGGCGGATCACACGGCGGTCGGTCTCGAGCTGGGTTTCGCCAGGGCCGCGGGTCCCGATACCGCCGCCAAGGCGTGACATCTCAACCCCTCGCCCGACGAGGCGCGGCAGCAGGTAGTCGAGCTGGGCCAGCTCCACCTGGAGCTTACCCTCCCGGCTCCTTGCGCGCTGGGCGAAGATGTCCAGGATGAGCAAGGGTCGATCGACGGTCCTGTAGCCGGTCAGCTCCTCCAGGTTTCGCTGCTGCGAGCCGGACAACTCTTCGTCTACCACCAGCAGATCGATCTTCCCGCTCCACTGCGCCTTGATCTCCTGCGCCTTCCCCTTCCCGATCAGATAGCGCGAGCCCGGAGCGTCCCGTTCCTGCAAGATCGTTCCCGCCACAACGGCCCCAGCCGACTCCGCCAGTCGGGCCAGTTCGACGAGCGAGTCCTCGGCCTCCCAGCGGGGGTTGCGCTTGCAGTGAATCCCCACCAGCAGCGCCCGTTCCTTTCTCTCGCTAAGCGGTGCGCTTACGATTATCGCCCTCATTGCCACTTCCAAAGCCCTCTCGACAGGCCTTAGCCCTCGCAAACTTTCGGTAGAGCCCTTCCCCGTCTTCAGCGTTGATCATCACTGTCAGGTGGTCGAGGGCAGCCTGGAATTGTCCGATCATCTTCAGGATCGGTTGGCGATTCGCCAGACAGATATCGCGCCACATGACCGGATGACTCATGGCTACTCGCGTGAAATCTTTCAGGCCTCCTGCCGCAAATTCCCGCAGATCCTCGCCGCCCTCAGCTAAATCGAGTATCGCGCCCATCAGCGCATACGCGACGACATGCGGCATGTGGCTGACCGCCGCGAAGATCTCATCATGGCGAGTCGGGCTCATCACCAGCACCTCTGATCCTATGGCCCTCCACAGGGTGCGTACCCGCAGGACGGCGGCAGGATCGGTGGAGGCGTTCGGGGTAAGCACGCACTTACTATCAACGAACAGCTCGGCCGACGCCGCGTGCGGCCCGGACTTCTCCCGCCCGGTGATCGGGTGGCCTGGCACTCCATTTCCACCTGGCAGCAACCGCTCCATTGCGGCCGCAACCTGGCCTTTCACGCTCCCCACGTCCGTCACCACCGCATCCGGAGCGAGATGCGGGGCGATCCGCGCGATGGTCGGCACTATCGCGCCCACCGGCACGGCCAGGAGTATCAGGTCGGCCCCTTCCACAGCGGCCGCGGCGTCCGCAAAGGCCTGATCCACCACGCCCAGCGCGATCGCGTGCCGACAATGATCCGGCACTTCGTCGGCTCCGCGAATCTCTTCGGCCAGACCATGAGCGCGACAGGCAAGCCCGACACTTGCACCGATCAGACCCAAGCCGACAATCGCAAGTCGCCGCACAATGGGTGAAGGCGACGAGACGGTCGCGTCAGGTGGCTCCGGCCTTGCTCCAGGAATCACAGTGACCGTCCTACGGCCTGGGCCACCCTGCTGAGCTCGTCCATCAGCTTCTCGAATGTGGTCGGCAGCAGCGCTTGCGGCCCATCAGACAGGGCTTCCTCGGGATGAGGGTGAACCTCGACCATAATGCCGTCGGCGCCGGCCGCCACCGCGGCCAAGGCCATCGGTGAGACCAGATGCCACTTGCCTGTCGCATGACTCGGGTCGACAACCACCGGCAAGTGCGAAAGCCGCTTGATCAGGGGAACAGCCGATAGATCCAAGGTATTGCGGGTGGCGTCTTCAAAGGTTCTGATCCCGCGCTCACACAGGATAACGTCGTAGTTCCCCTCCGACAGGATGTACTCGGCTGCGAGCAACAGATCTTTAACGGTACAGCTCAGCCCCCGCTTCAGGAGGACCGGCTTCCGACGGCACCCGACCTCTTTCAGAAGCTTGAAGTTTTGCATGTTCCGCGCCCCGATCTGGACCAGATCGGCGCACTGATAGACCTGAGGGGCGTCCCGGGCGTCCATCAGCTCTGTCGCGATCGGTAATCCGGTCTCCGCCTTGGCCTCGGACAAATAGGCCAGCCCCTCTTCGCCGAGACCTTGAAAGGTGTACGGGGAGGTCCGAGGCTTGTAGGCGCCACCTCGCAGGATGTGCCCTCCGGCAGCCTTCACGCACCTGGCGACCTGCAACAGGTTCTCCCGATTCTCGACGGCGCACGGCCCGGCCATGACGACTACCTGTTTGCCGCCAACCAACACCCCGTCTATATCGACAATGGAGCCGTCGGGCTTGAATTCACGGCTGGCCAGTTTGTACGGCTTCAGCACAGGCAGGACCTGTTCCACAAAGGGAAATGCCTCTAACGGCCCCTCCTGCAGAACCCGCTCGTCGCCAATCGCGCCGATGATGGTCCGCTCCGTCCCTTTCGAGATGTGGGCGGCCAAGCCGAAACTTTCGATCTTCTTGACGACCAAGGCGATTTCGGCCTCGGTCGCATGCGGTTTCAAAATGACAATCATTTTACGCCTCCGGCTATCAGCCGCCAGCAGTCAGCCATCAACTTTTTTCCTGTCTGCTGATCGCTGATTACTGACTGCTGCCTTCTTGAAGCACACTCCTCAGCGCGTCGATGAATCGTTCGTTCTCAGGCGGCGTCCCGATGGTCACACGGATGTGGGTCTTCAATTGGGCTCCGCCCAGCGGGCGCACGATAACGCCCATTCGGAGTAGCGCATCGGCCATCGTCTGCCCGTCCTGCTTCAGATCGACCAACAGGAAATTGGCCACTGACGGCGGACACTCCAGCCCCAGACGCTGAAGCTCGCCGGACAGGTAGGCCCTGCCCAGCTCATTGACCTTTCGGCTGCTCGACAGGTGGGCGTGATCATCGAGGGCAGCCAGCGCAGCCCGCTGCGCCAACGCATTGACGTTAAAAGGCGCCCGTACCCGTTCGAGCAGTGCCACCATCGCCGGCGGCGCCATCCCATATCCGATTCGCAGCCCTGCCAAACCATAGATTTTGGAGAAGGTCCGAAGGACGATCGACCAGCGCTCCTGCCTGACGTATCCAAGGGAATCTGGCACCATCTCCGTCGGGACGTACTCGATATACGCCTCATCGATAACTACAATAACATCTGCCGGGATGGCCTCCATAAATGCGGTCATCTCCGTCGGCCTCACAGCCGTACCGGTGGGATTGTTCGGATTGCCGACAAAGACCATCTTGGTTTTGGGGGTCACGGCCTTGGCCATCGCCTCAAGGTCGTGGGTCCACGCCTTCAGCGGTACGCGGACTGTGGCGCACCCCTGCAGATGGGTCAGCATCCCGTAGACGACAAATGCCGGATCAGCGATGACCACTTCGTCTCCCGGGAGCAAGAAGCAGCGAGCCATCAGCTCAAGGAGTTCGTTGCAGCCGTTTCCCAGGACCAGATGGCCCGGTGTCAGCCCCAGGTGCCTTGCCAGCCCCTGCTTCAGGTAATAGCCGCCGCCATCGGGATACCGGTGACTCTCCGGCAGCGCGTCCTGTAAGGCGCGCAGTGCCAGCGGCGAAGGACCCAGCGGATTCTCATTTGAAGCCAGCTTGATGGCCCCTGTAATCCCGAGTTCCCGCTCCACTTCCCCGATCGGCTTCCCGGGGGTGTAAGGAACGAGTCCATGAAGATACGGGGAGGCAAGCTCTTCCAACATCTTGGCCATGACGCTGAGGGTTCTCCTAGGCCTCGATCGAGCTGCCCTTAGGATACGAACCGAGAACCTTCAGGAAGAGACACTCCTCCTGCAAGAGCGCGAGCGCCGCCTTGACAGGCTCATCGGCAATATGGCCCTCAATATCCAAATAGAAAATATACTCCCAGGCTTTAGTCTTGGATGGACGAGACTCGACCTTGGTCAGGTTAATCTGATGCTTCGCGAACGGTTCCAGGATACGATACAGCGCCCCGACCCGGTCTTTAATCGAGAACATCAAGGAGGTTTTATCACGGTTACTGGGTGCAGTTGGGGTCTGACTTATTATCAAGAATCTCGTGAAATTACGAGAAGTATCCTCAATTTTCCGCGAAATCACTTTAAGTTTGTATAGACTGGCAGCCAGTTCACTCGCAATCGCAGCCGCTGTCGATTCCTTTGTCGCAAGCTTCGCCGCCGCAGCCGTACTCGAAGCCTCATAGAGCGGAACCCGCGGCAGATTCGCCTCCAGCCATTTCCTGGACTGAGCGAAGGCATGCGGATGCGAGTAGACCTTTTTTACCTTCTTCAAATCGCCTGATTTCGACAGGAGGCTGTGAGAGACCTCCATGAGAATCTCCCCACAGATCTTCAGGTCTGACTCCACAAACATATCCAGTGTGTGACTGACCACACCTTCACTGGAGTTCTCGATCGGCACCACCCCGTATTCGACGTTTCCCTTTTCCACCTCGGCAAAGACATCGCCGATCGAGCGGACCGGCACAAAGTGGGCCGAACC
Organism: Candidatus Methylomirabilis sp.; assembly: GCA_002634395.1. GTDB lineage: Bacteria > Methylomirabilota > Methylomirabilia > Methylomirabilales > Methylomirabilaceae > Methylomirabilis > Methylomirabilis tolerans. The sequence continues at coordinate 47,072 of NSJM01000006.1, forward strand.
ACCAAATCGCCTGGAGCAGGCCAAGTGCGTAAACGTCCCCTCCGGGCCAAGATAGGCCAGCTTCAACGGACCCTCCAGGGATCGACAGGCTGAGATGATCTCGCGAAAAACGGGCCTGATCGCGTGGACTGGAAAGCGACCCGTATTTTGCCGCGCCAGGCGAGTAAAGATCTCCTCCTCACGCTGTGGAACGTGAAGGCTCATCTTTGCCTTGGCCTTCTCCTGCCCGATCCCGAACACAAGCTCGGCGCGTTCACTCAGCAGCGATACGATCTTCGTATCGATCTGATCGATCTTACGCCGTAATCTGGTAATCTTCATCCGGTTCTCCAGTCCTCTCGTGGGCGTGCACCGCCCCCCGTTCCAGACCCATACGTGGTTCTCCGCCTCACCGCGCGACGGATGTTCGCAAGCTCCCTGGAGGAGAGTCGGCGCCAGCACCCTTTAGGAAGACTCCCCAACATGATCGGACCAAGGCGAACCCTTTGAAGTCGCAGCACCGGGTGACCAATCGCGTCGCATAGCCGCCGGATCTCGTGATATCGTCCCTGCTGCACAACAAGTTTCAGCCATGCGAATCCAACTGCATGACTTACAATCTCGGCTTGAGTGGCCCACAGCCTCTCCCCATCCGACACGATCCCTGCTTTCAACTGATCCAGATCGGCGGGTGTGGGACATCCACGCACCTTGGCGCGATACTCCTTCTCAACCTCAAAGCTGGGGTGCATGATTCCGTAGGCTAACGCCCCATCATTCGTCAGAAGTATGAGCCCCTCTGTCTGGTAGTCAAGACGCCCGGCAGGAAAGAGTCTGGGCAACCCATGCGGCGGCAATAGGTCACGGATAACGGGTCGCCCTCGTGGATCGGATAACGACGTTAACACGCCGGCCGGCTTATTGAGGACAAGATAGACAAGATCGTCCGATGGCGTGGCGGGCCTACCGTCGCATCTGACCTCATCGAGACCCGGTGAGACCTTGGTCCCAAGCTCCGTGACAACCCGACCATTGACACGGACCTTCCCCTCGAGGATCAGCTTCTCGCAGCTCCTGCGCGATCCCAATCCGGTTCGCGCCAGATACCGCTGTAGCCGTTCCTGTTCACCACTGGTCAACTCACTCCGTCTGCCCGGTGTGTTCAACTTCCTCGCACAAAGCCGCCTTCTCGGCTGCGTTCGGGATCAGCGCCTCGATCTCCTTCAGGATCGGCAACTCAGAAAGATCCTTGAACCCAAAGTATTCCAAAAAGGTCCGACTGGTTCCGTAGAGGATCGGCCTGCCTACCTCAGGCTTTCGTCCAAGGATCCGGACCAGATTCCGCTCCACCAGCGTCTTTAACACCCCGTCCACCATCACCCCTCGGATTGCTTCAACCTCCGGTTTGGTAATCGGCTGCTTATAGGCAATGAGCGCCAGCGTCTCGAGCGCGGCCCTGGACAGCCTGACCGGTTTGGACCCACGGAGTCGCTGGATCCACGGGGCAGCCTCTGGTTTTGTCACGAGACGATAGCCTCCGGCGACCTCGCTTACAACAACTCCTCGATCCTGCTGCCGGCATTTGTCCTGTAAGTCGACGAGCAATCGACTCACCTCCGCCCTCGAACATCCATCGAGTATCTCCTCGATGCGTTCCAGTGAGAGCGGCGCCTCAGAGGCAAATAACAACGCTTCAAGGACTCCGAGTGAGCCGAGATCAGCCGGACTGTCCATTGGTCTCCACCGCCGTTTCTACGGTTCGATAGATCATGATCTCACCCCCCGGCTCCGGTTGCCTGGCTCGGACCAAGCCCCGGCGCAAGAGTTCAAGCAGGGCAAGGAAAGTGCCGACTAACAGGATACGTGTCGCCGCATCATCAAAGATGGCCAAGAACGGCAGTGGACTTTGCAGCGCCAGTTGATCCAACATTGCCACCATTCGCTCTCCTACGTTGATCATCTCCGGAGTAATTTCAACCGTCTTCGTTTCCGGCGCCCGCTGCATCACCGCCATGAATGCGCGAAGCAGTTCGGAAAGGTTGACCTCCAGAGGACCTTCGGCAATCGGAACCGACGGATCGCCGGACCTGGTATAAAGCAGGGCCTGCTCCGCCTCCAATTCCTCAAACTTCATGGCCGCTTCCTTGAACCGCCTGTACTCCAGGAGGCGTTCTACCAGCTCCTGCCGTGGGTCTTCCGCAGGCAGCCCCTCAGCTACCGACTCCTGGACCGGGATCAGCATCTTTGACTTGATGTGAATCAGTGTGGCAGCCAGCACCAGAAACTCTCCCGCAACTCCCAGATCCAGTTTCTCCATCCCCGCCAGGCATCCCAGATATTCCTGGGTAATCTTGGCAATGGGAATATCGTAGATATCGATCTCGTTGACCTGAATCAGATAGAGCAGGAGATCCAGGGGTCCCTCAAACATCTCCAAACGAACGCGATAGCTCATCACTCAGCGCGCCACGATCCAAGACTCAATCTTGTCAAATCGCTTCGGACCGATTCCATCGACTTCCAGAAGCCCGCGAGTGCCGGCGAACGGGCCATAGGCCTTCCGATGCATAACGATCCGCTGGGCCAGCGTGGGACCGATCCCTGGTAATCCCTGAAGCGCTGCGGCGTCCGCATGGTTAATGTCTACCCGCCCGGTTGGCTTTACCTTTGCGACTCTGGTCTGCGCTGACGAGATGCGGGCTTGTACAAGCCGATCTTCGGGGAGATGAAGTGTTTGGAGATCGACGGCATGGGGAGAGCTGAACGGACGGAGAATGACAGGACCCCATACAATGCCGGCAACAGCTACGCCGAAGAGGGCGGCGGCAATCGTCTCTCGCCTGGTATACATCCCCTTCACGCACGATCCTCAACCACGTTGCGCTCGGCCAGGCCGAAGGTCTCGTGTAGAATCCGCACGGTCAGTTCGCCATACTTGGCATCGATCACACAGGAGATCTTGATCTCTGAGGTACTGATCATCATGATGTTGATATTCTCACGTGCCAGGGTCTCAAACATCCTCGCCGCCACCCCGGAATGAGTCCGCATTCCTACCCCGACGATAGAAACCTTCGCGATCCTGTCGTCACCCTCAACCTGCTGAGCGCCGATCTCCTTGGCGACACTGTTCACGAGCGACATCGCTTTGGGGAAGTCCGACTTCGGGACCGTAAACGAGATGTCGGTAGTCCCATCCTGGCTGATGTTCTGAACGATCATATCGACCACAATGTTGGCCTCCGCAACCCGGCCGAACAGCTTGGCCGCGATTCCCGGCCGATCCGCTACACGCAGCACAGTGATCTTCGCCTCGTTTCTGTCGTAGGCGATCCCCGAGACTACCACCCTCTCCATCTCCGCATCCTCCTGGACCACCAGTGTCCCTTGATTGGTATTGAAACTGGAACGGACGTGAACCGGGACGGCGTAATTCTTGGCATACTCCACCGATCGGGCCTGAAGCACCTTTGCCCCGAGGCTGGCCATCTCGAGCATCTCGTCATAGGAGATCTTTTCGAGCTTCCTCGCCTCTGGGACAATATTCGGATCAGCGGTATAGACCCCCTCCACGTCGGTATAGATTTCGCAGAGATCAGCCTTCAGGGCCGCCGCCATCGCCACCGCCGTCAGGTCTGATCCACCGCGCCCCAGCGTCGTGACGTCCTCTTCCGCTGTGACCCCCTGGAATCCGGCAACGATGACGACGGCGCCTTCCCGCAGCGCCTGTTGTGCCCGGTCGACCTCAACGCTCACAATCTTTGCTTTGGTGTGGGCAGTGTCGGTCTGGATCCTGACCTGGGCTCCGGTAAACGAGCGGGCCTTGTATCCGTGCTGTTGGATAGCCAGCGACAGGAGACCGATCGAGATCTGTTCTCCGGTCGCCACGATGACATCAAGTTCGCGTTCATTAGGAGTATCGGAGATTTTGGCGGCAAGGCCTAACAGGCGGTCCGTCTCTCCGGCCATAGCTGAAACCACGACGACTAAGTCGTTTCCCTGAACCTTGGCCTCTACTACTCGACGGGCCACATTCTTGATCCGCTCCACATCCGCGACGGAACTGCCGCCATATTTCTGAACGATGAGAGACATATCTCACTCCTACAAGGTGAGCCGATCGCGCCGAGGCAGATCAGCTCTCTGCGGCTTTTGTCCGATCTTTCCCTCTTTCCCCGCCATGAGGCGTTCCAGGTTTTCTCGATGCCGGATGAGGATCACACAACAGATAACAGTCGTGACCCCCACATAGGGCGGTCGGCCATCAAGAGCCCAAACGAGAACGGGGGACGCGATGCCGGCCACAAGGGCGGCAAGTGACGAATAGCGAAAGATGGCGGCCGTCAACAACCAGACGCCCACAACCAGCAACGCGATCTTTGCAAACAGCGCGAGCAATACCCCCAAGGCGGTAGCAACCCCCTTCCCGCCGCGAAAGCCGAGAAAAACCGGATAGACATGACCCAGAAATGCAGCCAGTCCTACCGTCGCAACAAGCACCTCCGGCAAGCCAAGCAGCTTGCTCAGCGCGACAGGCGCCCAACCTTTCAGCGCATCCAGGGCAAGGGTAAGAGCGCCGGCCCTCGAACCCACAACACGGAGAACATTGGTGGCGCCGATGTTACCGCTTCCAACCTTACGGACATCTACTCCTCCCGCCACCTTCGCAATCAGGAGACCGAATGGGATGGAACCGGAAAGATACCCCAGCGGAACAAGCCATATGCCTACGCTCATTGTCCTCCGGATACGAAAGGGTTCACCGGCTCAGGTCGATGACCTTCCAGAACTTCAGAAAATAGTCGACGCCAGAGACGATGCTCAATATAATCGCCGCCCACAGACTCAGAAAGCCAAGAGACGGGGTAATAATGAAATGCCACTGCGGGGGCGGCCAATCGAGGATCAGGAACGTCACCGCCGCGACCTCAGCCAGCATCTTGTACTTACCGAAATCGCTGGCATGGATGATAATGTTTTGTGAGGCGGCGACCGTTCTGAGCCCGGTAATGGCCAACTCACGGCCGACAATCAGGACAACCATCCAGGCCGGCGCCCGGCCCACCTGCACCAGCGCGATAAGGGCGGTGGAGATGAGGAGTTTATCGGCAATCGGGTCAAGCAACTTGCCCAGCGCCGTCACCTGGCTGGTGTTCCGCGCGATATGGCCATCCAGCCAATCGGTCAGGACCGCGGCCAGAAAGATGACTCCCGCAGTATAATTGGGAACCTTCTCTCCCACGACCAGGAAGACAATGACAAACGGAACCAGGAAGATCCGGCCTAGCGTCAGTTTGTTAGGCAGGTTCATACAGACTCCTGATCCTTTGAAGTCTTGCGTAACCTCCATCGATTCTTCTTAACTACGTCTGCCGCATTCAATCACGATTCTCTTCCATGTAAAACAGCATTCAGCCGTCAGCGTTCAGCACCTCCAGAAGGACGTGCGGGTTAAGATGTGGGGCGTCCCCCCGTACGCCAGGCGCCGGCATCTGATAACTGATCGCGTGGCCGGCATTACATTTTTGAGCAGTGCGTAACACCGTAACCGTACCAAAGGCCCAAGGAAGCTGTCAAGGTTGATCCCACGCGCGATCATCGGCGAAATGTCCAGTCCGCTGAGCCATAGCGAGTGGCGGCTAACTCCACCGACAGTCTGAACTCCTCAGGCCGGAGCTGACCCTCCACGAACTCGATCCCCATCTCCGCGCTAAAACCGTCCCTTATGGCCGTCTCTATTTCCCGACGACTGGGAAGCCGCCCCAGTGCGTCACGCAGCGAGCCGACCATCTCGAGATTGCCTGCTGCTGCAACCCGTTCAGTCTGACGCAGAAAATCAAGGATACCGGTAGGATCGAAATCCATCAGAATACTTCCCTGCTGGAGAAGCGCGGCAGGAAATCGCCGTTGCGCCGAGCCGATCACCTTTTTCCCACCCACCAGCACCTCATGCTGCGAAATGGCTGGAAAGCAGAACGAGGCCAATGCTCCGTCAGCCGGCTTGGGGCGGCGCGCTACACTCACCTCCAGGCCGAGCATTTCAAGGCCGCGAAGCAGGCACGCGTTGATCCGGCGGTAACTCTCCGCGATCGAGATCTTCGCCCAGGATGGGCACAGGGGAAGGATCAGGCTGTAGGCCAAGTCCCACTGGTGTAGCACGGCTCGACCGCCGGTAGGACGACGCACAACAGGCATCGCAAACGTACGACAGGTTGCTAAGTCAATGTCAGCGCTCCGCTGAGAGAAACCGATGGACAGTGTCGGCGCCTCCCATGTGTAGAAGCGAAGGATCGCACTATCCCCGCATAGGGTAGTGAGCGCCTCGTCGATTCCCATGTTGAGAGGGCCGCTCGAGGCGTCCGTCTTCAACAGTCGGCCAGAGGAATGCATCCTATGGCACTTATCTATCCGATTCAGCCCGGTGGGATCCGGGTCGAGAGATCCGGCGCAGCCTACGTACTCCTCCCCCAGTCTTGCACGGGGTCAGTGTATGCTCATGCCTTTTCGATGTCACGGTGTCGGACGTTGACCGGATAGCCGCGCTCCCGAAAATGACCGGCGAGCTGTTCTACGAGAAAGACCGAACGGTGACGGCCACCGGTGCAGCCAAGTGCGATGGTCAGATAGGCGCGGCCATCCTCCTCACAGTGAGGCGTCACAAAGTCAAGTAAATCCATCAAGCGCTCAAGGTACGGTTTGGTCGCAGAGGCTCGCATGAGAAATACGCCAATCGGGGAATCAAGGCCGGTCAGCGGCCGCAGGTCATCGATGAAATGAGGGCTGGGTAGGAATCGGGTATCAAGGACCAGATCGGCGTCGAACGGCAGCCCGTGCTTATAGCCGAAAGAGACCAGGGAGAGGGCGATCTTAGCCGTTGGCCGTTCCATCACGAATGCCTGAGAGAGGAATCGCTTCAGATCATGAATAGTCAGGGTACTCGTGTCGATAATGAGATCAGCCTCGTCCCGGAGGCGAGTCAGCATCTGTCGCTCTGCAGCGATCCCGACCAGGGCCGACTGTCCAGCCGCGAGGGGATGCGGGCGTCGGCTCTCACTAAAGCGCCGCACAAGGACCTCATTGCCGGCATCCAAAAAAACGATCTTGACGGCATGCCCTTCAGCCCGTAGCATCCCCAGGATGTCGAACAGCGAAGCGAGGAATTCACCCCCACGAACGTCGATGACAAGGGCAACTCGCCCAATCGGATGCTCGGATTGCGTGCAGAGCCGAACAAAGGTGGGGATTAATGTGGTCGGCAGGTTATCGATGCAGAAAAAGCCGATATCCTCCAGGCACTTGATCGCCTGACTCTTTCCGGCCCCGGACACGCCGGTGATAATCACAATCTCAGCCGCCTTCATCGCAGCGCACCCTTTACATTCGCTTCCAAATGACTACCTTGCCCTCACGCCTTCAGGCCAACACACCTGACGCCCACAGTGCGCTCATGAACATGCAAGTCCAGGACAAGACGCTGCCCCAACGCACTCGCCCGTGTCCATTGCGAGCGACCGAAGGGGGCGCAGCAATCCGCCACGGAGTGTCGTTGCGAGGCGAAGCCGAAGCGATCTCCCTGCGCTCCCTCGCAATGGACACGGGCGGCGACAGGGCTGGGGCGATTAACTCGTGGGCTCGATCAAACCGTAATCCCCATCGCGTCTTCGATACAGGACATTAACCTCCTGGGTCCGAGCGTTGCGGAATACAAAAAAAGTATGGTCCAACAGGCTCATCTGTATGACGGCTTCGTCCGGAGAGAGCGGTTTCATAGCGAACTGCTTAGTCTTCACGATACGAGGGCCGTCCTCCGGAAAGGACTCGGGCTCCGCAGACGGTATCTCTTCTCTGGAACGTGACCGAGCCGCGCCTCGACTGGAGTGCTCCACAACCTTCTCTTTATAGCGAAGGATTTGACGCTCAATCTTATCGGCCACGAGGTCGATGGCGGAATACAGGTTGTCGCTCGACTCTTCTCCCCGGATAGTCAGCTCTCGGACGTGAAGCGTCACCTCCGCTATCTGTCGATATTTCTGGACCGAGAGGATGATATGGGCTGAGGTAATCTGATCGAAGAACTTCTGCAGGCGGGCGATCTTCTCCTCTGCATAACGTCTGAGGGCTTCAGTATTCTCGAGATTACGGGTAGTAATGGTAATTTGCATCAGTTGACTCCTCGATAGAAAATGAGATGTCTCTGTACTCAATCACACATAGCGACGTTGATTGGATGAGGGAATCTTGAGTTGACCACGATACTTGGCTACGGTTCGACGGGCGATCTCGACCCCGTGAATCTTCGTCAGGATCTCTACGATCTTCTGATCGCTCAGCGGCTTGCGGGAGTCTTCTTCCGTCAGGTATCGGCGAACCAGATCCTTGACCCTACGAGAAGAGACGGCTTCACCAACACTCGATGGAACACCACGATGAAAAAAGTATTTCAGGCCGAATAGTCCCTGCGGAGTCTGGACATACTTGTTCGTCGTCACCCGACTGATGGTAGACTCATGCATCGAAATGTCATCGGCCACTTCACGAAGCGTCAGGGGCTTGAGGTGGGAGAGCCCGTGTTCGAAGAAATTCCTCTGATATTTCACCAGGCTTTCGCTAACCTTGATAAGCGTCCGCTTCCGCTGTTCAATGCTCCGGATAAACCAGAGGGCCGAGCGCATCTTCTCTTCGACATACCCCTTGGCCTCTCGCGAGGCAAGCGCCTGCTTGGAAAGGATCTGTCGATAATACCGACTGACTCGAAGGCGGGGAAGACCGTCTTCGTTCAGCGCGACCACCAATCGTCCGTCAATTTTAAGAATATACACATCGGGCGTAATATATTGGGGTTCCTCACTACTGTAGTTTTTGCCTGGTTTGGGTTCCAGGGAGGCGATGAGCGATATCGCCTCTTGCACCTCTCTGAGTGAGGCCCCAAGCGAGGCTGCAATCTTTCCGAATCGATGGCGTTCTACATCATGGAGGTAGTTGCCGACAATGGCCTCCGCCAACGCCTGCCCTTCCGGCCGTGTCCCGAGCTGTATAAGCAGGCATTCCCGGAGATCCCGCGCCCCCACTCCGGCAGGATCGAAACCCTGAACAAGCCGAAGAGCCGATTCCATCGCCTCCGAGGAAGCTTCAGCCAGTAACGCCAGCTCCTCGATACCACTACGAAGGTATCCGTTGTCGTCCAGTTCTCCGATGATGAGGCTTCCCAGCCTGAGAAGTTCCTGATCCTTGACGGTCAGGTGAAGCTGAAAGAGCAGATGATCCTGAAGGGAGCCCGGCTTGGTAAGCATACTTTCGCTATCGAACCGTTCGACCGACTCGTATTGGTTAGATGGCCGATAGTCTGAGGCGTCCTGAAGATAACTTTCCCAATCGATTTCTGCGACCTGGCCTTCCCCATTGCGCTCGACCGCCGGCTCCTCTGTGACGGACTTCAATGCCGGCAGATCGTCCAGCTCCTCCGCTTCCTCTACCGTCTCTTCCAGAACCGGGTTTTCTTCCACCTCCTGTCGCACCGCTTGAAGCAGCTCCATCCGCGACAACTGCAACAGGTTGATCGCCTGTTGCAGCATCGGCGTCATCACCATCTTCTGCATCTGTCGCAGACTAAGCTTCGCTTCAAATGCCATAGCAGTCATCCTTACAGGCTAAACCGTTCGCCAAGGTAGATCTCCCTGGCCCGTTCATCGGATGCCAACTCTTGGGCGGTTCCCGAGACCAGCACTCGACCTTCGTAGATCAGATAGGCACGATCGACAATCTGTAAGGTCTCCCGTACGTTGTGATCGGTAATCAAGACCCCAACCCCCCTTGCTTTGAGTCGGGCTATGATGGCCTGAATATCGGCGATCGCAATAGGATCAATTCCCGCAAACGGCTCGTCGAGCAACATAAAATCCGGAGAGGTCACCAAGGCTCTGGTGATCTCCGCTCGGCGACGTTCGCCACCTGATAGCGTATACGCCTTACTCTTGGCAAGGTGGGTCAGATCCAACTCCTGAAGGAGGCTCTCAAGTCGTTGCTGTCGTTCTTCTTCTGTCAGATCCAGGATCTCGAGAATGGCCATGACATTCTGTTCTACAGTCAGCTTGCGAAAGATCGAGGGCTCCTGCGGAAGAAATCCCAAACCTTTACGGGCCCGTTTGTACACCGGAAGATCAGTGACGTCTTCCCCGTTTAATATAACGTGGCCACGATCCGGCTTTACTAGCCCAAGGACCATGTAGAAGGTTGTCGTCTTCCCGGCGCCATTCGGTCCCAACAGGCCGACCACCTCTCCGGCTTCGAGATTGATACTGACGCCTGCCACGACCGCTCGACCCTTGAACGACTTGACGAGGTTGTCTGTCCGAAGGGTCCGCTGGTTCGACGAGCTCACCACAGGTCCATTCTGGATCAGGAACCCCCCTTCGTCGCTGCCGGTTTACCACCCTTACCAGGCGTCTCGGGCTTCGATCGCTCTGCCCCCTCTGGCTTTGGGTAGAGGATAGCCGTGACTCGCTTTGAGGGATCGCCTTCAACGATCGCCCTGTCCTCCTTCAAGAAAACGGTAATCTTCGTTCCGGTGATCAGATCGTTATCCTGCCAGACCCTGGGATCTCCTGTTAAGACTGCCCTGTCTTCATCGCGAAACAACTCGAGATGGTCGCCAGTGGCCTTTTTCTCCCCTTTGGTCAGCCTGACATTGCCGCTAGCCACTCCCTTTTCGATCCGCTCCATCTTCTCATCAAAGAGAAACTCCATCTTGTCGGAGAGGACAACCAGATCCTTCTCCTTGTCATCTACCATCACATTCCCGGTATAGATCGCCGAATGGAGCTTTCGGTTCACCTCTAAGCGATCAGAGGTAATCGTAATCGAGCTCTTTCCTTTCTGTTGCTCCTGGGCGCACACGGAGCCGACCAGCAAGACACAGTTCATCAGCGCAATGACTGTGGTAACCCAGCCGCGGCAGCTCATTGAGTGCCTCCGCTTCGGGAACCGGATCGCTCTTTTTTCTCCAGCCCGACACTATTCGGAAGCACATGCGACCGCACGCGACTCAAAAATCTCACACGATCAAGATCTGTCTCCGCCTCCATTCCCACTCCATAACTCGTCAGTCCACCCTTTGCCAACGTAACAGGTGATCGAGTAAATATTCGACGATTCTTGGCCGACCAGTCCAGGGACTGGGTTTGCAGACTATTGCCCTGTTCAGAGGTTGCCGTAACGTTGCGCTCCATATGGATATCTTTCGTCCGCATGTTGACCGTGGCACTATCCGACCGGACCGTCAGTTTTCCCTGCTCAGAATACAGCATGACGGTCACCGGATTGGAGATCCTCATTACCTTCGCGATATCTTCTTTCTCAAAGACCTCACCGCGGTCGCCCCACACCTCCCAAAGCATCTTGCCGTCCTTTGTTTCTACCAGATGGAACTTGGTAATCTTGACATCTGCTGGAGACTCGCGCTTTTCTTCTCCAAATACAGGGAACGCACCGGTAGCCAACTCATATGTAAAAGTTACGGCTACCGATACCACTACGATCCGCACTAACCAAGCCCATTTGGTCATTCGCATCCCTGCTTTCCTATAGCATAAAGTAGAGATGATGTAAAGAGATGTGGAGTGCCGAGCAGCCCTTGCCGATTTACGTAATCGCGAGGAGGTCCGGAGAACCTTATATCATGCAGCAGAGTTATCCCCAGGCATTATTCATAAGAAAGTGTCCGAGGACACGAGGAGATAGACCGGGAGAAGCCTTCGAGCAGAATACGATACAGCAAGATTTACCACCAGAGGCAGAAACCAGCAGCACGCAACGGTGTTATCCTTTACGAATCAGCCACTACTTCCTCCCAGCGTTCCGATGAACAATCTTCAACGTCCCAACTGCAACGCTCCGCATGTGCGCGCCGACCACTCAATCCTGATATCCAACATCTTGAGATAAGACATGCTAGTTATAATGACGGCTGGGGGGGGAGGACCCCCCCAGCAGTGGGTGGCTTTTCCCGCCGTGATAATAATCAACCACTCTTTTCCGGTGATCAACCCCGCGTTTCGACGTCAAGTTACTTCACTTCTGCCCATCGGGGTCGATTCGGCCACCAAAGCCTGACAGTGTAACTACTACTTCTTCTTGGTCGCCTTCTTTGGGGCTGCCTTTTTCTTCGCTGCTGCCATTGAGATTCTCACCCCCTTTCCTCATTAAGGCCTGTGATGCCGCTGAACCTGACTAGCACCCTCTCCCCGATTTCTTTGGTGCTGCCTTCTTTGGTGCTGCTTTCTTTGGCGCTGCTTTCTTTGGCGCCGGCTTCTTCGCTGCGGCCATTGAGATTCTCACCCCCTTTCTACGCTATCGGCTCCCTAGTGGTCCTACTACAAGAACGCCAACTGCGGGTTCTTCTCACGCGTAAGTGCTACGAGCTTTTCAATTAAGGCCTGGGCATCCTTCAGCGCACTCTCAACCTCATATCGGGGGATCGGAGTATGCGGCTCATCCATAAAATCCTGCCGCTTACGCCGCATCCGATCGAAGCCATTGACCAAGGTGCGTCCCTCTTCGCCCAATAACTCACCGACCAATATGACGATCGTCCTGGCCTGATCGCGACCTTTTGGCCGCCACCCTTCAGCCATCACTAATGCCTTCGCTGCTCTCAGCATCGCCTGATAGGCAATAACGTATGCCCATTCCTTATCGATGGTGACGTTGGCCTTGGCCGTCGCCGAGTCTTTTAACGCGCGCGCAAGCAGCATCGAAACCTGCCTAAAGTCAGGTCTAATTTCTTCAGCCAGCCCCCGTTCCCGAAGTTCCTCATAGGCCATCGCCCGTTCCGATCAGAATTGACTTTCGGCCCTTAAGGACTTCAACCAGGAACGGGTCATCCTCTACTTTTCTTCGCTGATATTCGGCCTCATCAAAAACGAGGTAGTTAATCTCGCGATTCAAACGGCTTTCTAACGTCCTGATCGCATCATTAAGCTCGTTCAGGTCGACCTGACCGATAACCATCAGTCGAATGGGGCCGAGACCCTCTTCGGCCTCGTGCTGCTCGGTCCCATACATCATAGCCGTTTGAATCCCTTTGATCTTTCTGAGTCCCTCTCGGAGACTCGCATGAATGCCAGTGGTCTTAGCGATGACTCCCCTCATCTCGGTGTAAAGGGGCGAAGCCTTGTTGACCCGATAGTATCGGAGATTCCCGACCTTTTCACTTGCCAGTAACCCAGCCCTCTCCAGATTATCCAATTCCCGCTTGACTCCAGAGATATCCCGCCCAAGGTGTCGCGCCAGTTCTCTGACGTAAAAGCGCTTGTCCAACCTAGTAAAAAACAGGGTAAGAATACTTACGCGTGTTTCTGATGAAAATAACCGGATCAGCAACAGGGCACCTCATCGTTGTTGATATTTCTACAACGACCGTTCTGTCTGTGTCAACAAAAATCGTACAATAAGTCAAACTTTTTTTCATACCGAAACTACCCGCTATAAGGTAAGGATACCCGACAACCGAGAACGAGGAGATGTGACGCTTTTCGGCGCGGCGCTAGTGTAGTGTCCCAGAAATCTCTTTACATCCCGTTCGTCGAATTCATGAACGGAAGTTCTTGATATTGTTCACCCTTCGACAGGCTCAGGGCGAACGGAATATGTCAAGAAGCATTAGGGACACTGCACTAGATTTTCGGCAGCGTGATGTCTAGCTGGGCCTGATATTTGCCCTTCTTGTCTGCGTACGATACGAGGCATGGTTCATCGCTCTCGAAAAAGAGTACTTGCGCGATCCCTTCGTTGGCATAGATCCTGGCAGGGAGCGGTGTCGTATTGCTGATTTCGAGGGTCGCAAA
>NSJM01000099.1 GCA_002634395.1 Candidatus Methylomirabilis sp.
CCGTCTCCCGCAGCTCAACCAACTGCGCAGCCCCGGTCTTTGGATGTGTCTCCAGCTTCCGGCGCTCGGCCCAGCGATAGGCGTTATCGTGGTGATCGACGTAGCAGAGCAAGAGGCTCTCATCGCTCTTGTGGACAATGAGCCGGATGTCGTCGTTGACATACACCGACCAGAATTTCTTATCCCTGGCCTTGTCGAGCTTATGACAACTCATGCCGGGGTTGGCCGGATTCATTTGCAAGTCAAAGGCCGTAGTCTTTACGGCCTTCTGCTCGTCACCGGTCAACCGGGCCAGGCTGTCCGTGAAGGTGTCTGCGATGCGGAAGTCCATAGTCGAAGGGGCTTGTTCAGCGGAGCAGCGGTGGGCCGGCGGCACTAGCGACGAGGGCAGCCAATTCTTTCTGCTGTGCTTTTTGAAGTTCAGGATCTGACTCGATCCACGGCCAGCCTCGGATAACAGCATGACGTGGCGGTGGTTCGTCGGCTATTACGTCAAGTTGAGCGTTTCTGACAACGTGAGCCGTGAAAATGGCCGCGCCGTATAACTTACGGCTGCCGGCGACTGCCAGACCGATTTCCCAGAGACGCGCCAACGGCTCCCTCCCATGCCTCGAAACAGATGTTTCGCGGTCCTTGGGGTTGGGCAACAGGGCTGCCGGCTTTACCATCACGGCGTTGAACTGGTTGCTCTGCAAGAGGAATCTGGCAAGACTCTCATTGTCATCGACGTGATCAGACAATCCGGAGGGAAGCATTGCTACCTCATAATGGACTGAATGTCTGCGAGCACTCGTTGCGGAACACACACTCCGTCAAAACGGGCGACGCCATGGCCTTTGTCTGTGCCGTCCAACCAGGCATAGGCTAATCGATCATTCGGGCCGACACTGAGAGAGAACAGTCGATGGCGGGTCTGAATCCAGTCCAGCGAGATCGAACCATCAGGCTCCGGCGCACATTCCGGCGTGGGGAGGTCTTCCGGCAATGCGCGCAAAAACATTTCAGCATTCCGAAGCGCCGTTGGGTCAATTGCGTGTGCCCCGTAACCGTCCCATCCGGGCTCGGCACATTCGTGCGCCAGTTCCCACAACTGCGAGATGATCGTCGCCTTTCTTCCGAACAGCGCTCGGGAGCCCTCTACGGACCGTACAAGGGCTGAAGCGGTCTTGGTCGCAGCTTGTGCCTCGGCAGAAACGGCACTGCCGCTCCAGGTATAGGAGACTAATGAAGCGTATCCCGCCAGGCAATACAGGCTTATCGGTTTTGGAATAGTTTCAAGCATTGTTCCGTCAACGATTTCTTAAAAATGCGATTTTTTAAGTCGCGTAATGATCGGATTGTGGTGAGAATCCAATCCCAATTCTCCGGCTCTCCTGGTTCCGACGCGGCAACGCAGTTGTCAAATATGACCGGAAGTTGGTCTCCCTGTGGCGGCTGAGAAGTCAACACAATATTGACTTGATGGCCGGTCTGAAGCTCCACAGCAGTATGCTGGTTGAAAAAACTGGTGAAGACTAAATTTTTTTCATCAGGCAGACGAGGACCAACCGTGAAGAAATTGTCCAGGTTGACTGTTCGCTCAAGAAATGGCAGCAAGATTCGGTTGATATAGCGCAGGCGAATCAAGCGAATCTGAACGGGCGCAGCCAGTCCGACATATACACGCCAAGCCTGCTCGAGTGCCGGCACATAATCGTCGAGACTCGTGTAAGGGGCAAGCCGATTGAAAGAAAACCCCTGCGCCCTGACCTGAACAAGTTGCTTCTCGTCATCTTGCAAAAACTGGAAAGCCTCCACCCGCTGAGGTGGGACAGACACGTCCGGCGGCCCGCCCGGTGTTGCTGCGATGAGATGTTCTTGAACCCACTTGGTTCGGAACTTGGGATAGCGTTCTCGAAAACGTTCTTGGGCCGCTCCCTCCAGCGCGGCGAGTTGTTGCCCTGGCGGCAGGTCGCATTCGATATCCAATACCGCTTCCACGATTGGCGGGTTGAGTAAATTGAGTTCAGATTCGCTCATCGTAAACACAGTGTAGCAGATTTTTAAACTTTAAACACCTTCATCACTTCGTCGCCCAGGTGGTTGATGACCTTTACGGCAATACGGCCGGATTTCGGTTTAGGGAAGGATCGCGAGGTGTCGCTATTGAGCGTGGCCCAGGCTTCCTCGTTGATCTCGGCTTTCAGCGTGGTCTTCAAAGCGCTGTAGGGGTCGTTCGCGCCGAGGAAATAGGCGTGGCGGACGAAGAAGCTCTCTTCGTTGTAGTCGGTATCGATGAACCAGCAGGCGATGCCATCGGCGCTGTCGCTGCGGACTTCGCCGGTTTGGGGATGGAAGACGTCCACGCCATGGATGGTGACTTGGGAATAGTGGAGAGTGGTTAGTGGGGAGTGGATAGGGATTTCATGAGCGCGTTGAGCATTTTGTTGATCTCGCCGCAGTCCTTGAGCGAGATGTCGGATGTCGGATTGTTGAGAAGTCCCAATCGTTCGGATAAAATCAGAAAGGTTTCCAGTTCCGCCAGCGAGCCCCGCGCAGTGCCGAGCGACTGAAGAAACTCCCCTGTGGTCCGCCAAGCTTGTCCCTCGGCGATGTTTGCCGGAATCGAAGTTGCCGCCCGCCGCATTTGTGATGTAATCCCAAACTTCTCTTCGGATGGATAGTTGCGCGTAATCTCGTAAATCGTCACGGCCAAGTCGATTGATTTCTGCCAGACTATTAACTCCCGATACGAGCTTAAAGATTTCATACGGTGCGATCCTCCTTCCGGAACTATCCACTAACCACTCTTCACTCGCCACCGTAATATCGGGTTCCCCGAATATCACAAAGAGGTTGCCTTTGCCGGTGTTCTTGAGATCATCGGCCATGTGCAGGTCGGCGTTCATCCGCGTCTTGAGCACGGGAATGCGGCCGAGTTTGGTGAACTCTGTGGCATGAGCCTCGTAATTGAAGGCGCAGGCGATCAACACGTCGAAATCGGCATCGCCAGCCTCGCGGGCGGCAGCTACCAAATCGGGTCGGGTGACGGTGCCGAACTCCGGACCGATGAAGATGGCGGCGCGACATTCAGCGCCCTGTGGCTTGTGGCTCGTGGTCTGTTTCTGGTCACTGACCACTGGCCACTGAACATTGCTGAACCGGCCTTCGGCGCACACGAGGTCGCCAGGCCATGGCGTCAGCGCGGTGAAAGTGATCTTGTCTTCCTTATGCGCCTGCTGGACTCCGGCGGTTTTGAGGTTCTCCAGGATCATCTGGGGAAAGGTCTGCTTCTCTCCGTAGCCGGCGCCGGTATCCGACACGCGGTCGATCAATTCATCGTTTTCATCCACTCCGAGTACACGGTGCGGCGAGAGGCTTTCGACGGTGAAGGGACCGGCCACGCGGACCTTCTTCCTGTCCTCGTAGGGCTTGTCGTAGAGGTATTCACACTCGGCCTTGGCGGCGATGGAAGCATCGATCTCCTTCTGCCTGGCGATGCGGGCCTGCCACCACTGATGAAGCAAGTGGTTAGTGGATAGTGGCCAGTTGTCAGGACGCTCGCGCGGGATGTCCCATTCTTCGAGGGTTTTCTTTTGGCCACTGGCCACTGACAACTGGTCACGGAGCGGCGCGAGCTTCTGCTCGTGCTGCTCCCAAATGACGTCAATCTCTGCGTTGTTGGCGATGGACTTGAGGGTGATGTGCGGAACCCTCTCGTAAACAAATCCATGCCGAATGTTGTTATGACACGGAGCCAACGGCTCCGGTGGCTTCACCGACCACTGGCCACTACCCACTTGCCACTCTTTCTCCCGGCCCTCGCGGGAATCGGCCAGCAGGTAAAACGGATACCGTGCGCCCATGATCCGGGCACGGGCGAGCGCCAGCGCCACGCGCGAGGTGTCGATCGTGATCCAGCGGCGGCCCCACTGCTCGGCAACATAGGCCGTGGTGCCGGAACCGCAGGTCGGGTCGAGCACAAGATCGCCGGGGTCGGTGGTCAAAAGTAAGCACCGTTCAATGACTCTGCGCGCAGTTTGGACTACGTAAACCTTGCCTTCACTCCATCCAGCGATAGCCGTATCTTCCCACGTATTGCTCAACGGCAGAGCGGGAAAGTCGGCCAAAAACCGGACGTAATTCATCGAAGTCGAACGGATATGAAGTCGTCCCGCTTTATCGAGACGAACCATCCCTTGTAAGCTTGTCTTCCAGCCACCTGAGCCTGGAAAGAATGTTCTGCCTTGGTAGTCGTACTGAAATCGGGTGGAGTCTCCTCCTGACTGGGAAGTTAAATTGTCGATCCGCAAAGAATGTGATGCTTTGTCGCGGTCAAGAAGATCGGTTTTGCTGAGACGAAAAATAGCATTCGTCTCGTCTGAAAAGTATGCGTATTCGTCAGCACCCTGAGTCGAATGTGATTTTTCCCGCAACAACTGCCTGAATTTCGCGGCTGATTTGTTTTTACCAAACCAAATTACGGAGTCAAAGGTGCTTGGAATATATGAGGAAGTCGCACTTGAGGTTTTCAAAAAACCGATGGTTGCGATGTGATTGTCCTCCCCAAACACCTCATCCATCACGGCCCGGACGCGGTGGACATTTTCATCACCAATCTGCACAAAGATCGAACCCGACTCTGTCAGTAAATCCCGCGCTACGGTGAGCCGATCGCGCAGGTAGGTCAGGTACGAATGAATGCCGTCACGCCAGGTGTCGCGGAAGGCCTTGACCTGCTCGGGCTCGCGGGTGATGTGGACGGTGTTACCGTCCTTCACATCGCGGCTGGTGGTGCTCCACTGGAAATTGCTGTTGAATTTGATGCCGTAGGGCGGGTCGAAGTAGATGCACTGTACGCACCCGCGCAGGCCCTCGCGTTCGGCCAGGCTGGCCATGACCTGGAGGGAGTCGCCGAGGATCATGCGGTTGGACCAGTTCTGGTCATGCCGGTAGAACTCGGTCTTGTCCACGCCCTCGGGGATACCGTTGAAGTCGGCGAACAGATCGAATTGCGAGGCCGCAGCCTTTGCGTCGAGCTTGGTCTGACGCATGAGGTCATCGATCAGCGCCTTGGGGTGGACTTTTCCCTGGATGTGGAGCGGCGGGGCATGAACGCGACGAGGTCGCTCCAGTCCTGCTCAGCCTTGCCGCGCCAGACGAGTTGAGGATCGAGATCGCGGTTTCGGCCTGCCTTTTCTTCTTCCAGCCCGGCTACGCCGCGCTGCAGGGCCACGCGCGCCGGGTTCTGCTCGGCCTTTTGCAGGACCGATTGGTACTCGGCGGTGGGGATATTCTTCCGCGTGGCGTCCTTTGCTTGAGGGTCTCGACGGATTTGTCGGTGGTTGGTTTCTTGGCCATAGTTTTTATCCTTGCTGTCCCATATGTCTCATAACGGTCTCATTTGGGTCCGTAATGGAGCGACTGCGATGCCTCCCTTGCCGCTTTGTTGCCCCTTTGTGGCTGGTTTGAAGGGTTCGTGACAGGTTCTCCTGAGCCTTTTAATGTCGAGTCAATCCCAAAGTTAGTTGACATTGCGAAGCGGCTCCCTGTCGCATGAGGTTATGCAGCGTGAGATGCAACCAGGTTCACCTTCCCTCTCAGTTCGGCGTGGAGCGCAGTCCGCAGGAGCGGCAGTGCCCGGAACCCTTTGATCCGGCGCAATCGCGGCTCGATGTCGAGCAGTGCACTGGCCAGCCAACGCTGTTTCTGATCGGAGGTGCGCCACCGATCCACTTTATCGGTCCGCTGCCCGAGGAGCGCATTGAGCGACTCCAGGCAGTTGGTGGTCTTCAGGCTCACGCCGAGCTGGGGGAACAGGCCCAGGTGGTGCAGGGTCAGGGTCTCTTCCAGCCCCTCGTCGAGACTCTTGACCGCCGACTCGTTCAGGAGGCGCAACTCCTGGCGCAGCCGACCGAGCGCCCGCTTGGCGGCCTCCTCGGTGGGCTGCTCGTACGCCGCCTGGAGCTTCCGACGAACGCTCGCCCGCTGCCCCTTGGGGAGGTACGCGAGCACATTCTCCCGCTTATGCCACTGACAGCGCTGAACGATCCCGTGATCACCGAAGACCATCTGGATCGCCTTCCGGAGGCCCTTCGCGCCGTCGATGACACAGAGCAGGCCCTGCTCGATCCGCAGCCCGCGCTCGACCAGTTCCCGGAGGAAGGCGGCACAGACCGTCTCGTTTTCCGTCGCCGTCTGCACGAACCCCAGGATGACCTTCTCGCCCGTCAGGGTGATCCCCAGTGCGATCACCATGCTGTCCTCAGCGAAGGTCTTCCCATCGAGGAGCAGGGCCACCACGTCGTAGCGGTCCAGTCGCCGCTCCTGCAGCGTCTGAAGCTGGCGCGCACTCGCCCGGATGAAACGGCGGGAGACACTGGACGAGCTCAGGCCGAACGCTTCGGGCACCGCCTCCGCACAGACTTCGTAGTTCCGGCAACTCAGGCCCAGGAGCACTTTCCGGAAGAGCCCCGCATCCGCCTCGCGCGGGAGCTGGAGCTGCTGATAGGTCGTCAGGGGGACCTCCGTCTTCCGGCGTCGGTCGCGCACCCGCTGGTAGGTGATGGGCAGCTTCTGATCCGCGAGATAGACGGAGCCCTATTGGCGACACCAGCGGACGTGGCCAGGGATCCCACCCGTCCGACTGTACCGAGGACCCACGAGCCGGGTCACTTCCGCTGCCAGAGCCTCACCGACCGCCCGCAGCCCGAGCGGAATGAGCGCTTGGATGAGCGTGACGGTCGTGTTGACGTCTTCGATCTCGATATGCCTCGCCACTCCCCGAAGTCCCACGTCTTTCAGCTTGCCTTTGCCTTGGAGACGGAATACCCTTTTCATGAAGCGGCTCCTTTCTGTGTGAGGTGTTCGGTTGTGGGCAACAACCGCCTCACCTTACGGGAGTCGCTTCGCTTTTTCAACTAACTATGGCACACCTTCTTAATGTCCTGTTTGTCCACTTTGTGTCCAGTTTGAGGGTTCCCTGAACTCATATCTCCTTCTTATCCTTTCTCGTTTTCCCCTTAGCAGGCTTTGTCCCCTCGACCCCATACGATGGCGCATTTGGCGCATTTCTGGCGCATTAGTGCAAACCGAGAAGATGTTCTCATGTATCCTCTGATGGCGCGTTTGGCGCGTTTCTGGCGCGTTTCTGTAAAAGCCGGTATTGTGCTCCACGACCCTTTCCTTCAAGTTCAAGAACGCCTTTTTGCACAAGTTCATTTAAGTCGCGAGTAGCCGTTCGCTGAGGAGCTCCCGTAATACGCTGGTATTCCGCATTCGTAATGCGCTCATGTGATTTTACGTATTCAACCGCTTGCATTTGCCGATTGTTAAGATCAAGTTCTGCCACTACCTTATCCGTCAACCAATCACGCCAAAGGGTAATGACGAATGAGCCGCTGCGTTGTTCGAATTGCGGCTCGGGCAGTCCGGCCTTGCGGCACAGTTCGATCATGGCCTGAGTGCCGGAACCGACCCTTTCAATGTAGCGGGTCAGGTAGAGCGATTCCGAGACGAGAGGATTGTAGGGTACTGAGGGGTGGTCGTGACGCAGACTATCGAGCGTCAGCGTGCCCGGCAGCACCCCGGGGTTCCACACTTCCAGCCGGTCAGCGAACAGGCGGACTTCGACCGAGGCGTTACTGTAATAATCGCGGTGGGCGATGGCATTGACGATGGCCTCGCCCACAGCGTCGGGCGGCAGCTCGTAGGTGGCCGGCGCAGTAATGCTGGCGGCGCGGGTGCCGATGGCGCGGTTGATCTTGCCCAGCACGAAATCGCGGGCCTGATCCGCCTGCTCGAAGATGTCGCCCCCATACACCTGCAACGAGGCGAAGGGGCGGCGGTATTCCGTTCCGTGACAGTGGATGCATTTGGTCTCGGCGGTGCGGTGGAAGCGTTGCGGATTACTTCCGAAGAGCAGTACTGCGGCATTGGTCGGTTTTCCTGCATCGAGCAGGTTGAGGTGGGTGAGCAGGGCCTGGGTCGTGGTGTTGGGCTTGAGTGGAAAACCGCGCTCGCGGCGGGCGGTTTCCAGGAACCAGCCGATACGTTTGCGCGAGAGGTCTTTCACGCCGGCACCGTCGCATGCGGAGGTATCGAACGGCGGGACACGCAGCGCGCCCATGTCGTCCAGATAGTCCACAAGGCTGGCATAGACCTCGGAAGTCAGGGCGCTGACATCTTCGACACGGCGGCGGATCAGCTCGTGGCCGACTTTGCGGACCAGCGACTTCATCTTGGCGGCGCGCTTGCTGTCATCGGCGCCCCAGACATATATCAGCCGGGTCTTGCCAAGCTGGGTGGCGTAGTTGTATTCGCGCTCGGTTGGAGAAACGCCGTCCTGGTCTTCGTAGCCGTATTCATAGCCGAACATTCCCAGATAAATGTCACAGCGCTCCACTTGTTCGAGATACACCTGATCCGCACGCCGGTCCGTGGCTGGGAGTTCCTCAAAAAGAAACACTTCGGAAACGAAGCGGCGTAGGAAGGCATCGCCGAGCAGAAAGGCCTTCAAGTCCAGGCGAATTTGTTTGAATTCCTTCTGGACACTGCTGACGAATATTTTCAGACGTACCGGCTTCACGCTGCGCCCTTCACGATGCCGTCGATCATTTTATTGAACTCGCCTTCGACCTTGGCTTTGAAGTCGGCCTCGATCTGATAGACCTCGATGAGCCAGATGGCGGTTTCAGCCGCCTCCACCTCGCAGAAAAAGGGCCTGATGCTGCTGAATTGGTGATGCCGCCAGTGCTGGAGTAGACGTGCCGTTTCGGGAGTCACCTGCCACTGGTTGGGATTCGGCAAGCTGCGCCACTGGTCCACATGTTGGAGTAGCTGATTGATGATCGAGGTCGGATCATACTGCTGCGTTTCTGTTGACAGTCTTTTGCCTTCAATGAACTACCCCGCGGCAAGCCGCGGGGTAGTTCATTTTCGTCTCCGAGTACATCGGGCCGTTTATCAAGAAAAGAGTCGAGAGCAATCGAAAAATCGTCGCCGTCGATTTGGCCTTCAATCCACTTTTCGGTGACGAACGACGTGCGCGTGTAATGGGTTCGAAGAAAATCGTCAACCTTGCGGAATACCTCAAGCGAGCCTTCCCCGCCTGCAAGCTCAGCGGCAAGTTTCGGATGTACAACGTCACCTTGGTAGAACGTCTTATCGCCGGTCACGAGGGCCACTTTGTGGGTCGCGCAAAGTCGTTTGGTTAGGAGCCAGAGCAAAACGTCCCGTGCTTCCTCTCCTTCGGATGACGCTGGAGGAATCCGACCCGCCAGACGCCGGACCATTTCGGGCAGGTCGTCCGGGATGTTTTCGACAAACTCGACGGTATCGGCC
>NSJM01000164.1 GCA_002634395.1 Candidatus Methylomirabilis sp.
CGGTCGTACTGCCAACGGTTCCGGTAGAAATCCTCCCACTCGCGGCGCTCGGGCTTGAACAGGTCCTGGATCCAACCCATCAGGACACCCCTCCTTGGTTGCTGTAAGACCGTTCATACATGGTTCGGCGTACATCCCGGCCCCGATTCCTCCATATCCCCTGGATCATCAACAGGAAGAGCACGGCCCCGACGGACCCGATGCCGGCAAGCTGATAGATCTGGTTGGTGGCCCGACCGATGCCCGTGGTGAAGAAGGCCAACAGGTGACGCTTTTCCTCATCCGTCAGCGTTTTCTTGGTGTAGATCGGTTTCATGGGCGCCACGTGCTCTGTCCACGCGATCATCCCATCGCCGAATTTGTGATACGCGCCGGATAGGTCCGGCCCCAGGACCCCGCCTCCGAGCGCTCCGATGCCGCTGACGGAGTGGCACGCCCGGCACGAAGCCCCGCCGCCGGCGAGTCCTTCGGCGCCGGTAAACAGGCTCTTCCCCTTGTCCGGGTCCCCCCTCATCAGCCCTGGTATCTCAGGAGGGGTCCATGTATTCGCCTGTTCGCGCTGCTCCGGCGTAGAGAGGGACAGCACATAGTGAACCAGATCCCATGCGTCCTTGCCGACCGCCCAGTCGCTCATCGGCATCGGTGTGCCGGGCATTCCCGCAAGAATCCTCCGGTAGAGCGACTCCGGATCCGGGTTTCCCTTGAAGACCCCCTCGGTCAGGTCGCGCGGATGTGTGGGTAACCCGTCTTCATCGAGCTGTTCCTGTACGCCATCCCCTTTGCCTGTCGGACCGTGGCAGGAGGCGCAGCCGTCGGCGTACAGCTCCTTCGCACGCTTGGCGGCGGCGGGATCGTACGGGGGCTCCAGCGGAACAGCGATGACCCCTTCTCCGGTGCCGGCGCCAGAGGCGGGCGCCTGCTGCGGCTTGACGGTGATCGGCGTTTCGGCGAATGACTTGACATACTGGACCAGGGCCCAGCGCTGTTGTTCCGGCAGATGTTTCCACGAGGGCATCGCGGTTCCGGGTAGCCCGCGTGTAATCGCGTTGAACA
This sequence comes from Candidatus Methylomirabilis sp., assembly GCA_002634395.1. Taxonomy (GTDB): domain Bacteria; phylum Methylomirabilota; class Methylomirabilia; order Methylomirabilales; family Methylomirabilaceae; genus Methylomirabilis; species Methylomirabilis tolerans. Next base: position 1,054 of record NSJM01000164.1, read on the forward strand.
GGTCCTCATCGGTAGGCAGGCGTTCCCACGTGGATACCATGCGATATTTCGCCGTGACGAAGTTGCGCGGTTTGATCTTCAGCAGGTCGGCGGCTATACCTTTGCCGCGGCCGTCCGCTCCGTGGCAGGCGGCGCACTCTGCCGTATAGATGGCCTTCCCTGTTGCAAGGAGTGTCGGCGAGGGCGGAGGAGTGATGGCGGCTGCTGCGGTCAGAGAGAAGAGGGTAGCCAGCGCCGTGAGCGAAAGGCTTACCTGTATTCCGATAAGAATCCGGTATCGTGGACCCACCATCTCCGTAGCCCCACTGCCTGTTTCATCCGGTTACGGTTGTTGCTCGATGGTAGTGGTACTAAAACAACAATTGGATTCTGTGTTGTGTTAGGTAGGCAGGCCGAGTTGAATCGGCTGAGCGTGAAACGATATTGGTGTAGCGATACAGGTTTGTCAAGAGGTTTTTAGGCCTATTGATGGCCTATTATCAAGCCTTCGCAAGGTTTTTGCACACGCGTCGTCCGGAGTGTTTCACAATGATTCATCATTGCCAGAACCATGTTTCATTTCCGTACAAACGAAAATAC
>NSJM01000100.1 GCA_002634395.1 Candidatus Methylomirabilis sp.
GGGACGTACTTTGTGCCTCGTTCGCAGTTGAGCGCCTGGGCGAAGGCGAGGGCGGTGGCTCGTTTGCCCACCCCTGCCGGCCCGGTGAAGAGATAGGCGTGGGCGATCCGCTCGGTCGTGAGCGCCCGGTGAAGGAACCGAATGGCTCGCGCCTGTCCAATTTGGTCACGAAACGGCATGACCGCGCCGTCCCTGAAGATGAAGGAACTGATTCCACACGATCATCTCGATCTCGGTCACACCCAGGCCGGCATCGATCACGGCAATTCGCCCCGGGTCTTCGCGCGCCAAGGTAACGTACCCCTCTCTGATCCGCTGGTGAAAGTCAAGCGGCTCGGCCTCTATCCTATCCCAACATGACGGCCCTGCACCGAGCCTCGTTGACGCATCGGCGTCAACACCGCCTCTGCACCGTGTCAATCCGATTCTCGGGTCGAGGTCCAACAGGATGGTCAGATCCGGGACAAGTTCGTCAGCGCTGAATCGGTTCAACCGCCGTATCAGGTGAGGATCGATGCCTCTTCCACATCCCTGGTATGCCAGCGTGGAATCGGTAAAACGGTCACAGAGCACTATTGCTCCTCGTGCGAGGGCAGGGGTGATCACCTCCCGGACAAGCTGCGCGCGGCTGGCCTCATACAGCAGTAACTCCGTGGTCACTGCAATGGGACCTGGTCCAGATCTGTCCCCGCATGTCGTAAGCGGGGAGTGGAGCAGGAGCGTTCGGATCTCCTTTCCAGTGGCAGTCCCGCCGGGATCTTGGGTATCGATAACCTCCTTGCCGGAAACACGAATTCGATTGGCCAGCAGCTTAAGCTGGGTCGTCTTCCCGGATCCTTCACCCCCCTCAAAGGTGATAAACAGGCCGCTCATGCTTCCACTCCCTGGCTATTAGCTGCAAGTGGCAACCGAGGCCACCAGATTGGCCAGCGTGTCCAGCTCATCTTCCTGGACGGTGCGAGGGTCCAAGATGATCCGGTCGCCCTTGATCCGAACCATCACCGGCGGGTCGGTCCGGTGCAGACGTCCCTCCAAGACCGGTGCGGTCAGGTGGGCGGCCTGCACGGCCACTAGTCGCGTCGGGATCGCCTCGAGGGGCAGCGCACCGCCACCAACCTCCGAAGTCCCCTCGACAACTGAGACCTCAAGATGACCCGAGGCGAGCGCGACGATCCGGTCGCGCAGAAGCCTGGCCCGCTGCTCGATCTCCTGAAGCGGCATGGCAAGCGCCCGAAGCACTGGAATGCGGGAAAAGGCTTGCCCCTCATCGAGGTAGAGGCGCAACGTCGCTTCCAGGGCGGCCAACGTAAGCTTGTCGATCCGCACAGCGCGCGCGAGCGGATTGCGGCGGAGCTTCTCGACCAGTAGTCGCTTCCCCACTATCAGGCCTGCCTGAGGTCCTCCCAGCAGTTTGTCCCCGCTGAAGGTCACCAGGTCTGCTCCGACGCGAATGCTCTCCGAAGGCATCGGCTCCCTGGAGAGCCCGATCTGTGACAGATCAATGAGGGCGCCGCTACCTACATCCTCTACCACTGGAAGACCGGCCTTCTCGCCCAGGCTCACCAACTCGGCTATGGGAACCTGGCTGGCAAACCCCTGGATTCGAAAGTTGCTGGTGTGGACCTTCAAAAGCATCGCGCTCGTCGTCCCGATCGCGTCCTCATAATCCCTCAGGTAGGTTCGGTTAGTGGTCCCTACTTCCCGCAAAATCCCGCCCGCGCGGCGCATGATATCGGGAATTCGAAACGAGTCGCCGATCTCCACCAGCTCCCCACGCGAGACAATGACATCCTTCCCCTCGGCCAGCGTATTGATAGCCAGCAGCACCGCCGCCGCATTATTGTTCACCGCAAGTGCCGCCTCGGCCTCCGTAAGGCGGCATAAGAGCCGTTCCACGTGAGCCTGTCTGGACCCCCGGTCTCCCCGTTCGATGTCGTACTCCAGGTTCGAGTAGCCCCGCGCTACTTCGACAATGCGCTCGACTGCAACCTCGGCGAGCGGGGCGCGACCAAGGTTCGTATGGATGACCACGCCTGTTGCGTTAATGAGACGCCGTAGGGCCGGCCGATGGAGTCGTAGCGCGATCTGCTGCGTCTCAATAATCAGAGCGGTCCTGGATAGCGGATCTTCCGGCGCCGATTCGGACTGTCCGGTGGCGATCGTCCGCCGCCGACGCTCCAGCACCTCTCGGATTGCATCAACGACCGCCCAGCGCGGCAGTGTCTGAACCATCACTCGGATTGACGGTTCCTGCAATAGTTCATCCACCGAGGGAAGCTGTCTGAGTAAGAGCCTGGTTCGACTTTCCACGGAAACTTTTCCCTTCAGCCAATAGCTGACCGGTGAAAGCTGTGAGCTGATAGCTACTTTATCGTCACGCTATCACACTCCCCTTCTTGATTCAACTCCGAGATCACCCCCGTGATCTCATCAGGAAGGCGAAGGGCCGGGTCGCCAGATAGCGTCCCGGCCCTTCGTACACGCTAAAAACGACAGGTTATTTAGGCTCGTACATCTTACGCCATCGTCGATCGCTTGGCTACGAAGCAGGACTTGCAGAAGACCGGTTTGTCGAGAATCGGCTTGAAGGGAACAGAGGTCTGCTGACCACAGGCCGAGCAGACGACCTCGTACTCCTGACGAGGACCTCCATGGCCGCCCATCCCTTTGCGCACGGCCTTGCAGCTCTTGCACCGTTTCGGCTCATTCATGAATCCTTTCTGCTCGTAAAACTCCTGCTCCCCCGCTGTAAAGACAAACTGCTGCCCGCAATCAACACATGTCAGTGACTTATCCTGGAATGCCATTAGCTGCCTCCTGCCAAACCGAAGCCTGTTGTCACCCTGTTCCTACACTTCAACGCTCCCTTGAGTATCGTTCCCGGCTCGCCTCTACCTTCGCCTCACCATAGGCCCTCCCCCTGGTATTGAAAATCCAACGCCTGTCCCCGAGGCATCGGGGATCAGATACCGTACCGCGGAAACGCTAATCGCTTACGACTCCCTACCGTTTCCCGCGCCTCCTCCCAGGCACGCGCCCTGGCCGTCGTTTCGAGTTCCATATCTTAAGTTTTGAGCATCCTGAATCTGCAACCTTAAACCCGAAGCTCGAAACATCCGGCGCTAATCGCCGGCAGGTCCCCGGAAGGATTGGATTGTCTGAGGCGCCGAGACCATACTGAAATGCTTTCAGGAAAGGGTAACTAGCATCGGACGCCTTGAGAACCTTCAGATCGTCCGGCTTCAGAAAAACCAGGGGTTCCTCGTTAGTGACGGGCTTAGGTTCGATATCGCGGCAAGAGAAAAGGAAGGGCAAATCGCAGGCACTGATCAAATCATAGGGCAACCCCAATCGCTCACTGCGAAGAGGGTGCCCCGGTTCATAGTCGAACTCAAGGAATCGCGAGGTATAGATGAACGTTGTCCTCAACCCTGAAGACATCCTGAGCGCCGAGCTGTGCGTCGAGGTCCTTAATCCTTTGCGGAAGTCTATCAGCCCCCGGCTCCGTTCTCGCCAGGCCGATGATATCCCCCGCTCTTCCCACCTGTTTTGCTAACCAGGCGGATTGCACTAATCGTCATTCCCTTGTCCACCGCCTTACACATGTCGTAGACAGTCAGAGCCGCTACCGTCACAGCCGTAAGGGCCTCCATTTCTGCCCCGGTTCGCCCCGTAACCTTGATCCGTGATTCGATGTCGAGACGCCCCACCTTCTCGACCGGTGTAAACTCAACTTCGGCGCTGGAGAGCAGGAGAGGATGGCAGAGCGGGATGAGATCAGGCACCCTTTTTGCCGCCATGACTCCGGCGAGCCTGGCAGCGGCCAGGACATCGCCCTTCGGGACCCCCCCCTTCTGGATCATACAGAGGGTCTCTGGCTGCATGGTGACTGTGCCTCTGGCCACGGCTTCCCGCCTGGTTTCATCTTTCTTGCTGATATCGACCATGCGAGCTTGGCCATGTCGGTCGACGTGAGTAAGCCGCTTCATTTTTGGGATGTGGCCGGCGTGTGGTTGCGTCGGTATTGACGCATAATCACGTGCATCTGGTCTTTGATCGTCAGCTTGAGCTTCTGTAACTCCTTCCGTTTTCGCTCCTGCTCGCTCGTCAGGTAATAGATCCGGTCCAACTCGCTGATCTTCAGATCAAATTCCCGGTGCTTCTCGGACAGCCGACTAAACTCCGGATGCTCCTCCCTGAGACGAGCAAAGAGTTGTGCTTCCGTCTCCTCCATCTTTTACCTCCTCTCGGGTGGATTTAGACTGCGATGGCGACACCTCGCAACTGAACGAAGCTCAACGCGAGAAAACCCATGCTGACGAGCGCCTCTCAGTATCGGTAGGCCGAACTGCTCGCGCGTAAGGGCAGGCATTTGTTGTGAGGAACATCCCATTTTGAGGCTAATTTATCTAACTATAGAACGAAAGTCAAGGACAAAACCGTCAGGCGCAGTGGATGATGTGGGGAGCGGTTGCCTTGAATGCGGCAACCACCTCGGCCCCGTCATGCAGGCCGAGTTGCTCCCACGACTGTCGCGTCACTGTCGCCACGATCAGGACGCCGCAGTCGATCGTCACCCGGTAGGTGGAGCCGGCCGGAAGATGGCGAATCACCCGCCCGCAGAGCTGATTCCGCGCACTGGAGGTGGTCAGGATTGCCCCGCGAGGGAAGAGCGTGATCTCCTCCGGCCTAAGGCAGACCAGCACGCACTCCCCCGGCGTCAACGGCACTGCCACTTCCAGGGCCCACCCTGCAACCTCGACGGTGGCAAGCCCATGGCTTACGGACTGCACGTGACCCCGGAGGATTGTTTCAATGCCGACGAAACGGGCCACCTCCTCGTTGATAGGCTCGGCAAAGACTCGCTCCGGCGCGTCTACCTGCAGTACCCGACCACCAATCATGACGGCGACCTGATTGCCAAGCGCCAACGCCTCATTCCGATCGTGCGTCACGAAGATTGTGGTGATCCGTCTCTTGTCGAGAATTGCTTTGAGGTCAACCAGTAACCCCTCGCGGGTCGGCGGGTCCATGGCTGCGAACGGCTCATCAAGCAGGAAGACCTCCGGGTCAAGGACCAGCGCTCGTGCCAGGCTCACGCGTTGCGCCTCGCCGCCAGAAAGGGTCCGGGTCCGCCGTGTGGCCAGATGCCCGATGCCAAGCGTGGTCATGCCCTCCTGAACGCGCCTGTTCACCTCGGCCGAATCGATGCGCCGGAGCCTAAGCCCGAGGGCCACATTTGCCTCAACGGTTCCATCGGTCAGCAATGGCTCCTGAAAGACGCTGGCCATGCGGCGACGAACCGCCAGCAGATTGCCATACGACTGGACCGCCTGACCCCTGAAGAGGACGCGCCCCTCAGTGGGGCCCTCCAACAATCCGAGGAGCCGAAGCAGTGTTGATTTGCCGGCCCCGTTCGGGCCGATGACGGCTAGAATCTGCCCCTCCTGGATCTCAAATGACGGCGCATTAAGGACCAGTATGCCGTCGTATGTCACTTTGACCCGCTCGAGACAGAGTATCGGCCCGCTCACAGTGTCCGCCCCCGTTGCTGGATCCAGGTAAGGGTTAAGTTCACGCCAAAGGTCAGGAGCAACAGCAGGAGAGAAAGCGCGATCGCCATATCGAAATTCCCCCTGCTGGTTTCCAGGACAGTGGCGGTGGTGAGTACCCGCGTCTGCCGGTAGATGTTGCCGCCCACCATCATGGAGGCGCCGATCTCGGAGATGACTGCACCGAAGCCGGCCATCAGCGCAGCCAAGAGCGGCAGGCGGGCCTCTTTGAGGAGGAGGTACACGACCTGAAGCCTCGATGCGCCGAGCCCCACAAGCTGCATGCGCAGTCGCGGGTTTAACTGCTGAACCGCGGCTACCGTGAGACCAGTGACGACCGGGCCGGCGATCACAAGTTGGGCGAGGACAATGGCAGTCGGTGTGTAGAGCAGTTCCAGAAAGCCAAGCGGCCCACTCCGCCAGAGGAAGATGCTCACGAATAAGCCGACGACGACCGGCGGCAAACCCATCCCGGTATTGACCAGGCTGATGGCGATGCCACGCCCAGGAAAGCGGCTCAAGGCCAGGACGGTGCCAAGCGGGATGCCTATCAGCAGGCTGAGCAGGGTAGCGGTCCCCGAGACTTGCAGCGAGAGCAGCATAATCCGCAGCACCTCCGGGTCGCCGTGAATGAGCAGTACAACAGCCTGCTTGGTGCCTTGCCAGATCAGCTCCATCCCCGCTTCTCCTCGCAGTTACGGTCGACCATTACTCATCAGGGGCCAGCAGGTGGAGACGGTCTGGCGGTAACGACAGCCAGATCTCCTTTCCTACATGCAGCGTCATCAAGTGGTACAGGCGGCTTCGGACCTGGATTTCCAGGTCATACTTCCCGCGATCGCTCCCATCGACGAGGCTGACAAAGAGCAGGTAGTCAAGACCACGCCCAAGCTCGTGGACGATTTGACCGCGCAGGAGGTTGTCACGCCGCTCCGCCCTGTCCGGCCACACCAGTCTGACATCCTCCGGTCGGATGCAGAATTCCACCTCCCCCGGGGTCGTTGGCCCCGGGCCATCAACCCGTAGATGATGCCCTCGCCAGACGATGTCCCAGGCGCCGTCCTGGTCGCGGCAGGCAACACCTCGTAAGATGTTCTTCGCGCCGGTATGCTCAGCCACGCGCCGGGTCCGCGGTTGATGGAGCACCTCTTCTCGAGTTCCCATCTGGAGCACCTTGCCGCCGTCAATGATAGCGATGGTGGACGCCATAAGATACGCCTCCTGCAGATCGTGGGTCACAAGCAGGATCGTACCTTTGTAATCGGCCAGCATCTGAAGTAACTCCTGGCGGAGCATCTCGCGGACAGCCGGATCAAGGGCGGAGAACGGCTCGTCCAGCAACAGGATCTCAGGACGACCAATCAGGGCGCGTCCAAGAGCCACGCGCTGCCGCTGTCCGCCTGAGAGCTGATGCGGATACCGCTGTGCGAATGACTGGAGCCGCAGCAGTTGAAGCATCTCGTCTACCCTGCAGGCCGCTTCATGTGCGGGGGTCCCTCGAGGCAACCCAAACGAAAGATTCCCCGATACCGTCTTATGCGGAAAGAGGGCATACTCCTGGAAGACAAGACCTACGCGTCGCAGGTGCGGCGCCAGATCGATACCGGCGTTCGCATCGAAGACACTCCGACCGTTGATGCGTATCGTCCCGGAGGCCGGTCTGATCAGACCGGCAATGGCCAGGAGCGTCAGACTCTTCCCCGATCCCGACGGACCATACAATGCCGTGATCCCGTCGCCGATCACAAGTTGCGTCCGGAGGTGGAATCCCGGCAGTCGCCTGTCGAGCGCAAGATCGAGCATCAGTATTTAACCTTCGTCATGCGTCCGACCAGTGCGAGAATCAGCAGGACGGCAGCCGTCGCCAGGATCGACATGGCGTTCGCCTCCTGGGGCTGATTCGCCTGCACCGCATCATAAATCGCAAGAGCAAGTGTCTGGGTCCGTCCCGGGATGCTCCCGGCGATCATCAGCGTAATGCCAAACTCCCCCATGGCTCGAGCAAACGCCAGGATCGAGCCGGCCAGAATACCCCGCCACGCCAGCGGCAGGGTGATCGTGCACAACACAATCAGGACAGGTTTGAACGTCCGGCCCGCATCTTCGATCCGGCGGTCGATCCCTTCAAATGCCCCTTGGGTAGCCTTAATGAATAGCGGCAGTGCGGCGATAGTCGAGGCGAGAACGGCAGCTTTCCACGTGAAAATGATACCGATGTTCAGCCACTGCCCCATGAGACGTCCCAGCAACCCTTGTCGGCCAATCAGCAGCAACAGGTAATAGCCGGTGACGGTAGGCGGTAAGATGAGCGGAATCATAATGATCGCCTCCAGGACTGCCCTGCCTGGAAAGCGGCCTCGCGCCAACAACCAAGCGATCGGTGTGCCGAGAATCAGCGCGGCTACCGTCGCAAGACCGGCAATCTTCATCGATAGGAGCAGAGGCGCCAGCGGAATCTGAATCATAACTGTCACTATCTACTTCTGTACAATGTCGGTCTTGCGTCTCCAGGAGCGCGTTCGGCTATTCGGCGGTGGTAGGAATCCGTGAGCCTTCAGAATCTGTTGTCCGCCTTCGCTCAGCGCCAAGTCTACGAAGGCTCGCGCCACAGTGGGCTGCCGCGAAGTTTTGATAACAGCAATCGGATAGCGCGCTAATGGAGCACTTCCCTCCGGCGCAACGGCAATGACCCGGACCGATTCGCCGGCGCTTTGCGCGTCGGTCGCATAGACAAGGGCGGCCTCTACCTCGCCTCGCACGACGTAGGCCAGGGCCTGACGAACATTCTCCGTAAAGATCAGCTTCGGCTGCAACGAATCCCACAACCCAAGACTCGTCAGGACCATCTGCGCGTACTCTCCAGCGGGAACGGTTCGTGGACTGCCGACAGCAATGAGCTTGATCTCCGATTTGGTCAAATCTTTGAAGGAAGCGAGATCGAACCGAGGGACAGAAGATCTGATCAGGACTAGCAGGTTGGCGGCAAGTGTATGCCGGGTTTCATTGAGCAGAAGACCCTTGGCTTCAAGTTCATCCATCTGTTTCGACGCCGCGGAGATATAGAGATCCACCGGCGCGCCGTGCTCGATCTGCTGCTGCAACGCGCCGGACGCGCCCCAGTTGACAACCACTTTCACCTCCGGATGGCGTTGTTCAAACAGCGCTCCAATTTCTTGCAGCGGCTCCTTCAGGCTTATTGCAGCGGAAACCAGCAACTCTTGCTTCGGCGCGGCAAAGGCAGCAGTGTCCCACGTGACCAGCGCCAGGAAACCTAGCAGCCAACCCTTCGTGGCGTAATCACGCAGGTGCGACCCCAGCCGGATTGTTCTTCGATCGCCCCACAGCATTATCGCTGAGTATATGCCGATTGTGCCGCAGACGCAATCCGGACCTCAATCGGCGCTTGCGAGTCGTCATCCTGCATGAGTCGCTTCGATCGGGCCACGAAAATGTTTGCCGCTTCACCATGACAGTTGTAGACAGATACACACCTCCCGCTCATTCGTCCCTTCGTCCTCGGCGCAGAAGTGGCACGTGCGTTGCTAACAGATACAAGCACCCGGCGACGTGGGTAGCCGCAGGGCTCGCACGGAGGCACCCCAACGATGAGACAGACACGCAAGGTCCGGTTTGAACCGCTGGGCATCACCATTGAGTGTGACGCGACCGAACCGGTCCTGGAGAGCGCCCTGCGCCACGGCCTGCGGCTGGTGGACTAC
>NSJM01000101.1 GCA_002634395.1 Candidatus Methylomirabilis sp.
AGCGAGAGGTATTGTCCGGTCTCGCGCTCGGCGGTATCCTCGGCTCGGTGGGGCTCCTCCGGGTGTCTATCTGGGGAGCGTTTTTCGGCGCCTACGGCGAGCACTGGCTGCTTGTCGGCCTCACCGTTGCCTGCTCGCTCGTAGGGGTCGTGCTGTGGGGGACGTTAGCCGGCTCGATGCTCCCGTTCGTGATGAAGCGGCTCGGCGCCGATCCCGCCGCGTCGAGTGCGCCGTTCGTGGCAACGCTTGTGGACATCACGGGCCTCGTGATCTACTTTACGGTTGCAGCATTACTGCTTAGGGGAACGCTGCTATAGAGGCGGCAAGCAGCGGCCGCCGTGCCCGCTCATGCTGCCGACCATTCCACGTCACCTCATCCGGCCTCGATCAGGTCCGGCGACCAGCCATGACACCGATGCCATTCCTTTGCCACCGATTAAGGGGAGCACTGAATAGGTGGCACTCTTGCACGACATCTCAAGCAACCTCCCCCTGTGAAAAAGGGGGATTGAGGGGGATTTCCAGATTGTTCAAATCCCCCCGTGCCCCCCTTTGCGAAAGGGGGGTGCAAGCAATTGAATGCTCTGAGTAGTATGTGCCGGAAGAGGGTGACAATATCCGAACCGTCCAGCAGCTTTCGGGACACACCGATCTCGCCACCACGATGATGTACACTCATACCTTAAACCGCAGTGGGAGAGGTGTCCAAAGCCCGGCGGATTCTCTGCCCGCATAGGTCCGCAATCCCCTGTAGGTATATTGAGCATATCGTGATCAGCGTGTGCGGGTTAGATGGTGACCGGAAACTGGTTGACAACGTCTTGGAAGGGACGGACAATCCCGACAAGACCCGACACCGGAATAGCCGTCATATACTGATCAGGAGTCAATCCCAAAGTTAGTTGAACTTTGCGAAGCCGTCTCCCGGTCATTCAGTATACTCAGTAGTTAGTTAGGCATTCCCAATGACCTGAAACTTAATAGCCTTAGGAGGCGAGATGGACGAACTATATGGCGAACAACATAAGCTTTTACAGCAAGAGTTTGATACCGGGAAATTAGCTGACAGAGTTAGAGAGTTCATCGTATTGCCAGAGGTTACAGATGAACATAAGGCATTCATTGAAAGCAGAGATATGTTTTTTCTTACCTCAATTGACTATCGCGGTTACCCAACTTGTTCCCACAAGGGAGGTATGCCCGGGTTTATTAAAGTCGTAGATAACAAGACGATTGCTTTTCCAAGCTACGATGGCAATGGCATGTTTCTCTCCTTGGGCAACATTAACGGCAATAATAAGATTGGAATGCTCTTTATTGATTTTGAGACCCCGCACCGGGTGCGCGTTCATGGTACAGCCAGCATAGATAAACATGATCCGCTAATCGAGAAATTTCACGGCTCAGAATTGGTTGTGCGTGTTACCGTCAAGGAAATATTTATAAATTGTCCGCGTTACATTCATCAATATCAACGTGTGCAATTTTCCAAGTATGCGCCCCAAGCGAATTTTGAGTCGCCATTGGTACCACAGTGGAAACGTATTGATGCTCTACAGGATGTATTGCCCGAGCGAGAAAATTTTATTGCCGAGAAACTGGGAACAATTACACAGGAAGAGTACGGGGAACTACTCATGAAAGGTAAAGGTTAATAATTGGAATGTTTAAGCATGCTGACCGAAAATGCCTAACATTGCGCTCAAGCGGGACGGACGCTATTGCGCCCACCCCTTAGCTTTACGTTAGACATCACATGACTATGCCATCTGAGCAATTCGACGTAACAACGCACTTTGACGAAAGTCTTGCGGCGAAGTACGACCGCAGAATTCGCCTGTTTTGTCCAAGCTACGATGCCTTGCACCAAATGATCGTGCCGTGGCTGGAAGGGCTGCCGGAGGGGGCTAGCTTTCTTTCCGCAGGCGCAGGCACTGGCGCTGAAATAGTCAACCTCGGCAAATGCTTTCCCTTTTGGCGCTTTGTCGCTGTAGATGTCTCGCCGGACATGCTCAACGCTTGCGAGAACAGAGCGGCCGAAGCTGGGATGGCGAACCGAGTCACATTCTTTAACGGTCGGTTGCAGGAGTATCAATCGCCCGCCACGTTTGATGCAGCGTCCTCTGTCTTCGTAGCCCACTTCATCAAGGACCGCGAAGAAAAGCTCGCCTATTTCCGTTCAATCGCCGCAAGTCTAAAACCCGGCGGCTTACTTATCCTTGCCGATCTTTTCGGTGACAAAAGCTCTCCTGAATTTGCGCGGTTGTTGAACGTATGGCTACTGTCTTATGCGTCGCACGGCGTTTCTGCCGAAGAATTGGTTCAAGACCGTGCCCACGTCGAAAGAGACGTGGCATTCATCCCAGAGAGCGAGTTGGTTGCTCTCTTACGCGAAGCAGGATTTGGTACCCCATTGCGGTTCTACCAAACCTATTTGTTCGGCGGTTGGGTGGCTACCCGCGATGTCTAACATGGCGGTCAACACGGACGCTCCGCCGAAAAAGCCGGCTCCGCGCCGCGCCATCGACGTTGCGGACTACCTCCGCTTTCTGTTCCGGCGCTTCACGCCGGCCATCAAGCGGATGCAGCGCTCAGGCGTCCATGCGAGCACGCTCGCGCGTCCTCCTGCCGCTGATCCGCAACGCCGTTGTCGCATGGAGTCCTTTCTGGGTAACTTGGTTCCTTGAAAAAAGGCGACGGATTTATTTTCGATAAAATAAATCCGTCGCCTTTTTCCTTACAACACTCAAAGGTTGGGAGGAGGTACGCCATGAACGATACGGCTACGATTGAGCATGAGGAATTTCAATCACGCTTCGAAAGGATACTTCCGGGCCTTCCGGAGGGGATAGTCCAGGATTACGCCTTTTTCAAGGTTTCGTCGGATAAGGCACCTTGGTTCGACACCGGCATTGATCTCCGAACCGGAGATCAGGTGACCAGTTTTGCGGTAGGGGGGACCGAACTGAAAGGAACCCCCATCCGATTCGGCCCTTACTTCCAACTGTGGTTCCGTGTCGGCGTAGACGGTGAGATATTTCGCGGTACGCGGGATACTCACTCCTTTAAAGCCGAACGGTCGGGACGCCTTTACTTTGCCAGTTATTTTCCCGGAGAGTGGTCGACGAAAACCGGCGATCTTGGCACTCCCACCGACGTGTACGAGTTGGCGGAGGGAGGCCTGTCCGTATTACTGATCCGCTGGCGAACCGATCCTTTGAAGGGACTGAAAAGTCTCGCGGCGCTTGGTGCCGTGGGCGATCTGATTACAACGGAAATCGACCGGTTGACGTCGCCCGTTATTTTACCCAAAGGATGGAGTTACCTGTGGTTCGTGGGGCCTGCGGAAATCTACCGGGCCTGTCAAGCACCCCAGCGGGAACACGCGATTTGCTGCCATACACGTAGCGACGTCGGCCTGTTACAGAAGCCCGTTTCATTGCCGCTGAAGCCGAACACCCGGCTATGCTGGTCCTGGAAAATGGACCTCTTGCCCTCCACTGCTCGCGAAGACACTCTACCGACTCACGACTACATGAGCATCGCCGTCGAATTCGACAACGGCCAGGATATTACCTACTACTGGAGCGCCGCATTGCCGGTCGGCACCGCGTACCGATGCCCGATTCCGACCTGGAAAGCCCGCGAAACTCACGTCGTGATCCGTTCGGGTTCCGAGGGGCTTGGCGAGTGGTTCGACGAGGAACGTGACATTTACCGAGATTACGTCGCCACAATCGGCGGCTCCATGCCGGCCAATATCGTGCAGGTATGGCTTATCGCGGTAAGTTTCTTCCAGCGCACAGAAGGCAAATGCCAGTACTCGGATATTGCGTTTGTGAACGATGAGCAAGCGATGCGGGTGTACTGATCGGTTGGATTGTCTCGGGCCACAATAATACAGGCAACCTTGTGGGGCCTCACTTTGCGCTTCAGACCGACGCGCATACCACGCGGCTGAGGCTATATTGATATGACCTCCGGTCTCAAGGGCTCTAGGGCCTGGTCGGCTCCGGGTCGGACCGGCGCAAGCGCCGACCGCACAGCCCTGCCGTTCGGCGGCGCGCCACACATAATATTCACTGCAATTATGCTAAAATGCGTGCTGAGGAAATCCCATGCCTGTTGTTCTGCGCGTCAAGGGTTACAAGTTCTGGTTTTATGAGGCTGATCTTGATGAACCACCGCACGTTCACGTCGGTAAGGCGGGTCAAGAAGCAAAGTTTTGGCTCAAGCCTGTAGAGTTGGCGCGTGCGGGCCGACTCAAGCCTGTGGATTTGCAGGAGATTAGGCGCATCATTGATGATAACCATGCCTTCCTTGTGCGGGCTTGGGAAAAGGAGCAGAGCAAACGTGCTGACGGTTAAAGCAAGAGTCCCACAACAAGCCAACTATTCACCTATCCTGCCGGTAGTCATCCCGGACGTGGATGAAGTGAGGGCGTTTGCCAATCACCTCCACGCCGCAGGAAAGCATTGGCAAGGCGAGATATTTGGCTGGCCTGCGGAGTACACGCCCGAAAACCGCAAGAAACCCTCCGGCTCAAAGATGCGATTCACGCCGGCCGATTTCTGGATTGGTGAAAGTGGTATCTGGTTTTATTCGCTCATGTGGGAGCGTGGAAAGCACAAAGAACCGGTCGAGTTCTTAGACGACCGCGGTATCATCAAGTCAAAGAAGAAGCGCCCCCAAACACCGCATGCCGCCGACCGCGCTCCACGCCGAGCCAACGTCTCGGCCTAGCGAAGTCTCGTGTAGCTCGATCGAGTCTTCGTCTCCAAGTTCGCGCGCCGCTGATGTCCACCGTTCGGCGACTCTGAACGAGGGCTCCGCTTCTACGGCGAGTTGCTCTGTGCCCTATCGAAGTCGGTCGATGTCGTTGACATGTCTGTAGAAAGCCGTTTCGTCAAGCTCATCCGGCTGGAGGGCACATCGCTCTATGCCTGACTACCGTCTTCGTATTGAAGCCGAGTACGAGGCTATCGAAGGCGCACTCTCCGCCCTGCCTGACCGCCCGCTGTCAACGCTCTCCAGACTTGAACTTGCCGGCGTGACAGAATGGGGTAGGAACTTCCACGGCCAGCTCTGATAACAAACGGGGGTAATATGGCAGCCTACGTGATTCTTGATATTCAGGTAACCGATCCGGTCGGCTTCGAACGGTACAAGCAACTTGCGCCACCAGCCCTTGCTGTGTATGACGGCAAGTGTCTGGCGCGCGGGGGTCGGACTGAAACACTGGAAGGCGATTGGGTGCCCAACCGGCTGGTCATCCTGGAATTTCCAGATATCGCCCGCGCGAAGCAGTGGCTGGAGTCTCCGGAGTATCGTGAGGCAAGAGGCCTACGCCGGCAGAGCGCGACGACCAACATTGTTGTGATCGATGGGGTAGCGTAACCGTCCAATCGCCGCTCCGCCATCGAAGCTGCGCCTGCCCTCACGTGGAGCCCGTCAATTGAGAGGGAGATCGATCACACCCCTTACAATACCTTACCGGTTCGACCTTCCTGACCGGGTCATGACATCTCCGCAAAGGCTTTCCTTGACATCATTGGGATACCGAATCACGGATAGAAATACGGTTGACAATGGGTTCTGTTCATACTAGAAGAACAAGAAGGAAACCGTATGCAGACCATGCCTCTCCTTTTTTCCACATTGCGACGCTGTCCGGTCCTCGATGCCGAGGGGCGGCTCGTGGGTCACCTTCGGGACCTGATTATCTTGCCGTTGGGGACCCTGCCGCCGGTGACCAAGCTCGTGGTCCTGACATCTGAGAAGGAAGAGCTGATGTTGTCGTGGGAGACCGTGACGCGCATAGAGCGGGAGCCGCCAGCGATTCATCTGGGTCAAGCGGGCGAGGCGCTTCAGGCGGTTCCGTTGCGGCCTGAGGAGATGGAGTTGGCGCAAACCCTTCTGGACCGGAAGGTGGTGGACACCAAGCGCCATAAAGTGATCCGGGTCAACGACCTTGAATTTCAGGAGACGGAAGGGCGGCTGCAGCTTGTGGCCGTGGAGGCCGGTCTGCGTGGCCTGCTCAGGCATCTCGGCTCCGAGGCAAGGGCGGAACGGATCGCGCGCCTGTTCGACATCCGGTTGGAACGAGAGACGATTGCCTGGGAAGTGGTCGAACCGGTCGAGACCGAGCTGACCAAGACCAAGCGACGCGCAGCCTATGCCAAGCTTGCGAAACTCCATCCGGCCGACATCGCCGACATCATCGAGGAGCTGAGCCCGAGTGAACGTGCGACCGTGCTGGCATCATTAGACGAAGAGACCGCCGCTGAGACGTTGACCGAGACGGAGCCGGAGGTCCAGAGCTCGATGGTCCAGATGATGGAGAGCGAGCAGGCTGCCGACATCCTGGAACGGATGGAGCCCGATGAGGCGGCAGATATCCTGAGTGACCTGCCGGAGGAAAAGGCTCAGGAACTTCTGGAGACCATGGAGGAAGAGGAGGCCCAGGAGGTCGTCGAGCTGCTCACGCACGAGGAAGACACTGCCGGCGGGCTGATGACCACCGAGGTGTTTACTCTGCCGGCTGACCTCACCATGGTTGACGCGATTGGTCGGCTCCGCTCTACTGAGAGCGCAGAGGCCGAGACGATCTATTACATCTACGTGACGGACGACCTGGATCGGCTCCTAGGGGTGCTGAGTCTTCGAGAGCTGATCCTGGCCGACCCGAGCCAGCGGCTTGGTGAAATCATGGAGCGGCAGATCATCAGTGTTCGGCCGGAGACCGGCCTGCGTGAGGTCACCGAGACTTTTACCAAGTACAACCTGATGGCCCTGCCGGTAGTAGATGAGGGGGGGGAGCTGCGAGGGATTATCACTGTTGATGATGTCCTGAACCTGCTCCTCCCGATGATATGGAAACAGCGGGCAGCGAAAAAATACATCTAGCCGTTTCACCATCCAGGACACACGATGCGGCTTTCGCGGATCAAGAAGCGGCGGATCCTCCGATTCTTGGCCATCATGGGCCCGGGGATCATCACCGCCAGCGTCGATCAGGATGCCGGGGGAATTACGACCTACTCCCTTGCCGGCGCTCAGTTCGGCTATGGTCTGCTGTGGTCGCTCATCTTCATCGCCGTCGCCCTTGCCATCGTCCAGGAGATGGGATCGCGGATGGGGGTCGTGACCGGCAAAGGGCTGGCCGAGCTGATCCGCGAGCGGTTTGGAGTCCGGATCACGTTCGGCGTGATGGGGGTGCTGGTGCTGGCGAACCTGGCCAACACCGTCTCCGAATTCGCGGGCGTGGCGGCGAGCCTGGAGATCTTCGGTTGGAGTCGCTACGCGACAGTGCCGCTCGCCGCACTCCTGGTCGGTTGGCTGGTGGTCAAGGGGACGTACCGCCTCGTGGAGCGGATCTTCCTCAGCGCCAGCCTCTTTTATGCCGTCTATCTGGTATCGGCTTTTCTGGTTGATCCCAATTGGTCCACCGTCCTGCGGCAGACCGTCAGGCCTAACTTCCATATCGAGCGCGACTATCTCGCGATGCTCATTACTCTCGTGGGGACCACGATCGCGCCATGGATGCAATTTTACATCCAGGCGTCGATCGTCGATAAGGGCGTCCGTCGCCAAGCGTATGGGTACGTCAAGCTCGATGTCTGGATCGGTAGTCTCGTTGCATCGGTCGTGGCGTTCTTCATCATCGTCGCGTGCGGGGCGACCCTTAATGCGCACGGTGTTCGGATCGAGACAGCCGAGCAGGCTGCGATGGCGATCGAACCGTTCGCGGGTCAGTACGCCACGCTCCTCTTTGCGCTGGGCCTATTGAACGCCTCCATCTTTTCCGCGGCCATCGTCCCCCTCTCTACGGCCTATGCGGTCTGCGAGGGGCTGGGCTGGGACACGGGCATCAATCGGTCCTTTCGCGAGGCGCCAGGGTTCTTCAGCATCTACCTCAGTATGGTGGGGGCCGGCGCGCTGCTGATCCTCTGGCCCAAGGCGCCGCTCATCACCATCATGTACCTCTCCCAGACCCTGAACGGCATCCTGCTCCCGGCTGTCCTGATCTTCATGCTCCTGCTGATCAACGATCGGAGGATCATGGGCGAGTGGGTGAACTCACCGGCCTACAACCTGATCGCCTGGGGGACCGCCTTCCTGATGGTCGTGCTTACGCTCTTACTGCTGGTGACCAGCATTATGTAACCTTCTCCACTTGGTTCCCCCCCCTTTAATAAAGGGGGGTAGGGGGATTTCATGAGGCCCAGACTCACATATGATTCTACTCTGAAGCAAAAGGCGCGCAGTCTGCGAACGGATATGACCGATTGCGAGCGGATCATCTGGTCTCGCCTGCGTCGAAAACAGGTGCTGGGCGTGCAGTTCTACCGACAGAAGCCTCTAGGGAACTACATCGTAGACTTTTACGTGCCCAAGGCGAAGCTGGTCGTAGAAGTCGACGGTTCGCAACACGCGAACGCTGAACATGTGATTAAAGATGCCCAATGTGATGCCTGCCTGATAGGACAGGGAATACGCGTTCTTCGATTTAATGACCTGCAGGTCTTGCAAGAAATCGAGGCAGTGCTACAAGACGTCTTTCAGACGATAACGGAACAGTTGGAGCGAAATCCTCCCACGCCCCCCTTTACTAAAGGGGGGATTCAGGTTAAATGAGGGAGCGATCGCGTGCACCTCTATTTCTGATTGAGGACGCTGATATGAACGACGCCAGGACAAAGAGCAGCCAACTGGTCGAGAAGTTCGAGCGGGAAAAAACGGCGGGTTTAGGACCAGAGCGAGTCGGCGACCAACACTAGGTTGATTGATTTCAGCAATTTCGTCGATAAGAAGTTGCGCGATGATCTCGTGGCCCCAGTGGACGTGATGCTCACCCTCCATCAGAGAAAATCCCCCCTTTCCAAAAGGGGGGCGCGGGGGGATTTCGAGGGTGACCAGCTCCAGCGCCAGATCGACAAAACCGACCGCGAGGTTAACGTCTTAGTTCATAAGTTGTATGGCATTACGGATGCGGAGCGAGCAATCGTCGAGGAAAATCAGCGGGTCACGTAGGTCTTGTGTAGCGAGGGGGCAGATGGCGCATGAACGCCCATAAAGAACGAGAGCGGGTAATCAGGCTTCTGTTTAAGAAGGCGCTCCCACAGCAGGGCTTGCTCGACCCAACGCGCTTTCAGAACTTCGTGTCCGAACGAGGTCTCTCAATCCAGAGAGGGG
>NSJM01000007.1 GCA_002634395.1 Candidatus Methylomirabilis sp.
GGGAGCCAGGGCTGGGAGTTCCTGGAGCTCGGGCGCTTCTGGCACATTCTTATGCTGGCTTCATTCTGTCTGTGGGTGTACATCATCTTCCGCGCGGTCAAGCCGTGGATCACGAGCCAGAACCTCTGGTCCGTGCCGGCCTGGCTGTTCTACGGCAGCGGGATCATGGTGCTGTTCCTGTTCTTCGGGATGTTCATGACCCCGTCGCAGAACTTCGCCATCGCGGACTACTGGCGGTGGATGAACATTCACATGTGGGTTGAGGTCACCTTCGAGGTCTTCACCACCTGTATCGTTGGGTATATGCTGGTGCAGATGGGTCTGGTCAACCGGGCTATGGCCGAGCGGGTTATCTTCCTGGCCGTCATGATGTTCCTGGTGACTGCCCTGATCGGGATCTCCCACAACTTCTACTGGATCGCCAAGCCGACAGGGATCATCGCACTGGGTAGCGTCTTCTCCACCATGCAGGTGTTGCCGCTGCTCCTGATTACCCTGGATGCCTGGAAGATGCGGACGGAGCGGGCGAAGGCCCATGAGCATCTTGCCGAGGGCAAGCAGCGCTTCGTGATGGACGGCGTCTGGACATTCATCCTCGCCGTGAACTTCTGGAATATCTTCGGCGCGGGCGTGATGGGCTCACTGATCAACCTGCCCATCATCAACTACTATGAGCATGGCACCTATCTCACCAACAACCATGCCCATGGCGCCATGTTCGGCGTCAAGGGGAACATCGCCATTGCCGGTATGCTGTTTGCGTGTCAGCACCTGTTCCAGCGCTCTGCCTGGAATGAGAAGCTGATCAAGGGTGTGTTCTGGTCCCTGCAGGTCGGCCTGGTCATGATGATGCTTATGGATATGTTCCCGGTCGGTCTGTATCAGCTTGCACACATCTTCCAGTACGGTTTCTGGTATGGTCGGCAGCAGACGTTCGTGACGAACGAGGTATGGCATACGCTGACATGGCTGCGCTCGATCGGTGGCGTGGTCTTCCTGTTCGGCGGTGTTCTGCCTCTCATGTGGTTCATCCTGTCGAGGGCTGGACGGATGGTCCGCGAGGCTGCCGTCGTTGAAGAGGGTGAGTGGACAATCTACGACAAAGAGAAGGCCAAGGAGCGGGAAGCTTGGGCCGCTTCTGACGAGGCTTTCTAGTCGTAGTATCTAGTTAGATCAAGTAAGCTTCCTTCCGGCACCCCTCGGTACAGCGACAACGCTGTGCTGAGGGGTGCCGCTTTTTTAGCACAAGTGGGCCAGGCGCCTCTGGCCTCTAATCCTCCGCGCGTAACTTGCCATCGACTCCCGCTTCTCTGCGCCTGCGCGCCATCCATTTAGATCTGCACGACCTGCTGGTGGTTCCAGGGGTAGTGTCCTAATTCAAGCCCCCTGGAGAGAGTACCACCGGCTCGAAGGTCACTCCATGCTCCATTGCGAGCCGATGGCGAAGCAATCTTACCGTTCTCCAAGACTAGAAAGGCAGAACGGTTGAATTACTACGCTCCAGTTGGCCGCTTGCAATTGACCATGCGGCGGTTAGGGTACGAAATTAGGATAGTGCCTGTCCCACCGGCGGCTTGACATTATGGTGGTTTTGTCCCATATTATAATCAAACAGTGTTCTACTATTATTGGTTCAGGCTCACCCCGATAGCTTTATGACCGCTAAAGTGAAGGCGTCGTTTCCGCTCAGTTTTGGTGAACCTTCGAAGAGTTCCATTTGCTGCCTAGCGGATGATCTACCGATAAATGCTCAGGCCGTTCACCCGCCAGTATCCACATGGGTGATGCATTTGCATCGTGAATTGAGCTGATCAGCTGATTGGCAGTGTCTAGTGGAGACCGTACACTAATATTATAATTCGACCGTGGGACAGTCTGTGGAGATAGGTTATGAACATAACACGCTGGTCCAGTAAGCAGAACGGCATGCTACAGCCTAATCGATCGGATCGGTGCGGTCTGACCAGCGCCCTGATTGTCGCGCTGCAGACTCGTGCCCCTCCGATTTGTTGGGGTGCGGATGGCAAAGCGTAATACAGTCAAAAAGCAGGAATGAATGCGTGGCTACCTGAATCATAGGAACAGCCACTGGAGGTCAAAAATGAGTCCGAATACTGGCGGGGCATTGAGTAAGAGTAGCAGAACGTTCGGTCAAATGCTGTTGGTCAAGAAATATTGGTGGTTTCATGCGTTGATTGTCACCACGATCAGCCTTATTGGGTTAGTCGCACTCGGCGTCTGGACTTATACATCAGCTCCTCCGCTGACCAATTTTGTGTCGTCATCTTCCGGGGAAGCGGTGATTCCAGAGTGGGAAATTCAGCGTGGGAAGCAGGTGTTTCACCTTAAGGGCCTGATGACATACGGCTCCTTCTGGGGTGACGGAGGCGAGCGCGGGCCGGATTATACGGCCGAGGCCTTGCACCATACGTACGTCTCCATGAATAAGTACTATGAGAATGAAATCGCAAAAGAACGTCCTGTGACCCAAGATGATCGGGACATGATCTCGGTGAGGGTCAGGCGAGAGATCCGTGCGAATGGCTACGACGAGGCAACAAACGTTATTCGTATTAATGATGCCCAGGTTTTTGCCTATAAAGAACTCATCACCCATTATACGCGGACATTTACTGATCCTACCTATGAAGAAGCGTTTATGAAGGGGAGGATCCAGAATCACATCTCCAACCTCGATGACCTCAAGGCCTTAGCGGGCTTTTTCTTCTGGGGAGGCTGGGTTTCCGGCGCGAATCGACCGGGTTTTGACTATACGTATACCCACAACTGGCCGCCTGATCCGGCTGTCGGTAACACCCCGACGTTCGAGACCTATCTATGGAGCTTCATTTCGATCTTTGTGCTGTTCTGTGGTACCATGCTGGTCCTGTACGTCTACGGTGAAATGAAAGCCCTGCCTGGCGAGCCGTTCAACGGGCGGGATTGGTCACTGACCACAGTCGACCTTGAAAACAAGGGTGACGCCTACGTTCGTCCGACCCAGCGCGCCACGTATAAGTTCTTTGCCTTTGCCGTGATCCTGTTCCTGATTCAGGTATTGGCCGGTATTCTGAGCGCAGAGGACTTTGTCGGTGGGGGACCGGGCAACGCGATAGAGAAGAGCATACTTGGATTTATCATCCCCTTCTCCGTCACTCGCGGCTGGCATACTATCGTGCAGATCTACTGGTTCTTCATGGCTTGGGTCGGTTACACCCTTTTCTTCCTGCCCAGAATTTCAAAGGTTCCAAACGGGCAGCGGTTCCTGATCAACCTGCTCTTTACGCTGTGTCTCATTGTGGGTGCCGGCGCGCTGTTCGGCATCTATCTTGGACACACGGGGTATATGAGCGATGAGATGGCCTACTGGTTCGGGAGCCAGGGCTGGGAGTTCCTGGAGCTCGGGCGCTTCTGGCACATTCTTATGCTGGCTTCATTCTGTCTGTGGGTGTACATCATCTTCCGCGCGGTCAAGCCGTGGATCACGAGCCAGAACCTCTGGTCCGTGCCGGCCTGGCTGTTCTACGGCAGCGGGATCATGGTGCTGTTCCTGTTCTTCGGGATGTTCATGACCCCGTCGCAGAACTTCGCCATCGCGGACTACTGGCGGTGGATGAACATTCACATGTGGGTTGAGGTCACCTTCGAGGTCTTCACCACCTGTATCGTTGGGTATATGCTGGTGCAGATGGGTCTGGTCAACCGGGCTATGGCCGAGCGGGTTATCTTCCTGGCCGTCATGATGTTCCTGGTGACTGCCCTGATCGGGATCTCCCACAACTTCTACTGGATCGCCAAGCCGACAGGGATCATCGCACTGGGTAGCGTCTTCTCCACCATGCAGGTGTTGCCGCTGCTCCTGATTACCCTGGATGCCTGGAAGATGCGGACGGAGCGGGCGAAGGCCCATGAGCATCTTGCCGAGGGCAAGCAGCGCTTCGTGATGGACGGCGTCTGGACATTCATCCTCGCCGTGAACTTCTGGAATATCTTCGGCGCGGGCGTGATGGGCTCACTGATCAACCTGCCCATCATCAACTACTATGAGCATGGCACCTATCTCACCAACAACCATGCCCATGGCGCCATGTTCGGCGTCAAGGGGAACATCGCCATTGCCGGTATGCTGTTTGCGTGTCAGCACCTGTTCCAGCGCTCTGCCTGGAATGAGAAGCTGATCAAGGGTGTGTTCTGGTCCCTGCAGGTCGGCTTAGTGCTGATGATGATGTTGGACCTGTTCCCGGTCGGTCTGTATCAGGTCGCGACCGTCTTCAAGAAAGGTCTCTGGGCCGCCCGAGCACAGGCGCACGTCACAGATGGTGTGTGGATCACCTTGACGTGGATGCGCACAATCGGTGGCGCGGTCTTCCTGTTCGGCGGTGTTCTGCCTCTCATGTGGTTCATCCTGTCGAGGGCTGGACGGATGGTTCGTGAGGCCAGCGTCGTCGAAGAGGGTGAGTGGACAATCTACGATAGGGAGAAGGAGAAGGAGCGGGCTGCTTGGGCTGCCGGCGACGAAGCCTTCTAACCTGATAGGGTAGACACCACTTCGTTTCGACACCCCCAGCGCAGCGATAGCGCTGTGCTGGGGGTGTCGCTTTGTTGGCGCGGACGCTTTATACGTGAGACCTGATCCCAAACAGTACAGTTAAAAAAGCATCATGTTGTTCGTGACCCTTTGGTAACAAGGGGTTAGCGCACCAACCACATATACACGAGTGACAAAACGATGTACACACAGGTTACCCCTTTAGACGAGAGGAGGGCAATTACGATGCGCGTTCATTTTCTGTCCCGGCTCCGTTGCCAGTGGTTATGCGTGATGGTGATGTTGTTCGTCGTGGGGGCCTCTTCCACGTTTGCCGCTGAGCCCAAAGGAACGGTAAGCGCTCAGTCGAGGTACGATTCTGGGTGTGCGCGATGCCATGGCGCAAGCGGCAAAGGCAATGGACTACAGGCGATGGCGTTGTTTTTTATGTTTAAGATGCCCAACATGGCCGATCCGGCCTATATGCAAACACGGTCTGATGACGTTCTCTTTCGAGCTATTAAGCAAGGTAAGGCATCGATGCCTTCGTTTGGGCTAAAACTGACCGATCCCGAGATCAAGGACCTGGTGGTCTACATCAGAAGCTTTACGAAGGCGCCAGGGTCCGCAAAGCCAGCGGTCACAGCGCACTAAATCTGAAAGCCCTCGAAGCGACCGCTGAGCGTGCAGCGGCTTAGCGCGTTGATCTTGGCAAGGAGGGCTGTCGAGTTGCTTGCCGACGTCCTGTGCCGCCCCGCCGTGGGGCGGGCGGTGAAAATCCAAGAGGTGATTGTGCGAGCAGTTGATGGACGACTGAGACGGATGCGACCGCCGGAGTCAGCGTATGTTTCTGGCGAGCGCAGAGAGGATAACAGCTTCTTGGTTATTTTTTCCACCGGCCAGCTACATAACACACAGAGTAAGGTCTAATGCGTCCGCATTAGTTCCTCACACGTAGCTTGAGGTGGTGGTGATGCGAGCGATAGCGGGAGGGCCAAGGAAATGGCAAAACCGCGCCTATTTGACCGGCTTCTGTTTGGGATTTGCGCTCCTGGCGTTTACCGTGCTTCCCGTCGGGGAGTGGTTTCATGCGAAAGGATCCATGAATACAGGCCACGGCAAACTTGCCTGCGCGGCCTGCCACAAAAACGCACCGGGCAGCTTCCGCCAGCAGATTCAGGCCAACCTGCGCCATGCCCTTGGTCGGCGCGAAGGGCCCGCCCCCTTCTTCGGACGGCTTCCCGTGGGTAATGCGGACTGTATGGCCTGTCACGAGCGGCCCAATGACCGCCACCCGGTCTATCGCTTCCTCGAGCCCCGTTTCAGCCAGGCTCGGGAAAAGCTGCGTCCCCATCAGTGCGTCTCCTGCCACGCGGAGCACCAGGGCAGGCGTGTCACGTTGGCAGAGACCGGCTATTGCGTGAACTGTCACAAGGACACCCGCCTAAAGAAAGATCCAATCGACGTGTCCCATGCGGATTTGATCGCCGGCAAACAATGGGACTCCTGCCTGGGCTGCCACGACTTCCACGGCAACCACATCATGCAGACTGAGAAATCGGTCGACAAGCGAACGCCGACAGAGAAAATCCGCGCCTATTTTGACGGTGGGCCCTCCCCGTACGGCACAACCCTTCACTACAAAGCAAAACAGGATGGTCAAGATGGCTAAACAACACTTCTGGATCGCCTGCCTGGCGCTGGGCGCCTTAAGCATCTACCTGTTTGTCAGTGCCCCGCCGCCATTGGAAGAGAAGAAGGCCGCCGATGCGGCCATCCCGGTGGAACGGATGTTTGAGATGCTCAAGGCGGAAAACGACGTGGTGAGGGCGATGTGGACCAAGGAAGTAGTCGGCGCGGGTAAGCAGACCGGCTTGAAATTCGACGAGCGTTGGCGCGAGGCGGACGTAGAGGCCGGTCCTTTGCCCGCATTGTTCCTGCGTGAGACGGCGAAAAGCCTGGAAAAGAACCCGACGCCGCTCAGCCTGTTCCTGGGGTCGGACTATCCCGTCAACTCAGCGAACCGCTTCGAGGGGCTACAGTTGGAAAAATTCCAGATGGTCAAGCAAACCCTCAAGCCGCAATTCTTCTTCATGCCAGACATTCAAATGCAGGTCGCCATGTTCAGTGATGTGGCGGTCGTCGAAGGCTGCATCCAATGCCATAACAAGCACGAACAATCACCCAAGCACGACTGGAAGCTCAATGATGTGATGGGCGCGACCACGTGGATGTACCCAAGCGGCAGCGTATCCATGGATGAGTTGCTCCGCACGCTCGCCGCCTTACGCCAAAGCTTCAAGGATGCCTACGAGTCTTATCTTGAAAAGGCGCGGAAATTCGCCAATCCCCCCGCCATTGGCGAACACTGGCCGGCTGAGGGTTATTTCTTGCCGAGTTCCGAGGTGTTCATGGGGGAAATCGCCAAGCGCACAGCCCCGCACACCTTGGCGGCGCTCAGTTCGCTGGCAAGCAAGCCCCAACCGGGGTCAGCAACGAACAAAGAAGGGGGCGCCAATATCGTTACCCGGTAAAGGTGTGGTTTTCGTGCAAGACTTCATCCGTCTGAAATCGTTGCTGTCGGTCGTCCTCAAGTCCGGCTTGCCCGCCAAGGGGTATTTTCGGGTGGGTCTGTTCCTGCTGGCGGCCTTGATCGTCCAGCAATCGACCGGGTGGCAGTGGACCTTGTTGACCGGACTGCAAGACGACAATACGTATAAGCTCACCACAGGTTTCGGATTGCTCGCGTTGATCCTGTATCAATGGCGTTTTTCCGTGAAGCGTGCCCAAGGGGAGCAGCGCAAGGCCGCAACCATGATGGGTCGCCACAAACTGTTCGGCGCCCTGTTTCCGTTGTTTTTCTTGAGCCATTCCCAAATCCTGGGCTATGGCTATCTCGGGATCCTCAGTCTGACGTTGTTGCTGGCCTTTCTCACCGGCCTGTTCAATTTTCAAATCGTCACAATCCACAAGTCTTGGTACAGGCCGGCGTGGATCAGTGCCCATGTCGGATTATCTATGGCGTTGTTGCTGCTCATGGCGTACCACGTCTACATAGACTATGCCTTTAAGTAGGGAAAGGATTCGCCACCGACCGTTTCGTGAGGCCTGCGTTGTCGAGGAGGGTGATCTGGCCCGTCATTCCGTGCTCGACACGGAATCCGGCTTGGCCCTCGAGATACCGGCTTTCGCCGGTATGACGAACTTGCGGCAAGCTGCGGGGAATGAACCCGCTGTAGATTCAATAGCAGCGTTACTTACCCCAGTCGCGGGGGTAACGGAAGTCGCGGTCGATGGTGCGGGCGGAGATCTTGGCGATGAGGGGAGGGCGCCGCTTGTACTGGGAGGCCTGGACCTTGGCGAGAACGGCTCTGACGAATCGTTCGTCGAAGCCGGCCGCAATAAGATCGGGGATATCGTACCGGCGGTCCACCATCAGGTAGAGGATCCGATCGACCTCCTCATAGGTAAAGCCGAGCTCCGCCTCGTCAGTCTGCCCAGCCCAGAGGTCACCGCTGGGCGCCTTTTCGACGATGACCTCCGGGATAGCCATGTGGCGCGCCAGTTGCCGGACCTGGGTCTTGTACAGGTCACCCAGGGGGTTGATGGCGCTGGCCATATCGCCATATAGTGTACCATACCCCAGCAGCAGCTCCGTCTTATTGCTGGTCCCCAGGACCAGGGCCTTGAGCCTGGCTGAATGGTCGAACAGAATGGTCATTCGCTCGCGAGCCATCTTGTTGCCGCGGCGGACCTGATCCGATTCTGGGAACCGTTCGAAATAGGCGTCCACCATCGGCGTGATCTCGATGACGTCCGATTGGATGCGGAGTTGCTTCACCACCAGTTCGGCGTGCTCCCGGCTCTCCGGACTGCTGGTCCGGTACGGCATCAGGAGGGCCCAAACATTCTCGGCGCCGAGGGCCTTGGCCCCGAGATATGCGGAGAGCGCTGAATCCACCCCGCCGGAAAGTCCAACCACGATACGACTGAACCCGGCCTTTCGAACTTCGTTGACGATAAACCCGGTCAGGATCTGTTGGACGAATTCGCAGTTCAAGGAGAGATCGATCATCTGACCCCCTCTCTTTTGATCCGCTCGAGCTCTCGGAGGGTGACATCTAATCGCTCATCTCGAAGTAATGGATTTATCGTTCTTGCCCGCCGAACCTCTCCGGGATCGATTTCGGTTACCAGGATTTGCTCGTTGAGGTACTCCGCCTTAGCCACCAACTCGCCGGAGGGAGCAATCACCTCAGAGCCGCCCCAGAAGCAGGCCCCATCCTCGTAACCGACTCGATTCGCGTAGAGGACATAGCAGGTAAAGAGTTGGGCGTAGGCGCGGTTGATCGTTTCCCAGGCCCTGGCGTTTGCGAACGATTGGCCTTCCTCCAAACCGCCGCGACCCGGGCTGGCAGAGGGCGAGATGAGAATCTCCATCCCATCGAGAGAGGCGACACATGCCGTCGAGGGATGCCACATGTCTTCACAGATCAGGATCGCAGATCGACCGACCCCCGCGCGAAATGTCCTGATCCGACCCCCTTCCGCAAGATACCGTTGTTCGTCGAAGATGCCATAGGTGGGCAGGTAGACCTTGCGGTGGACGTGCTGGATTTCGCCCTTTGAGAGGTAGAGGGCGGCGTTGTAGAGGAGAGAGTCGGGCGACTCCTCCACCAGCCCAACAACGAGATCGATACGGCGACTCAGATCCCTGAGTCTGCCGAGGATGGGGCTGGTTATGGGAAGGGCCACGGATGAGACGATATCTTTGAGGAAGTACCCGGTTAGGCTCAGTTCAGGAAAGACCAGCAGACCGGCGCCACGGCCAATCGCCTCCTCAGCCGTCTTTTCATGTAGGGCCAGGTTCCGCTTCAGATCGCCGAGGACTGGGTTAATTTGCGCAATGGCGATCGTATGGCGATTCATGCGACCGTGCTCCGTACGTCAGAGGCAGCCAGACTGTGATAGATAGCTTCCATATCGGCTGACAAAGGTCCGCCCCGTGCTTGATAGACGAACAGAGGGGCAAGGATTTGCAGTCCAGGCCGTCCATTTCGCCGTGCCTCAATTAAGCTCAGTTCCGCCTCGGTACCAGGGCAGGAATGGACTAGCCGCAACATCTTCGGTTCCAGTCGTGAAGCCCTGAGGCCGCTCAATACATCGATAAGCCGCGAGGCATGGTAGATGAGGTGCGCTCGTCCTTTGGGGGCGAGCACATATCGGATGGCCGCGACGACCTCTTGAAGGGTAGCGGTCATCTCATGCTTGGCCTGTCGAATCTCCGGGTCCTGGCTGAGCCGCCCTCGGCCGAGTTCTCGATACGGCGG
Organism: Candidatus Methylomirabilis sp.; assembly: GCA_002634395.1. Lineage (GTDB taxonomy): Bacteria > Methylomirabilota > Methylomirabilia > Methylomirabilales > Methylomirabilaceae > Methylomirabilis > Methylomirabilis tolerans. The sequence continues at coordinate 9,859 of NSJM01000007.1, forward strand.
ATTGCAAAGCACCATGTCAAAGCCCGCTGCCGGCAGTAGTTCTTTGATTTGGCGGAGATCACCCTCCACGATCTCGATGCGGTCCTGTAATCCATTGCAGCATGCTCCCCGACGGATCCGGTCGGCTAAGGCGGGCTGAACCTCAAGCCCGGTTATATGAAGATCGGGATGTCGATGAGCCAGCAGGAAGGCGATGGCGCCGTTTCCGCAGCCGAGATCAAGGATCCGGTCCGTCGGTCGCGGCGCGGCCCACTGGGCCAGCAACAGCGCATCCATCGAATGACGGAAGCCCGTCAGACTCTGAATAACCTTCAGGCCCGAGATGCCAAGGTCATCGAGCGATTCATCCTTGCGAAGCCACGAGTCGGTCTCCCGCCGGCCCATCGTCCTCGTCATCACGCCGCTACTGTAATATATCCCTTGGGAAAAGACAAATGGTCAGCCGTCAGCGATCAGTAGTCAGCAAAGAAAGCTGAGAGCTGATGGCTGACGGTTGCTTAGTCAACACAGATCGACCGGATCGACGTCGACCTCGATCCCTGCTTGTTCTGACGGCGGGAGCAGCGCGATCGTCTCCTTGACCCAATGACGCAGCGCACGTGGATCGAGGCCTTTGGCGAGGATCTGCCAGCGATAGCGTCCCTTCAGTCGGTAAAGCGGCGCCGGCGCCGGTCCCTCGATGGCCAGGGCCTGTCCTCGACTCCGATCGGGGAACGAAGCAGCCCGTTCCAGAAGAAGATCGGCGAGTCGTTCAGCGTTTTCCTGCGCGTGGCCCTCGTGTGAAGAGGCGACCAGGAGCAGAACGAGGAAGCCGAATGGGGGAAGACCACGCCTCTCTCTGAGAGGTCGCTCGATCCGATACAGCGCTTCATAATCGTGATTGCGGGCTGCGAGGATGCAATAGTGTTCGGGATTATAGGTCTGAACGATAACGTGGCCTGGGCGGTCCCCACGGCCGGCCCGTCCGGCTACCTGTGTAAGCAGGGCATAGGTCCGCTCCCCGGCCCTGAAGTCCGGGAGTTGCATCGAGGCGTCAGCGGAGAGGATACCAACCAAGGTAATTCCTGGAAAGTCGTGCCCTTTCCCGACCATCTGCGTCCCGATAAGAATCTGTGTACGCCCCTGCTGCACGTCCCTGAGAATCTGCCGGTACGCATGCCGCCGCCTGGTGGTATCACGATCCATTCTCGCGAGGGTTGCATCCGGAGCGAGCATCCGAACGGCAGCTTCGACCTGCTGCGTCCCATACCCGAACCATCCACAGGCAATCCCGCCGCACTGAGGGCAACCACTTGGTGGCCGTTCTCGATAATCGCAGTAGTGGCAGCGCATCCTGCCATCTGCAGCATGGTAGATGAGCGAGACGCTGCAATGCGGACACCGTAAGGTAAAACCGCACTCGCGGCAGAGCAACAATCTGGCGTAGCCTCGTCGGTTGATGAACAGCAGGACCTGTTCCCCTTTTGCCAGCGTCTTCTTGATCGCATCTGTCAGCCGTTCGGAAAAAATGAGCGGGGCGCCTCGCCCCCCCGATCCCCCCGTGCCCTCATTTTGTAAAGGGGGGGTGGGGGAATCTCGCGCCGCGTATCGCGCATTCCGGCTTAAGACATGCCGGGACAGGCGCTCTTCGCGCATATCGATCAGCGTCATCGAGGGCAGCACCCTGTTCTCCACCCGCTCCGGAAGTCTGAACAGTCGGTAGGCCTCTTCCTTGGCGTGATGGGTAGTTTCAAAGCTTGGGGTTGCGGAACCCAGGAGGACGGCAATCCCAAGCATCCGTCCTCTGGTCAATGCCACATCCCTTGCGTGGTAGCGCGGCTCATCATCCTGCTTATAGGAAGCGTCGTGCTCTTCATCGACCACGATGAGACCAAGGCGGGAGAGGGGAGCGAAGACCGCAGACCGCGTACCTATGACAATATCGGCCATTCCGCGCTTGATGCGACGCCACTGATCCAGTCTCTCACCGGGCGAGAGGCCGCTGTGCAGCAGCGCGACTCGGTTCCCGAAGCGGGAGCGGAATCGATCGGCAGTGACGGGGGTCAAGGCGATTTCCGGAACAAGCACGAGCGCTTGCTTTCCCCGCCGCACCACCTCGCCGATCACTCGAAGATAGACCTCGGTTTTCCCACTTCCCGTTGCGCCATGGAGCAGCGCCGGGAAAAAGGTGCGCGAGCGTAGTCCCTCCAGGAGTCCATCAATGGCTGTTTGCTGGGCTGAGTTCGGTGTTGGCCAGAGGTCTGTGGCAATAGCGGTCTCTTCCCAAGGCGACCGCTCGATCTCTTCTGTAGTACGACGGATGAAGCCTTTGGCGATGAGACGACGTACCCCGGAGACGCCGGCGATGGCTGTAGCCTCCGCAGAGGTAAGCTTTGAACCGGATTGCAACAGGTGTTCGAGCAATGAGGCTTGCCGCTGTGCCCTCTTACGAAGGGCGTCGATCTCTGTTTGGACTACGGCCCGGTCAGCCGCTAGATCAAGCAGTGATCGGTAGATGGGTCGGACAGTCGGCATGTGCTCGCGATAAACGAGCGTTGCGAGGTCAAGGTTGACGAGAGTTCGGATGAGCGCATTGACCTCTTTAGCCGGCCAACGCCGCTTGAGGGATGATAGGTCCATGCGACCCCGCGTCTGAAGCATAGTTAATATCTCGCGCTGGAGGGGGCTAAGCTTGTCGGTCCCTTTGATGAGGCGATCTACGCTTAAAGGATGCGAGGACAGATCCGGCGACTCGATAAGCTCAACGGTCCTGATGGTCCCGCGATCGATTCCCGGCGGCATGGCCGCTCGAATGACCAGCCCCCACGATGTCAGATAATAGTCGGCAACGAAGCGCGTCAGCTCCAGCAGGTGATGGTCGAGCAGCGGCTCCTGGTCCAGGATCGCATCGATCGGCTTGAGGCCTGGAGGACTGACTGGTTCGGAGGAGAGGAGACCGACAATATACCCGGTTACCAGACGCGGGCCGAGCGGAACGAGGGCTCGCTTACCAACCTCGACCTGTTCCCGTAGAGGAGGTGGAATAGTATACGTCAGGACTCTTCGTGGTGGAACCGGCAGGGCGATGTCGACGAGAAGATAGTTGGCTTCAGTGGCCATGTCCAGACTATAACTGAGACGGCCTTTATCTGTAAAGGACTGTGGTAAAGGTGAGCACTGCCTGGAAGCCGACTTCCCGACCGAGGACCGATGACGGTTATCCGTTACTGGTCCTCGGTCGGCCGGATGCCTTGCGTCAGATCAGGTCTTCCGCCTGATCGCTGCAGGCGACTTTGTCCAGCTAAGGACTAGCCTCAAACCTGAGGCGCGTAGACCTGCACTTTGTATTTCACATTTTTCTTGAGTTTCGGCGATGCGGCGCCCATACCGGCTGTCTCCTTAATGGTTGCCTCGACGGACCTCGGACCCTTTGTGGAGACAAGGCCGAAGAAGAAGGTGCTATCGCCCTGGCTATGGGAACCTCCGACGCAGACGGGAGAGTCGAAGTTAAACGTCAGCTTACCGTGGTACCGCTCTATGGATCCAATCCCTATCTTTCCAGGACCGCCGCTCGTCACGACATAGGCTAGATCTCCGGCCTCCCCATCGCCATCGTAATCCAGGGTATCGATGATTGGACCGAACTCAAACGCTATAGACCGCAGACAAGGCATGTATGTGATCTCACCGACCTCTTCGACCTGAACCTTGGTCGAAACGGCCTTCTCCAGATCAATCCGGTATTCATACCCGTACAGACCACTCGCCGGCGTACCAGGCTTACCAGCAAAAGTGCGGGACTGAACAAAAGCCGTTCCCCCAGCCTGCATCGAGATGGGAGTGGTACTGCTGTCGGTGGGGGTCACCGCACAGGATGGATCGAAGAGGCAGTAGACGGCTGAAGAACTTACCGTGACAGCCTTGAGATTCATATCGCTCTTCATCCGGCATCCTGCAGTGAAGACTAAGCCCAGCGCTATAGCAACGAAGACTGGCACCCTTCTTGTCATCCTACACTTTCTCCTTTCTCCCATGGTCACGCCTGGGAATGATATATTTATCCGCTTCTTGACGATCGGCTCATAGGCGCTCACGCGTCGATCGTGATCCTCACCGTAATCGCCGCGGTTACCCCAAGTGTCTGCCGTGTTCCATTATTACTCTTGCCTCCTCTTCAAGGAGGAGATTGCTCTGGTCCACCTGTCTTACATTCGGGGTCTATTATACATCTGAAATTCACTAAGGAAATGACGAAGTTTATGGAGCGACTGGCTGAGGAGTTTGTTGGAGCAGTGTTGGGAAAGCGTGTATGAGCCTACGGCGCCCAGACAATCTCCCGGGTCATTGGCCAGATAGGCTCCCGTGTGACGCGTGCGCCTGTGCTACTCGAGTAGGCGATTATCCTATCCATAGGGTCAAACTCCTTAGAGAAGAAATCTCATCTTTTATTCGATCACTCTGTGGCCTTGTGACGACACTATTGAATTGCGCGGACGGTTTATCCGTGGCGCCTGGATGGGCTCTCCTGGAAGACGGCCCACTGTGTCCGCACCCTATGTGTTCTTTCCCACCAGTTTCAGGAACTCACTGCTGTCGAGGGGCCGTTCCCGAGGCGTAAAATAGTTCTTTGGGAACCAGATGAGCTTGAGCACTATGCTTTTTAGTCCCCCCTCAGCGTGGACGCTGGAGAGGGCGAGCGCGATCCGATTGCCATCCGGGAAGAGGGTGTTGTCGGTAAGGGGGAAGTCGAAGTGGGTAAGGGTGAACGCCACGCTTGAGTTCAGCAACTCCCCTTTTGTGCTGATGTCGACGAGCTGCACCCTCAACCGATGGTTGGCCCAGTCGGCTTCGTCTACGACAATGGTCAGTCGGTGTTGCCCGTCGGGAGAAATCAAGTCACTAATTGGCTCTTGCAATTTCGCCACCACCTGATACGGCCGTTGCTCATTGGCAGCGAGCGAATCAAACACCGCCTTCTGCGTGGGGGCCAGCGGCGGCTCCGTGATGGTCAACATGTCAACCCTAGCTCCTACCCCATCAGAGCTATTGACGCCCCCCTCTTTTCTCAGCGATGCGATCTGCCGATCGATGATCCGGTCAGCGACCGATCTCAACGACTTGCGCGCTTCCTGTGCCCCCTCACTGGCGAGTCGCTTGTCCACCCGGTCGAACAATGGCTTCAACTCGATATGCTCATGGAAATTGAGGGCCAGCAACTCGACCAGCAGTCGTTCCCCGTCGGCGGATACACCGTCTCCTCGCTTCGGTCCGACGATCGGATCGATGAGACTGCTGAACATGGAAGCCCGGAGCTGAGTTTCCGCCTTCTCCCGCTCACTGAGTAAGGTTGCGCCGGACATTTGCCGCTGGAATGTATTTGCATAGTGAGCCCCTATCCAGGTCGCGACAGCAACCGCAACAGGCACGGCCACCTTGGCAATTGCTTCGATCCAATCCAGGATGCGCCCTGAATGTCGCCCCTCCCGCGTTGGCTGTGAACTCGACTCTTCTTCCGGGTTACTTGGCATACTTCGCTCCATCCCTCACTTGAGGTAGATATTTTGCTGAAGCGGTTCCGGATGGCTCTGGATCACTGCGCCCCTGCCATCGCTGAACTCCACCGTATAGATGCCAGGAGGCAGGAAAATACTATACCCCCCGCGCTCATCCGTCTTCACGCGGTCGTTGACCACCTTACCCTCTGAATCTTTCACGCGGAAAGTCCCCCCCGCTTGAAATTTCCCCTTCGTATCATTGACGCGCCCGGATACTAAGCCGGCATCGGCGGAGATCGGCCCAATAAAGGCCAAGGTCGCCGTGAGCAAGATGCCGGTGCCAGTGAACCTGAGCATGTGCCACCCTGTTCTCAGCATGAACTACCTCCTTGATTGCCTCTGAATCTGTTCATTATTTGCTTTTCCAGACGTGGCGTGAGCGTGCCACGTCAAGAGCCAAATCTGCACGTTACCTCGAGACCAGCACGACGATGCTCCGCCCCTGCACCGAGCAGACATTACCAGCGAACTCCACCTCATCCCCTGGATTCGCGATGTCGTGGGGCGAGGGCGCAGCCGTGTCGATCGCCTTGAACCAACGCCGACCGGGCGCCGGTGGGATCTCAAATTCGAGGCTCTTCCAGTACATGTTCAGCATGACGTGAATGTCCGCGTCGCCATCAAACCCGCCAAGGGTCATCCCCAGAGCCCGGGCGTCCGGATCGGACCACCCGGGCTGATTCAATGTGCAGCCATGCCAGGCGACGTCCGCCAAGCCTCGCTCGTTAACCGCCCCATTAAAGAAGAAACGCCGGCGGAGGGTGGAATGAGTCCTCCGAAATTCGATCATCCGCTTCCAGAAGCGAAACATTTCATGATACCGCTGCGTCATGGTCCAGTCAAACCACCCGACCTCATTATCCTGGCAGTAGGCGTTATTGTTGCCCTTCTGCGTCCGCCGAACGTCATCGCCTGCCAGGATCATCGGCACCCCGCGTGAGAGTAGCAGGATCGTCGCGAAGTTCTTGATCTGGCGCTCTCGGAGCACTTCGACGGCGGCGTCATCCGTTTCGCCCTCCACGCCGCAGTTGTCGCTCAGATTGTCATTGATGCCGTCCCGATTGCCCTCTCCATTCCCCTCGTTGTGTTTCTCTTTGTAAGAGACCAGGTCGTTCAGGGTAAAGCCGTCATGACAGGTGATGAAGTTGATGCTATTGATGGGGAGCTCTCCGTGTGATTGATAGAGGTCGGCGCTTCCCGCTAACCGCGATGCCACGGCGCCGATCAGTCCTGGGTCTCCTTTGACAAAGCGGCGGATATCGTCGCGATAGCGACCATTCCACTCGGCCCACCTGTCGCCGGGAAAATGGCCGATCTGGTACAGTCCGGCGGCATCCCACGCCTCGGCAATCACCTTCGTGTCCGCCAGCTCCTCATCCAGCTCGATCTGCCACACAACCGGCGGATAAGGGAGGGGACTGCCATCCTCGCCCCGAGACAGAATAGACCCTTGATCGAATCGGAATCCATCCACATGGGTCTCTCGAACCCAGTACCGCAGACAGTCGATGATGAGCTTCTGCGCGATCGGGCGGCTGCAGTTGACCGTGTTTCCACACCCCGAGTAGTCGAGATAGAACTGTCTGTCCGACGGTACCAGGAAGTAGTAGACGCGGTTGTCAATCCCTTTGAAGGAGAAAACTGGTCCCTGATGGTTTCCCTCATCCGTGTGATTGAAGACTACGTCCAGAATCACCTCGATGCCGGCCTTGTGCAGCGCCCTCACCATGTCGCGGAACTCCTGTAGGTGGGAGCCGCTTTCCGGGGAGACACAATAGGCGGATTGCGGCGCAAAAAATCCCATGGTGCTATATCCCCAGAAGTTATGGAGAGGCGTGCCATCTACCACACGGAGGATGTCCGTTTCGTCAAAGTCAAACACCGGCAACAATTCTACTGCAGTGATACCCAACTCCTTGAGGTAGGGGATCTTCTCGATGATGCCCGAAAAGGTGCCGGGGTGCGTGACCCCAGATGAGGGCGACTTGGTGAATCCGCTCGCATGCAGCTCATAGATGATCGTTTCCTCCATGGGTCGATTGAGGGGCCGATCCCCTTCCCAATCATACCCCGACATATCGATTACGACCGACCGCATCGAGGTCCTGAGGTTGTTCGCGGGTCCACAGGCGTCCACGCGCTGCCAGAGGCTGTTCGTGTTGCCTCTGGCGTATGGATCGATCAGTACCTTTTTCCGATCAAAACGATGTCCTGCGCCGAGATCCCAAGGACCGTCCACCCGGTACGCGTAGTGCGCGCCAGGCCGCAACCCCCGCACGTAGACATGCCAGAAATGGAACGTCTTGTTCACGAAGGGATCGAATTGGATGACCTGGAACGGTTCGGGGGCATCATGCCGCTCGAATAAGAGGAGTTCAACGCCGGCGGCATTCTCCGAGAATAGCGAGAAGTTCACACCGTCTCTATCGGGGATGGCCCCGAGCGGATGAGGCGATCCCTTTTCTACTTGAAGTAGTTTCTTGACAGCGACGACCGTCATCGAGCGCGCCTCCTTGACATGCAAATCGGCTCTTCCGGATCTCGCGTGGGTGAACGATATCCCGGAAGCCGGAAGAGCTCTTTAAATTTTGAACGCCCCGGTATCTACCCACTCGTTTTTCAGGAGTGACCACCAATCTACGGCCAGTCCCTTTAACACATAGTCGTAAGGCAGCCAGCCATATCCCTGGTCGCCCCATCCTGTTCCCCAGGAGTTCCGGATGAGCAGGGCCCCTACGGTCTCGACACCGCCGGAATTGGTGTTCTTAATCTTCATGGCGTTGTCATACCCCACGGCCACGATGGCATGTCCGCCCGCTACCTTTTCTCCGGGGGTTGGGCAGGAGATCTTGCCGTTCCCGGCCGCCTGAGAGATCGAGGTGTAGACCGTAAACCCGAATATCGACGGCAGCCCTGCGGCCAGATTGGTCTTGATTCGGGTGAGCAGGGTCGGCTTGCCGGTACCGGGCGGATCGAGCCGGTAATATTGAATCGCCTGATAGTTCTGGGCAAAGGCATAGCAGAAGGCGGTCGGCTCTTTGTCGAAATCGGCGATGCTGTACTTCCAGTACTCCTCAGGCGGGACGCCGAATAGCACCAGAGCCCCCATCGTACTCCTGAGGAAGGCACCTGTATCCCCGGTACAATGCATCAGGTTCCTGGTCGCCTTGTACAAAAAGAGGCGGGAGGCGTCCAGATGGTGTCCGAAGGCTCGGCGCTCAAAGTACTCCACCACTCCCACCCCGGCATTGGCGGTGCAGGAGCCCAAGGCGCTCTGATCCTCGATAGGGGAGCACCAGCTCCGAAGATCGATAGAGGTCGGCAGCGCCTTGGAGGACGTAGTGGCCCCCACCTTTTTCAGCATTACCTTGACCGAGTCGCGCTGGCCGAGCACCTTGAGCCGCGGAGGTAGCTCATCCAGTTCGACTGTATGATCCCGAAAGTCGGGGTAATCCGGCAACCATCCCATCCCACGCTGCCCATTCATTTCTGCCATGTGCTCGCCTCCTGCGCATTAGCGCGGTTAAGTGCTTCCTCCGAAATTCGGCCAGCTCCTAATTCGTGGCGGCAATGACCCGGATATCGATGGACTCTTGCCAACCAGGAGGTGCCCACTAATCAGGTCTGGCACGCTCGATGATATGCCGACTGATGCCGAATGGTTATCTTCGATGGAAAGAGCATTGGGTGGCTGCATTGGGCGCCTTGTTTTGATCGTGAAAAGCCTTCTGCTACGCAAATCCACGGCCAGTCCGTTCTCGGCAGAGGTCCTGAACGTTAAGTTACCGTTCGCATGAGGGGAGTGAAACGGATCCTTATTCCAGACAAGTTCGCAATTTGTAGGCCATGAGTACGCGATCGACGAGAAAATTCTGCAACACTTGTGTTCTTGATTAGTTATACCGCATCTCTCCTGGTTGACGCAAGGTGGTAAGACTTACAGATACGTCACTTTTTCTGCTCAGGTATGTAAAAAAGAATACAGTAGAAGCGTATACTTCTTCGCGATAGGAAGTCCCACCTGAACAAGTGAGCTCCTATGTCCATTAAGTTGTGTTATCTCGATCCGACTGTCCGGAGGATTCCGGTGTTGAGGTGAGGGGTTACGTTGTGCGGAGTTTCTCGTATTCTCGCTGGAGGAGTTGCATGTCCGCCCACACCGTTTTCTTCTCGTGTGGGTTGCGAAGCAGGTACGCGGGATGGAAGGTGGGCAGAACAGGAATCCCGTGATAGTCGTGAAATCGCCCGCGCAGTTTCGAGATCGGCTCCTTGGTGCGCAGGAGCGACTGGGCCGCAAAGGTGCCTAATGCACAGACCAGTTTCGGTTTAATAGTCTGAAGCTGTGCGATTAGGAACGGTTCGCACGCGGCGATCTCATCCGGTTCCGGATTGCGATTTCCGGGAGGTCGGCACTTAATGATGTTGCAGATATAGACCTGTTCGCGGGTGAGCTTCATCGCCTCAATGATGCGAGTGAGCAGTTGCCCCGCCCGCCCGACGAACGGCTCGCCCTGCTGATCTTCATCGGCTCCTGGCGCCTCCCCGACGAAGACAAGCCAAGCCTGCGGGTTACCGACCCCGAACACAATAGTCTTTCGACCCGTGTGCAGCTTGCACCGCGTGCACTCCCCCAGCTTCTCACGCACCTGGACGAGGGTCCGGGAAGATGCCGGCTGTACCACCGGCTCCGGGCGTTCGGGCCACGCGACGCGCAGACGGTCTACCCCCAGAAGCTGCTGCCGACGCAGGTGGGCCCGCGCCTGGGTGATCAGCTTGCGGAGTTCGTCGATGTCAGTACCGGTTAATTCAGCCATCTCACTTTATACCCTGTCTTTGTGTTGCCGAAGGCCGACAACCCGGTCGATAATATGCCGTGCCACCTGCCGTTTTGGGAGCAGGGGGAGCTCCTCGACGCCTCCCCCTGAGTCGAGAATGACGACCAGATTGGTCTCGCTCCCAAAGCCGGCCCCCTCCTGGCTCACGTCGTTGGCTACGATCAGGTCGAGTCGCTTTGCTGTCAACTTACGGTGAGCTCGTCGTATGAGGTCGCCGGTCTCGGCTGCGAAGCCGACGACAATTCGCTCGCCCTTCTTCGTGCCGACCTCTTTCAGAATGTCCGGATTCGGTACCAGTTCCAGCGTCAGGGGCGCATCCCGTTTCGTAAGCTTTGAGTCGGCCGGTTGTGCGACACGATAATCGCTGACCGCAGCCGCCTTGATTACCACCGTCGCCTCAGCGAGTCGATCCAGTACAGCCGTATGCATCTGCAGGGCAGTCTCGACTCGGATGCACTCGACCCCGTGCGGCGAACTTAAGGCGGTTGGGCCACTCACCAGGATGGTGCGCGCACCTCGCGTCATCGCCTCCTCCGCAAGGGCGTACCCCATCTTGCCGGAGGCGCGTGTACTCAGATAGCGGACCGGATCGAGCGGTTCGCGCGTCGGGCCGGCGGTGATCAGGACGACCTCGCCGCGTAGGTCACGTGTTGGGCAGAGTAACTCGGTCGCGGCCTGCACGATCTCGCCGATGTCGGCCAGCCGCCCGGGGCCCAACAGTCCAGAGGCCAGCTCACCGGTCGCCGGACCTACAATGCGCACTCCCCGGTTCCGCAGCCGCTCCAGATTTTCTTGAACGGCGAGGTGGCGGTACATGTCAGTGTCCATGGCGGGCGCAAGGACGACCGGCTGTGTCGTGGCCAGGAAGAGGGTGCTCAGCAGATCGTCGGCGAGCCCTTGGGCGAACTTGGCGATAGCGTTAGCCGTAGCGGGCGCCACCAGGAGCAGGTCGGCTCCATCAGGAGCGGCGACATGACGGATCTTCGCCTCGGCATCCAGTGTAAAGAGGTCGGTCATCACCTCTTGTCGCGAGAGGGTAGCAAAGGTCAGGGGCGCGACAAACTGTTGCGCCGATTCGGTCATGACAACACGGACGGAGACCCCTGCCGTGACGAACGCCCGCACCAGTTCCACGGCCTTATAGGCGGCGATGCTTCCGGTTACGCCCAGCACGATCTTTTTTCCTTGCAGCGTCATCTGTAAATACAGGGTATAGGGTGTGAACCCCCGACACCCTCTACCCTATCCTTTGCTATATTGCGCGCGGTAGCGATAATAGCTTCCGAGGACCCGCTTCACATACGCTCTTGTCTCCAAAAACGGGATCTCTTCAATGAACTCGTCATCAGTGCGATTACTCAACTGTCCCAACCAGCGGCGCACCTGGTTTGGCCCGGCATTGTACGCGGCAATTGCCCTGGCCCAATTGCCGTTGAACTCCTCGATCATCATCGCCAGGTATCGAGTACCAAGTGCGATATTATTGGCTGGTACGTCGAGTTTCGGTGAATCTCCTGAGTTGCCTGTTGCCTTGACCAGGTCATTGGCGGTCGTGGGAAGCAGTTGCATCAGACCAACAGCCCCGGAAGACGATACGACCCGTTCGCCGAACGCGCTCTCTTCCCGAATCAGCGCAATAACCAGGTACGGATCGAGGGTATTACGTGCGCTCTGCTCCTGCACCAGCTCCCAGTACCCGAGCGGATAGAGGAACTCCCAATACCTTGGCACAGGCTCCGCGGACCGATTGCGAGCGTGCAGCGGGCGCAGGAGGCGCTTTGCAATAGACACACTCTTTTCGAAAGAACCCAAGTCGAGCAAAGCGCTGCTAGCCTCATAGAGGAGCCCACGGTCGTCCGCAGACCGCCCTGCGAGTGCCCAGAACTCCTCCGAGGCCTCCTCCCGAAGGTTCAGTTCCTTGAGCAATCTGGCTTTTGCGGTCTCTGAAGAACAGGACGCAGGAGTTAGGGTGCAGGGTGAAGGCGCTGCTGACTGCTGATCCGTAACAAAAAGGAGGGCCTGCGCGGCTTTTGGTTCCAGCACCTTCAGGCGCAGACGTGTCTGCTCGGCGTAATAGTTCTCGTCGTTGTAGGTTTTAAGCAGCCCCCGGTATACCTCTACTGCCTTCCCCTTCTTTTTCAGATCTTCGAGAATCCGTCCCTGCCAATAGAGGGCTTGTACGCCGAATCGTGAATCTGACGCAGCCTTCGCGTGCAGTTGCCGCAGATCGGCGAGCGCCTTCGTAAGGGCCGACTGTCGATAATGGATCCATGCCCGAGTCCAGAGGGCAGCATCGGCGAACCGGCTGGACGGGTGATCCCTGAGGAGTCGGTCCAGAGTCCGGACTGCCCGTTTCGGTTTGCCGTTGTCTCTGTACTGAAGCGCCATCAGGTAGAGTGACTCGGCGGTAAAGGGGCTGTTCGGATAGGCGTGGGCCAAGCGGTTCCACGTCGTGACGGCCTTTTCGCGATCGTCTGTTCGGGCATAGCTTCGTCCGATCCAGTACAGCGCTTCCGCTGCATGAAGGGAATGGTCCTGACCCACGGGTGACAGGAGGCTGATGGCTCGACTGTAGTCTCGCCGTTGAAAGTGGCTGATACCGCTCCACAACCTTGCGCGGGAGGCAAATCTGTCTTGAACTCCGTCAAAGGGGGGCGAATGGTTGCTCAAGAAGGGTGTGAACGCGGCAATGGCCTGGGCGTACTGGTTGCTACGGTACAGGTTGAGTGCCCGTTCGAACTGCTCGTCGAGGGTGAAGGGTGCTGCTTCCGCCATCGAGGTCAGGAGTTCGCCGGCGCGAGCCGCCTCCCGGCTCCCCGGTGACTTTAGCCACAGCCCGCGCAGCAGAGCTTCCGCCTCTCGTCGTTTGTCTGCCTTGACGGCGATCTCTGCCAGCGCAAGCAGAGCTTCCCGCCGCTTCGCCTCGCCCGAGGCGCGAGACAGAACCTCTCTGTACGCCTCCTCAGCCTGCGCGGGCTGATTGGTGTCGAGATAGAGCCGTGCGCGCTCTTGCCGAACTCGCTCGGTGAGCAGGCTTTCCGGATACTCGTGCAGCAGACGCGACAGCATCGCTAGCGCCCGAGGTTGCAGGCCAAGGGCCTGATAGGCGGACGCGGCGTAGTAGAGGGCGTAGTCTCCAAGCACAGGTACCTGCGTTGCGGCCGCCTCCAATGTGCCGGCGGCCTCCTGCCACTGCTGCTGTCGGTACAGCGCCACTCCTAGAAGGAAGTCGGCCTCGCGCGTCCTGGAAAAGTCCTGCCTATGGCGCAGATCATCGAGGAGGGGGGTCGCGCCCCGGTAATCCTTCGTCCCGATGCGCGCAAGCGCCTCCTGCCATAGGATCGCGGCGGATGTCTCAGGGGAAGCAGCAGCCTGCAGCGACGCCAGCAGCATCAGCAGCAGTGTCACGCCCGCCGTTGTGACGTGGGACCATGCGACGGGTCGCAGCCGGTGACGCGCCGGTGAGGTGGACCTCATAGGGCTACGGCAGGCCCGGCCAGCGCGGCTAGGCCCGCGTCGTAGGGCGGCCGGACTATGCCCCGATCGGTAATCAGGGCGGTAATGTAGCGGTATGGTGTCACGTCAAAGACGGGATTTCTCGCCCTCACACCCACCGGCGCGGTCCGAACGCCGGCCCAGTCGGTGACCTCTTTGGGATCGCGCTCCTCGATCGGGATTGCCTCTCCATCACGAAGCGACAAATCCAGGGTGGACAGGGGGGCTGCGACATAGAACGGGAGCCCGTGCGCCTGTGCCAGAACGGCCAGGGTGTAGGTTCCGATCTTATTCGCCACGTCGCCGTTACGAGCGATCCGGTCGGCTCCGACGATGACGAGATCGATCTCGCCCCGCTGCATCAGGTGTCCGGCCATATTGTCGGTGATGAGCGTCACCGGAATGCCGTCCTGCTGCAATTCCCAGGCGGTTAGCCTGGCGCCTTGCAGAAACGGTCTGGTCTCACCGGCCCACACCGACAGTCTGGTCCCGGCCGCGTGCGCCGCGCGGATCACTCCCAGGGCGGTTCCATAGCCGGCGGTTGCCAGGGCCCCAGCATTACAGTGAGTCAGGACGGCGGCCCCATCGGGGATCAACCCTTGGCCGTACGCGCCGATCGCCCGGTTATCCCGGATGTCTTCCTCCCGGATCTGTTGCGCCTCCCGAATGAGGGCCTGCACGAGCTCAGCGATCGGGAGGGTCTTATGCTGCTGAGCGCACCGCTGCATCCGCTCGATCCCCCATGCCAGATTCACGGCTGTAGGACGGGTCCGGCGCAGCGCCTCGCCATGGCGCGATAACTCCGCGTAGAACTCCTCGAAACTGCGAGCCCCGATCGACTGCGCCGCCAACGCCAAGCCCATGGCGCCGGCCACACCGATCGCCGGGGCTCCGCGGATCTGCATCGACCGGATTGCCTGCGCGACCGCCGCCGCATCGCGGCACTCGACATACACTTCCTCTGCCGGCAACCGGCGTTGATCCAGAAGCCGGACCACGCCTGCCGACGTCCATTCGATGGTCTCAAACATCTCGTATCTCCATGACTCGTCCGTTCCCGGCTTCGCGTTCCTCCGCGTGCTGTATGCTGAAAAGCGGCGCATAGCTCCATATCTACCCTACCATTGCTGTCCAGGCGCTTTCAACCGAAATATGTTGCCCAGTCCGGCTCAAGAAAACCCTTGACAGGCGGACGCTGGTGGTGCGATAGTGGCCCCCAATGCGGCTTGGGAGTGTGTCAAATAGGCTCACCAGTCACAGAAACATACAGTTGAGCAGTATAAACGGCATGCAATTAACGTGAGGGCATGATGAGGTTTGTCAGCGCGCTAACCGTGAAATGCCTGTGGGTACCATTTAACGAAAGGAGAGGGCATGACGACTAGAACAAAGTTGACGGTGTTAACTGTGGCGCTAGGGATGCTATGGACCGTTCCGGTTCAGGCCCAGCAGGCGCCTGCGGCGCCGGAACTTCCACCGGCTCCACCTCTGGCGCAGGGTGAGCTTGAGACGGCTAAGCGCATCTACTTTGACCGGTGTGCAGGCTGTCACGGGGTCCTGAGAAAAGGCGCGACAGGCCCGCAGCTTCTGCCCGCGAAAACTCGCGCTCTCACTACGCCCGTTCTGAAGGCGTTCATCGTGAACGGTACAGGCGGTGGTATGCCGGACTGGGGTCGACAAGGGATTCTCACCGACGCCGAAAGCGATCTGATGGCCCGCTACATCCAACACGACCCGCCCGTGCCGCCAGAGCTCTCCATGGCGGATATGAAGAAAAGTTGGAACATGACCGTGCCGCCGGACAAGCGACCCACAAAGCCCGAACATAACCGTGACTGGAAGAACTTTTTTGCCGTGACCCTCCGCGATGCCGGCCAGGTGGCGATCATCGACGGCGACACCAAGGAGATCGTCAACACTGTCAAGACGGGGTTTGCGGTCCATATCTCGCGCAGTTCCTTTTCAGGGCGCTACATGTATACGATCGGCCGTGATGGCCGGGCGACGATGATCGACCTGTGGATGAAGGTTCCGGATAAGGTCGCCGAGGTCAAGCCATGCAGCGATGCGCGCTCCATCGACACGAGCAAGTATAAAGGAAAGCTCGGCGACTTCACCGACAAGCTGGCCGTCATTGGCTGCTATTGGCCGCCGCAGATCATTGTGTTGGACGGCGCCACGCTGGAACCGAAGACGGTCATCAGCAGCCGGAGCATGACCTACGATACCATGGAGTATCACCCCGAGCCCCGGGTCGCCTCGATCGTGGCGTCGCACTTCAAGCCCGAGTGGGTTATTAACATTAAGGAGACCGGGTTGATCTGGCTGGTCGATTACTCGGATCTCAAGAACCTCAAAATGACCCAGATCCAGGGCGAGAAGTTTTTGCACGACGGCGGCTGGGATTCCACCAAACGCTACTTCATGGTGGCGGCTAACATGGCGAACAAAGTGGTTGTGATCGACGTCGAGAAAGGCAAACTTGAGGCGATCTTCGAATCCGGAATCAAACCTCATCCAGGGCGAGGCGCCAACTGGATAGATCCGAAATTCGGTCCGGTGAATGGCACGCCGCATCTTGGCGAAGGCAAGGTCACCGTCTACGGAACCGATCCGGCCAAGCACAAGGAGTCTGCCTGGAAAAAGGTGAGGGAGCTCAAGACCCTGGGAGGCGGCGGCCTGTTTATCAAGACGCATCCGAAGAGCAAAAATGTCTGGGTAGACCACGCCCTGAACGGTGATCCGGCAATTCAAAAGCAAGTTTGCGTCTTCGAGAAAGCGAACATGGACAAAGATCCGAAGTGCTGGAAGGTTTCGGATAAAGGGCGCGCGGTCCATTTCGAGTTCAACAAGGCCGGGGACGAGGTATGGATAAGCGTGTGGGGGAAGAAAGACGGTCAGAGCGAGATCGTCGTCTATAATGATAAGACGCTTCAAGAAGTAGCCAGGATCGACGATCCGCGCATCATCACGCCGACAGGCAAGTTTAACGTCTATAACACGGTGCACGATATCTATTAACCGGGGTTATGTCTGGAGAATCACACCTTCGGGGCGAGTCCTTCGGGACTCGCCCCGAAGTCTATTGCGTGGTATGATGAATTGCCGATTCATTAATATGCGGGCTAAGGATTGGATTATCGACGATGCTGAGGATTACAGAGCTGTCGTGCGGGGCTATCCAAGGTTCTGAGAAGCCCCTGAAGCAGAAAGACGGGTCGCCTGCGCTGCCCTGTGCCAAAAAGCCGATAGTCATCTGGAACCTGACAAGGCGCTGCAACCTCCATTGCCTGCACTGCTACAGCCTATCACAGGACCGTGCCTACGCCGACGAATTAACAACTGATGAGGGAAAACGGCTGATTGTCGACCTGGCCCGCTATAAGATTCCGGTGCTCATCCTTTCCGGCGGCGATCCGTTATATCGGGAAGATCTTTACACGCTTGCGGATTACGCCAGAGACCTCGGGGTGCGTTGCGCACTGTCAACGAACGGTACCTTGATAGATGCCACGGCGGCAAAGAGGCTCCAGCGTTCCGGCATCACCTACGTCGGCGTGAGCCTGGATGGAATCGGGCAGGTACATGATCGCTTTCGCGGAATGCAGGGCTCCTTTGCACTGGCGCTACAAGGGCTGCGCCACTCCCGCGATGAAGGGATGAAGGTTGGCATTCGGACCGCTCTTTGCCGTCGGATACTCCCTGACCTGCCGGCGATCTGTGATATGGCAGAGCAGGAGAGCCTGGATCGTCTCTACTTCTCGCACCTGGTCTATGCGGGACGGGGAGTTGGGCTCATCGACGATGATCTTTCGTCTGAGGAAAAGCAAGGCGCGCTTGATTATCTCATACAGAGAGGTGCGGATTTTCATCGCCGCGGCGTAAAGATCGAAATAACTACCGGCAATAACGATGCCGATGGCGTGTACCTCTATTTGAAGATGCGGCGATCCAATCCTGAACGGGCGCAATCGGTTTTTCGTCTCCTTCAACGTCAAGGGGGGAATAGCTCCGGCACCTCGCTGGGCAACATCGACAACCTCGGAAACGTCCACGCCGATCCTTTTTGGAGCCATTACTCCCTTGGCAATGTCCGTGAGAGGAGCTTTGCGGAGATTTGGGAAGATACCACCGATCCAATCATGCATGTGCTGAAAGATCGACACCGAGCCCTCAAGGGCCGATGTGCTCAGTGTCCGTATCTTGAGCTGTGTGGTGGCAATTCACGAGTACGAGCGGAGGCGACGACCGGGGATCTGTGGGCTTCCGACCCGGGCTGCTACTTGAGCGACGAGGAGTTGGGAATCTCATCGGATGGAAAGGAAGACAGCCGTGCCAGTACGCCTTTTTCAGTACGTCACTAAGGCTTTTCTCATTCTCTTTCTCTTGACACTCGGCTTGCCTCTCCAGTCGAGTGCCGATGACCCGCGTTGGGGCACGGCGTCGTTGGTGGTTGTTATCGAACGGGAGACCGGTAGTGTTCTTGTCATCGACTCCTCCCGCCACGAGCTTCTGGGGCGGATTTCCGGGCTCGGTAACCTCACCCATGCGACGGTGAAATTTTCCCCTGACGCCCGCTATGCCTACGTCATCGGTCGTACGGGCGAAGTCTCTAAGATCGACCTCCTAACCCTGAAGCTTGTCAAGCATGTGAATGCAGGAAAATTGTCCGTCGGCGGTGTCATCAGCCAGGATGGCAAGTATATAGCCCTCAGTAATTATGTCCCCGGCGAGGTGCGCATTCTGAATGCCGATACGCTGGAACTGGTGAAAACGATTCCGGCGCTGTACACGGATGCGAGCGGAAAGGAGCTTCCGTCACGAGTCGTGGGACTGGTCGACGCGCCAGGGAATCTGCTTGTGTTTTCCTTGATGGATGCCAACAGTATATGGGTGGTGGATGCGGGGAAAAAAGAGTTTCCGGTGATCCGAAAGTTTACGAATATTGGGAAGGAGCCGTACGATGCCCTGATTACTCCGGACGGGCGCTACTATCTTGTAGGCTTGTTAGGCTCTGACTGGATGGGACTCCTCGACACATGGAAGCTCGATCGGGTTACTCCAATTCTTGCGGAGCAAGGTAAGGGTTCGGAGGTCCCTCTGTGGAAGATTCCGCATCTGAAAGGCTGGGCGCTCACTGGAAGGCTGGCTTTTCTTCCCGCGCTGAAGCGCGAGGTTGCCTTGGTCTATTCAGCGCTCGACTGGACGCCACTTACGCCCATACCGATCAGCGGCACCGCGCTCTACACCGTGGTGCGGCCCGACGGACGCCAGGTGTGGGTGGATATTATCGGTAAAAATGGGGACCTGATCGATGTGATCGACGTTGAGAGCATGAAGGTCGTCAAAACGCTCAATCCCGGACCCGGGGCTACACACCCCCAGTTCACACCCAAAGGAGAAGCCGCATACGTCTCTCTCATGGACGGCGGCAAGGTGGTTGTCTACGATACGGCGACCTTTAAGGTGCTGAAGGAGTTCCAGGCGGATCATCCCTCCGGGATCTTTTTTACTAACCGAGCACACAAATTCGGGATGTGAGAGATTACGGTGCCGGTTTTCGACTTAATCCGGACAGCAGAGGCCGATTATGAAACTTTCTCGTAGAGAGCTGTTAAAGACCTTGGTGGGAGCAAGCGCAGCAATCATTTCCTCCCCTGATGTCTTACTTCCTAGCCCTGAGGGTCTCGCGGAGGCTGCGGAGACGGCGGTAGAGGCCTGGAAGAAAAGCCCCTGTCGCTTCTGTGGCGTCGGATGCGGCGTGCTGGTAGGTCTTCAGGAAGGTAAAGTGGTGGCCGTCAAGGGTGATCCGGAGGCCCCAGTCAATCGAGGCCTTCTCTGCATCAAGGGCTATAGTTTACCCAAAATTCTCTATGGTCCTGACCGCTATAGTGTACCGCTGCTTCGCCAAGGCAACAAGTTTGTCAAGATCTCTTGGAGCCAGGCGTTGGATATCATGGCCTCCAAGTTTAAAGAGACTATCCAACAGCATGGTCCGGAGTCGGTAGCGGTGTACTTCTCGGGTCAAACAACCATCTTTGAAGGCTACGCCATCAATAAATTGATGAAGGCTGGGATAGGCTCCAACAACGTTGAGAGCAATGCGCGCCTCTGCATGGCCTCGGCCGTGACCGGTTTCTACTCGACCTTCGGCATGGATGAGCCGATGGGGTGTTACGACGATTTCGAGTTGACCGATACCTTTTTTGTCTGGGGCTCAAACTTCGCCGAGATGCATCCGATCCTCTACTCGCGGATGGTTGAGCGGAAGCACCAGGATTCCAACGTCAAGGTTGTCAGTCTACAAACCTATCTGAACCGTAGCACCGATGAACCCGCAGATATCGTAGCTATTTTCAAGCCTCACTCAGATCTCGCTATTGCGAATGCTATGGCCCATATCATCGTGAAAGAGGGGCTCGCAAACGAGGCGTTTATTCAGCAGCATGTCACCTTTAAGAAGGGGCTGACAGGGATCGGCTATGGTATGGAAGACAACTTTGAGTATGGCGGGGCCTCGGAAACCAGTTGGAAGACGTACAAACCTTTTGCCGATAAGGGCCAGCCGATCAGTTTCGAGGAGTACAAGCAATTCCTGGAAACCTACACACCGGAATATGCGGAAAAACTCTCCGGCGTCCCGGCTGACACGATCCGTCAGATTGCTCGGCTCTTGGGCGATCCAAAGCGTAAGGCCGTGTCCTGTTGGACGATGGGCTTTAATCAGCACGTACGCGGTACCTGGATCAACAACCTTGTCTATAACCTCCACCTTCTTACCGGAAAAATTGCCGAGCCCGGCAACGGTCCCTTATCGCTGACCGGGCAGCCTTCAGCGTGCGGGACGACGCGGGAGGTAGGCGTGCTGTCCCACACGCTTCCTGGGGGCATGTCTATCGCGAATCCGGAGCATCGGAAAAAAACCGCGCACATCTGGAATGTTCCGGTTGAGAAAATTTCACCCAGACCAGGGTACCACACCATGGAGATGTTTCGTGCGTTGGATCGTGGTGATATCAAGGTCATCTGGATCAACACTACCAACCCTTTTCAGACGCTTCCCCATGTGAGTCGCTATCGCAGGGGTGCGCGAAAAGGGGGCAAGCGGTTTGTTATTGTCTCCGATGTGTATCCCAGCGAAACCGCTCGGCACGCCGATCTCATCCTTCCGTCGGCCATGTGGGTCGAGAAGGAGGGGATGTTCGGCAACACTGAGCGGCGCACGCAGCACTGGTTTAAGATGGTAGACCCGCCTGGCGAAGCGAAGGACGATCTCTGGCAGATCGTCGAGTTGGCCAAGCGTCTTGATTTGGGACACCTGTTCGCCTACGGGGAGGAGCCTTTACAAAAGGCGCTCTTTGAGGAGTATCGAAAATTCGGCCAGGGGTCCGGAAAAGACCTCGCACCCTATGATGTGTATGCGAAGGTTCGAGGCGGGCTACGCTGGCCGGTTGTCGAGGGAAAAGAAACACGATGGCGTTACAGGGAGGGGTTCGACCCGTACGTCAAGAAGGGCGAGGGCATCCGTTTTTACGGCCAGCCTGATGGTCGTGCTGTGGTCTGGGCGCGCCCTTACGAGCCGCCGGCCGAGCAGCCCGATGCAAAATATCCTTTGTGGCTCACGACGGGCCGCGTCCTTGAACACTGGCATACAGGGACCATTACGCGAAGAGTTCTTGAGCTTCACCGTGCCGTCCCCTTCGCTGCCGTATGGATCAATCCCGAGGACGCGGGTGCCTTGGGAATCAAGGCTGGGGACTCAGTCCGTGTCCAATCGCGCCGCGGCGAGATCGTCACAAAGGCTCAATTAGACGGAAGAAACACGGTCCCGAAAGGAGTGATTTTTGTTCCTTTCTTCGACGAAAATGTTTTAATAAATTTGGTCACACTTGATGCCTACGATCCTATTTCCAAGCAGCCGGACTTTAAAAAGTGTGCGGTTCGGATCGAGAAGGCGTGAGGGATCATGATGAAGCCGCTTACGAGATTCTGCTTCCGGCTTTTCTTCTTGGGCTTATTGGCCGCTCTGAGCGTCAGTACGCTTGTTGAGCCGGTTGCTGCCCAACAAGGCAGTAAGCGACTGCCTCGTGCCTATGAAGGCGCTCCGCCCTTAATCCCCCACGATGCGGAAGCGAGGAAAGGCGTGTGCCTGGCATGTCACGAATTCGGGATCGCCGGGGCTCCGATTGTCCCGCATCCGACGCGTAATCATTTTTGCTTGCAGTGTCATGTTGGCCAGGACCTTTCGGTGAAAGCATTCTCGTCCGTTTCGTCTCAGGAAGAGAAGAGACCAGAGTGAGGGGATCCCTAGACGAGAGCGATCAGCACTCAGCGGTCAGTTCCGGATAAACCCCCCGTGCCCCCCATTGATAAAGGGGGTTGGGGGGGATTTGCTTGAGGTATGGGTGTGTCACCGGGCATGATCATTCCTGTCATGATTACTGGCCGGGCGCATAGGTTTGTTCTGGATATAGCATGGAGGGATGTTAGTGCCCGAGATTGACGCAATTGATCGTAACCTGCTGGATGCGGTGCAGGCCGGTATCCCACTTGTGGAGTGCCCGTACCGCGCCCTCGGCGAAGGCCTGGGACTGACCGAGGGTGATGTGCTTGAGCGCATTGCCAGACTCAAAGCCGACAGCATTATCCGGAACATCGGCGCTATCTTCGATACGTCGCGCCTTGGCTATCGGTCATCGCTGGTCGGCTTTAGACTGCGCGAGGAGTGTGTTGACGAAGCGGCTGTCCTGGTTAACGCTCATCCGGGGGTAAGCCACAATTACCTGCGCTCGTTCGCATTTTCCAACGACTACAGGCCCGCTGCGTATTGCCCGTACAATATGTGGTTTACCCTCGCGGTTGAGCCTGAGAGCCGGCTTGGACTCGAGGACAGCGTGGCCGTGTTAGCACGGGATACGAAGGCCGAGGCGGCACGTCTCTTTCCAGCGCTCAGAGTTTTTAAGATCGGGGTGCGTCTGGATATGGACGCTGAAGCTGCAGGCGCACGCAAGGAAGCGGGCAATTTCTTCACAGGCAACGGTGGCGCCGCGGCCGGGTATTGCTTAAATCCTACTGAGCGCCGGATCGTGCAGATTCTGCAACATGATCTGGCGCTTGTCGAGAAGCCGTTTTGCGAGATTGCGCGGCAATGCGGACTGGACGTTGAGACGTTATTAGCCGGTGCTCGGGAGCTTCTGCAGCGGAAGATCATGCGCCGCTTTGCTGCGATCCTCAACCACCGCAAGGCCGGCTACACCGGAAACGTGATGGCGGCGTGGCCGGTATCTGAAGAAAAGGTAGAGGCCATAGGACTTCAAATGGCACAGTTCCGAGCGGTGAGCCACTGCTATCAACGCCCCGCCTATCCGGAGTGGCCGTTTACACTCTTTACGATGGTTCATCAGAAGAGCCGTGAAGCGTGTGAGGAGACGGTGGCGGCGATCAGTCGCGAGACAGGAATCAGTGACTATGCGATGCTGTGGACGACGCGAGAATTCAAAAAAGTACGGTTGAAATATTTCACCGAAGATTATGCGGCCTGGGAGGAGCAAACTGCCACCCGGGTTCCTCTGTAAGCTTTTGAGTAGCCTGAGTGATCAGGCCGAAAGCGATGGGCCTGCGCTAGGAGTCATACTTTTTATTGACCAGTTGAAGGCACACCTCTTCAATGGAACGCTTTGGCCAGACTTCAGTGTACTTCCGTCTTCGCTGCGCCCCACCTTGACCTTTCATGCACTGTCGGAAGGTCGTCCGCACCAGATAGGCCGGTACGAGGTAACGGCTGTAGGCGTACACCACACGGTTGAGGCGGCGGGGTACATGATCTCCGATGGCGCCTCGTCTATCCTCTATCAGGGGGACAGCGGTCCGACGACCGAGATCTGGCGTCTGGCCAACCGGACGGCTAAACTGGACGCTATCATTGTCGAGACTTCATTTCCGAACCGATTTGGCGAGCGTGCTGTCCGGACTGGCCACCTGACACCGGAATTGTTACGTGCCGAGCTGGCCCAACTCACGGTTCAGGCATCAGTCTATGCTCAGCACATGAAGCCCCAATACATCTCGGAAATCGTGAGCGAGCTTACCGCGCTTTCCGAGCCGCCGGTTTTACCTCTCGACCAGGGGAAAATGTACACCTTCGGTGCCGCTTAAGTGCGCCATCCGGAAGACGAAGCACTCCCGCTTACGGCATACGGGGACAGGCTTATTCGCTCTTACTCTTCGCTGCCTCCGTCGTCTCGGCGACCTTTCCGGTAATGGCGCTCCTGGCGATGAAAACCGTGACGTTCTCGGCGATCCTGACCTTGACCCGGTTGTCCTCACCAAATTTGACAATCGTGCCGTACAATCCTCCCGTTGTCTCGACCTGATCGCCGGTCTTCAAATTGCCGAGCATTTCCTTTTGTTCCCGTGTCTTTTTCTGCTGGGGACGAATCATTAAAAGATAAAAGACAAAGAATATCAGTACCGGTGGGGCGAGGGCTGCGATCAGCCCTGCAGATCCACCTTCACCAGTTGGAGTCCCCTGTTGCGCATACGCGATTCCCATTTCCTGACCTCCTTCTTAGTCTCGTTCTGTTATGGTTTCGTTACGATCCGGCATGCCGGTCCTCTCAAAAAATCTTGTTCGGAATGCGGCAAAGCTTCCATCTTCGATAGCCTGGCGGATCTGTTGCATGAGCGTGAGATAGAAATGAAGGTTGTGAAGCGTGTTTAAGCGTAGCCCAAGGATCTCGCCCGCCATAAAGAGATGTCGGAGATACGCGCGGGAGAAGTGTCGGCACGTATAACAATCACAGGAGAGATCAGGCGGCCTCTCGTCCGACGCATGTCTGGCTCCTTTGATATTAATCCGACCCTGGCTGGTGAACAGGCTTCCTGTCCTGCCGTGCCTGGTGGGCATCACGCAGTCGAACATGTCTACCCCCCGCATCACGCCTTCCACGAGATCCTCCGGCGTTCCGACCCCCATCAGGTAGCGCGGTCGATCGGCAGGCAAGAGCGGCGTCGTGTGAGCGATGGTCTCGTACATTACCGCGCTTGGTTCGCTGACGCTGAGGCCGCCGAGCGCGTAGCCGTCAAAGCCGATCTTCTGTAGAGCTGTTGCAGCCTGTTCCCGTAGTGCCTTATCGGTCCCGCCCTGCAAGATGCCGAACAACGCCGGTTGCCCATCGGGATGAGCCGCCCGAGACCGTTCTGCCCACTTGAGCGTCAGTTCCAGTGATCGCTGAAGGTAGTCGGTGGTCGAGGGGTAGGGCGCGCACTCGTCGAGCGGCATGATGATATCAGCCCCGAGAGATTTTTGAATTTCGATGGCGAGCTCCGGCGAGAGAAAATGGAGTGATCCGTCAAGATGGGACCGAAAGTTCACCCCCTTTTCTGAGATCTGTCGTAACGGAGCCAGACTGTAGACCTGGAACCCCCCACTGTCGGTGAGGATCGAGCCGGGCCACGCCATGAAACGATGCAAACCGCCGAGCTGCTCAATGAGCCGGTGGCCGGGACGCAGGTACAGGTGGTAGGTGTTGCACAGGGCTAACTGCACCCCTTCGGTCTCCAGCTCGTGGGGTGTGAGCGCCTTGACCGCGCCTCCCGTCCCACAGGGCATGAACACAGGGGTCTCCACTGTGCCGTGGGGCGTCCTCAGCCGTCCTCGCCGCGCACCTGTTACGGCATCGGTCTTCAGCAACTCGAAGATCACTATCTCTCCTATGAGGCTGTCAGTACTCAGCCTTTAGCCTTCAGCCAGATCAGGACCTATAACGCGCTGACCGCTGATTGCTGAATGCCATCCGGCTACCTTATCACACAATCAACATCGCGTCGCCGTAGGAATAAAAACGGTAGCGTAACGCGATGGCCTCGCGATACGCGGCCATGATGGCTTGGCGGCCCGCGAAGGCTGAGACCAGCATGAGAAGGGTGGAGCGAGGCAGATGAAAGTTGGTGATCAGGGCGTCGACACATGTATAGCGGTAGCCGGGGTAGATAAAGAGGTCTGTGACGCCGGCTCCGGACCTCATCTCGCCGCCGACTGCGGCATGTTCTAGCGCCCGGACGGTCGTGGTCCCGACCGCGATCACCCTCCGCCCTTCTCTCCTCGCGGCCTTGACCGCCAGGGCTGTACGCTCCGGAACAATGTAGCGCTCCGGCTCCATTCGATGCGTAGACACCTCCTCCACCCGAACAGGACGAAATGTGCCTGGTCCGACATAAAGAGTGATCGGAGTCACGGCGACATTCTGCCGCGTGAGCGCCTCGATCAATTGCGGTGTGAAGTGAAGGCCGGCCGTGGGCGCGGCAATGGCCCCTTCATGCTTTGCGTATACCGTCTGGTACCGCTCGCGATCCACAAGAACAGGGTGTAGGGTGTCTGGGGTAGGGGGTAGGGCAGTGACTGATCCGTTTTCTCCACCCTCCACCCTCCACCCTCCACCTTGTCTTTTGATATAGGGTGGAACCGGCATCTGGCCGAATCGCGACAAAAGGTCGGTGAGGCTCCCGTCATGCACGAGCTTGAGCAGGTGACGTCCTTCACCGCGTTTCTCTATCACCTCCGCCGTCATCGTTTCCTCGGCCAAGGTAAGGCGGTCGCCGACTCGAACCTGCCTGGATGGCTTGATCAAGGCCTCCCAGCAGCTTGTTCCGGTATGTTTTAAGTCGGGATCGGCGTCAACGCCACACAGGAGCAATACCTCAATAAGATGTCGCCGCTCGGATCGACCGAATAGCCTGGCGGGGATCACCTTTGCCTCGTTGATAACCAACAGGTCTCCCGGCAGCAGGTGTTCCGGGAGATCCCGGAAGATCCGATGCTGCAGGACGCCCGTGTTCCGATCCAGGACCAGGAGCCGCGACTGATCGCGCTCGGGGGAGGGCGCCTGGGCAATCAGATCTGGAGGCAGGGTGTAGTCAAAGTCGGCCGTCCGAATAGGAATAGACACGGGAGAAGTCAACTCCTAGCAGTATTGGCGCCGTTCACCGACGGCGAAACAATGAAAAAAGTATGGTCAGGAGGATGCTCAACAGTATTGAGGTGGTCAGGGGAAAGTAGAATGAGAAATTCTTTCGTTGAATATAGATGTCCCCCGGTAGCTTCCCAATGAAAGGGACCTTTCCGATGAACAGGATGAGTCCCCCTACGGCGGCCAGAGCGAGGCCGAACAGGATCAACATTCTGGCGAGTGAATCCATCCCCTGCCTTTGCGTTCTTTGCGTCATACGCTATAGACGCAATCTACCCGTGCCACAAGTCGCCCTGCAACTCGGCCGGACGGGGGAGCTTGAAGTGATCGAAGGCCAGGCGAGTGACGGTGCGGCCCCTTGGAGTCCTGGCTAGAAACCCTTGCTGGATCAAAAACGGCTCGTAGACGTCCTCGATCGTTTCTTTCTCCTCTCCCACAGCGACCGCGATCGTTTCGATGCCTACCGGCCCGCCGGCAAACTTTTCGATGATAGTGTACAGGATTCGCCGATCCATCTCGTCGAACCCGTTGGCATCCACCTCGAGTCGTTCTAGCGCACTATGCGCGACTTCACGGGTGATGACGCCATCTCCCAGCACCTGGGCGAAATCCCTGACGCGCCGTAGCAGACGATTGGCCACACGAGGCGTTCCGCGAGAGCGCCGCGCGATTTCCCACGCGCCATCCTCTATGATCGATACCCCCAGGATCTTTGCCGACCGCAGGACGATCCGAAAAAGATCAGTCTCATCGTAAAAGTCCAGGCGTTGGACCACACCGAACCGGTTGAGTAACGGCGAGGCCAGAAGTCCCGCGCGAGTCGTGGCCCCAATCAAGGTGAAACGCGGCAGCTTCAGCCGGTAGGTCTGTGCGCTCGGACCCTGACCGATGATCAGGTCCAGCCGGTAATCTTCCATAGCCGGATAGAGGGTCTCTTCGACCAGAGGATTCAGCCGGTGGATTTCGTCGATGAACAGCACATCCTGTTCTCTGAGGCTGGAGAGGATTGCTGCCAGGTCCTTCTGCCGTTCGATCACTGGTCCGGAGGTGACCCGGATGCTTACACCCATCTCCGAGGCGATGATAGAGGCGAGAGAGGTCTTGCCAAGTCCCGGCGGGCCGTAGAAAAGTAGGTGGTCCAGGGGCTCCCTTCGCGCCTTGGCCCCCTGCACAAAGACCTGGAGGTTCGCCTTGACTTTTTCCTGGCCAATGTAGTCATCCCAGGCTTTTGGGCGCAGGCTTTGTTCGAGTTCCTGGTCCTCGTCCTGGAGCTGTCGATTCGCCACCCGTTCTCGCCCGCTCTCCTTTTTCTGCTTTGCCGATGTCATAGCCGCTTCCCCGTTCCCTCGGAGAGATGCTTCAGCGCCTGCTTGACGACCTTTTCAAAGTCCGCCCCATCACCGACGGCGTGATGCGCCGCTTCTGCTGCCACCGAGGCTTCTTTGCGGCTGCAACCTAAGTTCAGTAGCGCGGAGATCACATCCTCGACGGTCCGATCTCGTTCCGAGCTCGGCTGGTGGCCAGCCATGACTTGACCCGCACGAGGAACCCCCAGGACCTTATCCTTCAATTCCAAGATGATCCGCTCGGCCGTTTTCCGACCCACCCCTGGAATTGCCTTGAGCCTTGCGATGTCGCCCTCCAGGATAGCCGGGATAAATTCCTCCACCGTGATTCCTGACAGGATATTGGCGGCGAGGCGAGGTCCGATCCCGGACACTCCCGTCAGTAGCTCGAACGTCATCTTTTCCTCGATCGCATGAAATCCGTAGAGCTGGATGGCATCCTCTCTGACATGTGTGTACACGCGGAGGCAGACCTGCTGTTGGATCTCCGGGAGCTGATAGAACGTCGAAAGAGGGACAAAGACCTGGTAGCCGACCCCGTTCACATCGACTACAATCTGTCCAGGATCCTTGGACACCAACAGACCGCGGAGTTGAGCGATCACCGTTCTCCGCCTTTCAATAGATGCAGGAGCCTGGCCGAATGATGGTGGCAAATGGCCACGGCCAGCGCATCGGCCGCGTCGGTCGAACGGATCGGCTCTTTGAGGTCAAGGAGTGACTGAACCATCTGCTGGACTTGGCCCTTGCCCGCAGCGCCGTACCCGGTGACAGCACTTTTTATCTGCAGCGGGGTGTACTCCGCGATGGCAAGCCCGCTCTGCGCGGCGGCCAGAATCGCGACCCCTCTTACCTGGCCCAGCTTAAACGCGCTCTGCGCATTTTTCGCGAAGATAAGACTTTCGATGGCTGCCCACTCCGGCTGATAACGATGGATCAGCTCGGCCAGGCGGCTGAAGATTTGTTGCAGGCGGGAAGGAAAGGAGTCGCGAGGCGTCGTGATGATGCTGCCGTAATCGACGGCTTGCAGGAGACCATCACTGCGAGCCACAATCCCGTATCCGGTGGCGCCGGCCCCTGGATCAACCCCTAAGACCAGCACGGCAGTTCCATCGGGATCATTGGGCGATCCAATGGTTCGACAGACCTCACCACAGGCCTAGCCGGTCACTGTCGCCATGATCTCTTCGGGAATGTCGAAGTTCGCGTACGCATTCTGGACGTCGTCATGCTCTTCAAGTGTCTCCATCAACTGGAGCATCTGCTGCGCCTGCTTTCCTTCCAGCCTGACGGTACTCTGTGGGAGCATGGTCACCTCTCCGTCCGTGATCGCGATCTTCTCCTTCATCAGGGACTCCTTGACCTGCTCGAGGTCTTTGGGTACGGTGATAATCTCGAAAATGTCGTCTGATCGGCGGACATCCTCGGCGCCGGCCTCCAGCGCAACGCTCAGGAGTCGATCCTCATCAGCCGCGGCTGTTTCCACTTGAATCAGCCCCTTCTTTTCAAACATCCACGCCACACATCCCGATTCCCCCAAGTTTCCCCCGTATTTGGCAAACGCTTTACGGATCTCCGGAGCGGTCCGGTTTTTATTATCCGTCACGATCTCCAGCAAGACGGCGACGCCTCCAGGCCCATACCCCTCATAGACATACTCCTCGTAGGAGGTGCCGGGGAGCTCACCGGTCCCCTTCAGGATACCTCGCTGGATATTGTCCTGAGGCATATTGACAGCCTTGGCCTTCTCGATCGCCAATCGGAGACGAGGATTTCCGTCCGGGTCGCCGCCACCCGCCCTGGCGGCCACCGTGATCTCCCTGATCAGCTTGGTGAATACACGACCCCGTTGGGCATCCACCTTTGCCTTCTTGTGTTTGATGCCCGACCATTTGGAATGTCCAGACATAGATTCACCTCCTTACCACAAAGCGAAAATAACACAATAACTCGAAGATTGTAAAGAGGATTGGGGCAGGAAAAAGGCGCAAGGGAATCGGGTGATAACCCGACCCCCTTGGTGCGCCCAGCATGAGGAGCTTCAGAGAATCGGACGCTCAGTGCTGTTCGAAGGTGCCCTCCAGGAAATCAATGTCTTGGGTGCGATCGGCTGGATTTCTGACAAGCGTAGCCGTCGCCAGATCGCCGTCCTGGACATCAGGAACGCCCGACTGGATACCGGCAGTTCCCAGGTCTACGTCGCACGCACCCTTTGTCACTTTCACAGCACCTTTCTTCATTCGCACATGAATCTTGAATACCGCCTGAATTTCCTCATCCTCATCCTCATCCTCATCGTCATCGTCATCGTCGAACTCGTCGAACTGCAGGAAGCACTCCGAAAAGTCGGTACCATTGCTGCTCAAGATCAGGCGGATGTCAGCGTTCTCTGCCGAAGCCTCGTCCACGATTCCCAAGGCAGAAGCAGGATGGGCTCGCATCCTTACGTTCCCCTTGAACTCATCTTTCTTTAATATCCCTTTCCGGATCTCTTTCTGGTGTCTCATCTTGCCCTTGGCGTCGTCCTCAGGAGATCCGTCAGCCGGCTCCAACTCCGCCCTGACGTCGATCTTCACCTTTGAACCTGAACTCCCGCCTTTCTTCGCCTGGCTGACACTGGCGAACATGAACATCGATACAGCAATACAGAGAGTGGTTACCAAGAGGTTCCTGTATAACGTTTGCAATCGCTTCACTCCTCCAGCTAGGGTTCACGAGAATGAAACTGCCGGGCCGCACGGGGGGTTTCTCAAGCGTAAGAGTGCAAGCGCGGTGCCACCTCGCTAAGTCGCCGAGAACACCTCACTACACGAAAAGGTTCAATCACCTGCCCAACCCGGCACTCGGGAATTCTTACATAGAAGGCGTTCGGCCGATGTCATTATTTCTATTGGTATCACCGGGTTCATATAGCGTGGCGGCGAGCAGATCACGTGTTCAGGGTTGACGCATCGCTTCAATAAATTGTGTCGGATCGACCAGCGCGGCGCCGACTCTCAATGCAAGGTGCAAGTGGGGCGCGTGACTATTTCCGGTACTCCCGACCCGCCCGATCACGTCTCCCTTCTTGACCTCATCCCCGACCTTCACGAGAAACGCCGACTGGTGCAAGTACGAAGAAAAGACTCCCAGGCCGTGATCAATCACCGTGATGTTACCTTCCAGTAGATAATCATGGCCGAGGTGCGCGACCTTCCCGGCGGCAATCGCCTGTATCGCAAAGCCCTCCGGGGCCTGAAAATCGGTGCCTCGATGAAACCGAAACCAGTCTTGAGCTGGATTCATCCGAATCTGGCCGAAAGGGGTCGTCATCAATCCGGCATGGTCGGTTTTTTCAATCGGATAGATCGTTCCGTCCTGCCAGAGTGGCAGAGGTGAAGAGGCCTGAAGAGCCTCAGTGATCGCCTTTTTCTCTCTGGCGATTCTGTCGAGATCGGTTTGGCCAAAGACCTGTGTGTTCCAGCGCGGGCTGACGCTCTTCTCAAATTCTCCTTGTTTGACGATCAGTGTTTTCGTCGATAACGCTCGTTTGGTTGCCGCCTCATACACCGTCATCTGGTATTCACCGGGTTGCTGGTATAAATCCACCGCGACAATTCCGTATAGCGCGCCCCCCTTGCTGAAGATCGGGATGGCGGAGGTGGCGCTGCCTGTTGTCATGATACCCTGAACGTCTGAAACCTTCGCGCCGTCGGTAACCTTCACTATCTTCACGTCTCCCTGACGGAGCGTCAGTGCATCCAGGGACTCCGCCTGAGTCACCGTATCGAAGGTCATGCAGACAAGCAGGGTTATGGCAATAGCAACTAACTTCTTCATGAGGCTCCGTTCCCCCTCTATTTTCGTCTCCCCCCTTTGTAAAAGGGGGTCAGGGGGGATTTCAGTGCCCTGGGCTGTCGAACTTTGTAAGGGGACTTGTGGAACACCGCGCTACACACAAGGACCCATTTCCAGGTGCTGCGGAGGAGTGGGCGGAAGCTTCCAGATAATCTCAGGGTGATTGGTGGACCCGTGCATCTTATTGGCCAGTTCGATACCCTGCAGGTAGCACTTCTCGAACTCGGCGAAGTTCCTGGTCTCGATGTGCAGCGCAAGCGGATCGAAGATCGCCTTGGCATAGCTCTCGATCATCGCCTTGTACTTCGGCCGCGTGGTATTGGCTTTCTTGCACAGGCTTCGCAGGCCATTGAGCTGGTACGCGGCCAGCGCCCAATTGCCGCCCTTGGCGGCGTAATAGCAGATCCAGTAGCGTTCACTCATTAGGGGCATTAACTGACCTAACCCAGGTTGCAACTCGGCAATCTGGTCAAGTGTCAATTCTGCATGTTTTGTGCGTCCGACGATTGGCTGCTCGTCCGCCATATTGACCTCCTGTGAGATACCCAATGAGCGTTGGTACCCCCATGTGCTGTCACAAGACCTCCCAATATTTCGATCCCTAAGCATCTTATGTTTTGCCGTATTCTTCAAGGCCAAATGTGGGAGAAGGTATGAACTTAACGCCATCACTACCTTGCCTCGCTGTCTCAGGACCTGGAGGCGGGGAACCTACCCGTGGCCTAAGCGATCTCTCAGTGTCATGCTGAAGCACTCGTTGACCCTAATTGGCGGAAACCATATAATGTGGGCAGTGAACCTGCCATATCCCACGTCACCCACATCTTTAGCTGCGATACCTCTCAGGCGTTTGAAGGTAAGGTTAAGCGATGAAGCTGACTTCTGAAGAACTGGTATGGCTGAACGCCTACCGGATGGCCTTGGTCGAACAGTTTCCGGGCCTTGTTGACGACATCCTCATCTTTGGCTCGAAAGCGCGGGGAGATGCCGGACCGGACAGCGATCTGGATGTGCTGATTATCCTTCGCGAAGGCGATAGGAATCGGAAGCGAGCAGTTCGCCATATCGGTCACAGCCTGGCTATCCTGTCCGAGGTTGTCCCGTCAATCATGGTGTATACGCGGGAGGAATGGGCGCTGCGAAGGCACGGTGGCTCGCCGTTCTACGGGGCAGTCGTGCGTGACGGGGTGCGGGTGGCATGAACAGAAGCCTGGTTGAGCTTTTCGAATCCAAGCATCGGTGGCCTAAGCCGTTCGAAGTTGCCGAAACCCGAATGAAGGAGATCAAACGTGCAAACACATGATCAACTGATAAAGAAGCTCATGCGCCGTCCTGGCGTACGTGCTGAGGTTGAACGTATTGAGCGAGGCGAGACCGTTTTCTGCTGGATGCCTTGCTCAAGGCGCGCCAGGAGGCCCGTCTCACGCAGGTGCAGATAGCGACGTATGGGAAGCGCCTGCGGTAGCTCGGCTGGAGCGCTCATTGGCTACGGGTAAGCACTCACCGTCGATAGCAACCCTTCGCAAGTACGTCAAGGCGTGTGGTAAAAGCTTAGTCCTGCGCGTCGCATGAAGAGCCCAATCCATCATTCCACCGGGCCTGCGCAAGAAGCCGCGCAGTCCGGTGAATTCAAACATTGGCTAACTTTCAATTGACCAAACGAATACTTGTATTGAAGATGACGTTGAAAATGATATAGATTAACCATGAAAAAGCGAATATACATAGAAACAAGCGTTGTGAGCTACTTCACTGCTCGCCCGAGCCATGACATAATGATTGCCGGCCACCAAGGGGCTACAAGGGAACTGCGGCCTGAATTGTTAGAAAAATATGAGACATATATTTCGGCACTGGTGTACGAGGAGGCCGGAAAAGGTGATTTAATCCTGGCCCAGTTGCGATTGGAGGCAATTGCATCATTCCCAATGCTTGATATTGACGACGAGGGTAGAGATCTTGCTGAAAAGATTATCGCCAATAGGGGTATACCTGCAACTTATCCTGAAGACGCCCTTCATATCGCTATTGCTGCTGTTAATGGCGTTGAGGTGATCGTTACCTGGAATTTTGCTCACTTGAACAACCCGTTCACTCGACGAGCGGTCAGGCGTATTATCGAAGACGAAGGGTACATGTGCCCCGAAATCTGTTCACCAGAAGAATTGTTGGAGGCTAACAAATGAAAGACCCTATTGTAGAAGAAGTGCGTAAGCATCGAATGGAACATACTCAGAAGTTTAGAGGTGATCTTTCTGCGATCTGCGCAGACTTACACTCCATTCAGGCGGCGTCCGGGCACAAGGTCGTACGTCTTGCTTCAAGGAAACTTCAGCCGACAAAGCTATCCAGCCGACGCATAAAAGCGCGCGGCTGATGCCGTCGTTGAGTCTGTAGAAAAAGTCAAAGGAAAAAGTATCACACGAAAAACGACCTCCATGTTTGACGTGTAAGCGACGATCTCGGTTCGAGGGACCATTTCGGTACCGCCAATTTGGGCGTTACTTGGCCGGGACTTTTTCTACAGTCTCGTTAAGCCCTCTGGAGTTCTGGTAGATGGCTGTTCGAAGAAACCTTCACATGGCAAACGCTGCTCCTCCGAAGGGACGCCTCCCGAAGACCGGCGACAGAGATCTCATGCTCATGGCGATCGATCTCGCGCGAAAGTGCAGGAGCGAGCCTGGTAAGATCTCGCCAAAGGTCGGAGCGATTGTCGCTCGCGATGGCAGGGTACTTGGAGAGGCTTTCCGTGGGGAGCTGGCGCCGGGGGAACATGCGGAGTTCACGCTACTTGAAGGCAAACTAGCTGACCGGACCTTGGCAGGCGCGACGCTCTTCACCACTCTGGAGCCGTGCACGTCGCGAAACGATCCAAAGATCGCCTGTGCTGACCGCATCGTCGAGAGACGGATCAAGCGC
Source organism: Candidatus Methylomirabilis sp. (assembly GCA_002634395.1). Classification (GTDB taxonomy): domain Bacteria; phylum Methylomirabilota; class Methylomirabilia; order Methylomirabilales; family Methylomirabilaceae; genus Methylomirabilis; species Methylomirabilis tolerans. The sequence continues at coordinate 44,793 of NSJM01000007.1, forward strand.
GTGGTGATCGGTGTTCTCGATCCCAATGATCGCATCCGTGGTCGTGGGGAGTTACGTCTTCGCGCGGCTGGGGTTGAGATCGCTCGATTCGACCCAGATCTAATGCCCGAGATTGAGGAACTGAATCGGGACTTCGCGAGAGAGCACCCGACCGGAGTGAGGCGACGACGAACGAAAGCTGAAACCACTGATCCCGTAATGCCGGGCGAATTGGGACCCAATGGTCACCGGATTGGATACACGAACGGCGGCGATAAAGTCGAATGGATTCCCGACGATGAGAACCCCGGAAAGGAATGGCCGCTCTTACTGCGGCGCAACGACGAATCAATCCTCAAGGCGTACAATGAATTCTGGGACAAGGTTTGGTGGAACAGGCATCAAGTTTGGCTAGAGAAAATCAGAAGCGGTGAGGAGCCTCTCACTGAGGCCCAGAAACCGATCCTCAAGAAGGCGCGGCAGGCGGGGAGACGAATCGAGAAGAGATATGGAAGGAAGAATCTCGGCTGGAGTGACTTCGAGTGGGGACTGCTGAGCGGGAGGATGTCCGCACTCGCGTGGGTTATGGGAGCTGAATGGGACGAGTCTCTCGACACATGAAGCCTGGCACATGGCGCCTAACCGCGTGCTGCAGCGGATAATCACCCTCCGTCGCTGCGCTCCGTCGGGTGCTCGCCGATGATCCGCGGTGTTAGCTGTTCAATAACCCATACGGACGGAAGATGGTGACTGCCCCGGTGGTGAAGCTTCAAATGCTCCCGCGGGAGCTGTTCCAGTTCGACTGTGCCGACCTGGACTTCGGCATCTCGTGTAGTGTATCCAACGCTTCTTTACATTGATTTCGAGGCCGTCATTGCTTCGAAAGTCCCTTGCACGGTCATTGCGAAGGAGCATGGCGACTGAAGCAATCTCACAGTTGTTGGGGCGCGTGGCCGCCGGAAAGAACGGTGAGATTGCCGCGCTCCCGTTGGTCGCTCGCAATGACGCAGGCGTGGGTTGTAAACCATCGCCTCACAGACTCTTATGCGCATGGGCGCGTCGCAGGCGCATGGGGTATTCCCGCGAAGCTTGTCACGGCACGTTATAAGCCGGGAGCGGGAATCCAGTCGGGCCGCTACGGTGTCGGCGCCGAAGCTGTTTCTGATCGGAGGCGAGGCGGCGAGCATACTGAGAATGATTGACCCGCGCGCTGCGCGCGACGATAACTCCTTGCTCTGGAGGCGATAGGCATGAACGACCGGAGACTCAATGCACGTTTTCTGGCCTGGGCTATGGCAGTGCTATTCCTTGTGTGTGGCGGCTCGACCGACTCGTACGCGCAAGACGTGAAGAACAGCTCGGATCATCCGCTCTTTCCAAATCGGATGCCGGGTTACTCCATTTCCAACTATCAGCAGCAGGCTTTCAGCTCCTACAGGTTTCGGACTCACCCGACTCAGGTCATTGAAGGCAAGTACACGCGTATCCACTATTACCTGAAGGATCTGCAGCAGCACCCGGGCGGTTTGGCCATCCGGCGCAATTATGAGAACGCCATCAAGGCTGTCGGTGGCGAGGTCGCATACTCGGATGACAACGTCTCCGTGATGAAAGTCGTGCGTGATGGCGTCGTAGTCTGGGCAGAGGTGCAGGCCTCCACGAAGGTTGCGGGCCGCATTTACTTCTTACATATAGTCGAACGTACGGCGATGACGCAGACGATCACGGCAGATGCGATGGCTGCGGCCATCGACAGGGATGGTTTTATCGCACTCGACGTCCATTTTGCAACGGGCAAGGCGGAGATCCTGCCGGACTCGCGTCCGCTTATCGACGAGATTGTGACGATGCTCTCGAAGTACAACCGCTGGCGCGTTGGGATTGAGGGTCACACGGACAATAGCGGTTCTCCGGCGTCTAACAAGACCTTGTCCGATGCGCGAGCCCGGTCGGTCACCGATGCGATTGTCGCCGCTGGAATCAATAGGGACCGGTTGGATCCGGCAGGATTCGGCCAAGATCGGCCGGTCGCCGACAACCGAACGGAGGAGGGGCGCGCAAAGAATCGCCGCGTCGAGATCGTGAAGCGATAGTCGGTAGGGTGACGCAAAACGAGATATCGGCAGCAACGGAGGATCTATGATGACGCATGGTTGGCAGGGCGGCGCTGCATGGTTGCTTCTTCTGCTCGTAGGGCTATGGTCGACACCCGCGAGTGCCGTAGACGGGTCCTCGATGAAGATCTACGCCGTGAAGGAGGGGCAGATCACCTATCATCTTACTGGGTCGCAAGCCGGCACGGAGACCTTCTACTTTACGGAGTACGGCAACAGGACGAGACGTGAAACTCATGCCAGCACGCGGATGATGGGCATAACGCAGGAAACCGATACCGTCATCCTGACGGACGGCCCGTGGATCTACGCCCTCGATCTCGCCAAGAGCGAGGCAACCAAGCGGAAGAATCCGATGTTTGCGTCCCTTGCGGAACAAGGCGATCTCGATCGGTTCAAGGACGGAGAGGCTCTGATGAGGGCGCTGGGCGGGACGATGACGGGTAAGGATAAGGTGCTCGGCCATGTCTGCGACATGTGGGAACTGAAACAGATCATGACCACGACCTGTGTCACAGCCGAGTGGTTGGCTGTATGGACGAAAAGCGGCATGGGTGGTATGGAGATACAGCGGACCGCCACGGCTATCAAGATCGGGTCTGTGCCGGCAGGGGTTACGTCGCTGCCGGCGGGTGTGCGCATCGTTGAGGCAGCCAATCCGATGGAGCAACTCCGACAGTTTCAGCAGCAGGGTCCAGACCGGTCGTCAACACGTAAGAGGAGAGGTCAACCTTTGACCCAGGAAGAGATGAGAGAGGCGGAAAAAATGCGTGAGCAGTTTCAGGGCAAGGGCCTCAATCAGATCCTGGAGCAGACCAGGAAAATGCAGGAGCAGATGCAGCGAGGTGGGACGCCCACACCATAGCGGGGAGATAAAGAGAGCGGACGGAGCAAACTTCTGTGATGCAACAAAGGAGAAACTCCGACCCCCTCGGAATAATTCCCACCCTACTGAAGAGTTCCCTTAACCAGAGAATCCTGCCTTCATTCACACCATTCCCGTAGTTATACATAGTTAGAAAGACGTTCTTCCTCATTCGGCTGGCCCATTTCGCTGGTACGGTCTTTGCTTAATTAATAAGGTGTTAGCAGGCCAGACGAGGGATCGATAAACATGCATGTCATGCTGTGTTCTAATAATGTGGAGCTGGTGGGCGCGGCGTCCAGAGCGTTCAGCGAGGACGGGTATCATCTGACGGTCTGTGAATGCGGGCTGGAGGCTCTGGGGATCGTTGAGGTCATGGATGCCGATCTCCTGATCCTGGATCTGGACACGCCAGGGCTTGACGGCCTTCTGATCGTCGCAGCCGTCAAGGAGCTGGCCCCGACGCTTCCGATTGTGGCGGTTTCGACGAAGCCTCAGGTGGATGCGCGGGCCGTTTCCCACAAAGGAGTCTCATATGCGACGCTACCGTCAGGATCTGCCGGGACGATGCAGCTTCTCTTAACCGGGTTAGTACAGACCGAAAGGACCAGGTTTCCATCCAACGCGGGATCAGTGGATAGATCATGATGAGAATGAATCGATGGGATCTCTCTTCCAGAGGGGTCTCGCAAAGTCGGAGTGGTAAAATGAACAAGTTGAACCATCATTCCCATGCATTTCGTCACTGCGGGCGAGGCAAAGCCGTTTCTGATCCACGAGATAGGATAGAGGACCAACCAGCCCAGGGGGATCAGATAGTCAGCATTATCGAATACTCTACGGAGAAGAAGGCGAGGAGCAGCTATCCTTTTAAGATCGTCTCTCCCCCTATCCCGAGCCAGTGTTGCGCAACACGTATGAACCGGATCGGGCAGGCGCAGGTGGATGGCGACAGAACGTTCTACTACAAGCGGTGTTCGCGTTGCGGCTTCACGGTCCGGGAGTTCATGTCGGCTATTGATATTGAGCGGCTGCTGAGCGTGGGGGTGTCGGCCAGCGATCATACGGAACGCTGGCTCGATCAAATCCAGCGAGAGGTGCAGAGCGATATAGCCGCTTGACTTGTCTGCCGACAGGCAGGCCGGTGAACTTACAGAAGAGGGAGTAGAAAGAAACGAAATGGTTACAGAACGTGCGGTGCTTGAGGCGCTTGCCAAGATCCAAGACCCGGATCTCCATCGCGACATTGTCTCACTTGGCTTTATCAGAGACGTGCAGATCGATGGCGGAAAGGTGAGGTTTACCATTGAGCTAACAACTCCCGCCTGTCCGGTCAGAAAGCAGATGGAAGAGGGCGCCAGACAGGTCGTGGCCGCTCTCCCGGGCGTGGAGCAGGTAGAGGTCGCTATGACCTCCCGTGTCACCACTGCGCGCGAGCCTCAACCGTCGTACCTGCCGGGAGTGCTGAACACGGTGGCTGTCGCGAGCGGCAAAGGGGGGGTCGGCAAATCGACAGTGGCGGCGAACCTGGCTGTCGCCCTGATGCGGACAGGCGCCAGGGTCGGGCTCATGGACGCGGACGTCTACGGCCCGTGCATTCCCAAGCTCATGGGCGGCGGTGGCGCGTTGGAGCAGACGGAAGCCGGGAAAATGATTCCACCCCTGATGCATGGGGTGAAGATTATGTCCATGGGGTTCTTTCTGCCAAAGAATGAGGCGGTGGTCTGGCGTGGTCCGATGCTGCACAAGATGGTCCAGGAATTTCTGGGCCGCGTCGAGTGGGGGGAGCTGGATTACCTGGTGATCGATCTGCCGCCAGGGACGGGCGATATCCAACTGAGCCTGTGCCAAACGATTCCGCTCACAGGCGCCGTGATCGTCTCTACCCCCCAGGATGTGGCGCTGGATGTGGCTTCCAAGGCTATCCTGATGTTTGAGAAGCTCAAGACCCCGATCCTGGGGATCGTCGAGAATATGAGCTACTATGCCTGTTCGCAGTGCGGCCACCGCGATGAGATCTTCGGACATGGCGGGGCGCGAGAGGCGAGCGAGAAGGCGGACATCCCGTTTCTGGGCGAGATTCCGCTCGATCCGCATATCCGCCGCACTAGCGACGAGGGGAGGCCCGTGGCTATGGAGTCGGCTGACTCGCCCGTCGCGAGAGCCTTTCACGAGGTGGCGGGCGCGCTGGCTGCCAGGATCAGCATTGCCAATGCGGCTGTCGATGCGCCCCAGAGGCCGCCGGTGATGACGATGCGGTAGGGCGCGGTGCGGAAAATGTCTGGAAAAGAGAGGCCGATAGCGTTAAAATCGATCCTTGTCGGCGGGATGGCCAGTCGGTCCTATGTGCTGGTTTCGGGTCAAGAGACCCGCCGTTGCGTAAGGTTCAGAAAGAGCGGAAGAAGGTGAGGTCATGAGCAGCAGCTCGAAGGCGATCGAGGCCCTGGCTAACCAGGAATATAAGTACGGGTTTGTGACGGAGATCGAAGAGGAGGCCGTTCCTTACGGATTGAACGAGGAGACCATCCGTCTCATCTCCGCCAAGAAAAATGAGCCCGACTGGATGCTGCAGTGGCGCCTGAAGGCCTACCGACATTGGGCGAAGCTGGAAAAGTCAGAGGCGGAGCCGAAGTGGGCCAACGTCAAATATCCGCCCATCGATTACCAGGCCATCCGGTACTATGCGGCGCCCAAGCAGCAGACGGGGGGACCCGCGAGTCTCGATGAGGTCGACCCGAAACTGCTGGAGACGTTCGAGAAACTGGGCATCCCTCTGTCGGAGCGGAAGCGGCTCAGCGGCATCGCGGTCGATGCAGTGTTTGACAGCGTCTCGGTGGCCACGACCTTCAAGGGGAAGCTCGGCGAACTCGGGATTATCTTCTGCTCCTTCTCCGAGGCGGTGCAGAATCACCCGGATCTGGTCAGAAAGTACCTTGGGTCGGTGGTGCCCTACACCGATAACTTCTTCGCCACGCTGAACTCTGCTGTCTTCAGTGACGGATCGTTCTGTTATATCCCGAAAGGTGTGCGCTGTCCGATGGAGCTTTCGACCTACTTCCGGATCAACGCCGCCCAGACGGGCCAGTTCGAGCGGACCCTGATCATCGCCGATGAAGGGGCCTATGTGAGCTACCTGGAGGGGTGCACCGCCCCGATGCGGGACGAGAACCAGTTGCACGCGGCGGTCGTGGAACTGATCGCCCACGACGACGCCCAGATCAAGTATTCGACGGTCCAAAACTGGTATCCGGGCGACAAGGAAGGGAAGGGCGGTATCTACAACTTTGTCACCAAGCGGGGCAAGTGCCTGGGGAAGCGCTCCAGGATCTCCTGGACGCAGGTGGAGACCGGCTCGGCGATCACCTGGAAGTACCCAAGCTGTATCCTGCAAGGTGATGACTCGACCGGGGAGTTCTATTCGGTCGCGCTGACCAACCACTACCAGCAGGCGGATACCGGCACCAAGATGATCCATATCGGCAAGCACACCAGGAGCACCATCATCTCGAAGGGAATCTCCGCCGGCCACGGGCAGAACAGTTACCGGGGACTGGTCAAGATCATGAAGGGGGCGACCGGCGCCCGAAACTACTCGCAGTGCGACTCGCTGCTGCTTGGCGACAAGTGCGGCGCGCATACCTTCCCGTACCTCGAGGTGACGAACAACTCCTCGCAGCTCGAGCACGAGGCGTCAACGTCCAAGATCGGCGAAGATCAGCTTTTTTATTGCAAGCAGCGCGGGATCTCGGCCGAGGATGCCGTCAATCTGATCGTCAACGGTTTTTGCAAGACGGTCTTGCGCGAGCTGCCGATGGAGTTTGCCGTGGAGGCCCAGAAACTGCTGGGTGTGAGCCTCGAGGGGAGTGTTGGATAATATAAACGTTATTGTGTCATTACGAGGGCCCAGAGCGACGCGAAGGGAACGAAGCTATCTAACTCGCAGGGTCATTCCGAGTGTAACGAGGAATCTTAAAGGGATGGCTTCGCTCCTTCAGTCGCTCGCAATGACAAGAGTAATGGTGAATGCTGAACATTAAGAACCTGCACGCGCAAGTCGGCGATAACGAGATCCTGCGCGGCATCGATCTTGTGGTCAAGGCAGGCGAAGTCCACGCCGTCATGGGTCCCAACGGTTCGGGTAAGAGCACCCTGGCCCATCTGCTTGCCGGTCGGGACACGTACACGGTCACGGCAGGCGAGGTGATGTTTGAGGGGAAGGATCTGCTTCGGATGCCTCCGGAAGAGCGCGCTCGCGAGGGGGTCTTTCTGGGCTTCCAATATCCGGTGGAGATCCCCGGGGTGAGCACCAGCTACTTTTTGAAGGCGGCAGTAAATGCCACAAGAAAGCACCGCGGCCTCGAGGAGCTGGATGCTATCGACTTCCTCAGCCTGATTAAGGAAAAGATGAAGCTTGTCGAGCTGGATCAGAGTCTCTTGAATCGTCCGCTCAACGAAGGTTTCTCCGGCGGGGAGAAGAAACGAAACGAGATCTTCCAGATGGCCGTGCTCGAACCCAAACTGGCGATCCTGGATGAGACCGACTCCGGCCTGGACATCGATGCCTTGAGGATCGTCGCGAACGGCATCGATGCGCTCAGGAGTCCGGACCGCGCCATGATCCTGATCACCCATTACCAGCGGTTGCTGAACTATGTCACTCCGGACTTTGTCCACGTCCTCTCTGAGGGGCGGATCGTCAAGTCAGGGGGACAGGCGCTGGCCCTCGAACTCGAGGCGAAAGGGTACGACTGGATCAAAGCGGAAGCTGAGCTCGCCCAGCAGACGCCTGTCCCCGACTCCGATCGGGGAATCGTGTAGGAGGCAGCGACGGCGTGATGCTTCAAGTCGTAGAAGAGCTGGACAACTATCGCGTAGACTTCGAGCGGATCAAAAGGGACAGCACAGACGGGCGACCCCAGTGGATCGACCAGATTCGCACAGCGGCGTTCGGCCGGTTCGTCGAGCGGGGGTTTCCCGCGACTCGGCTCGAGGATTGGAAATATACCAACGTCGCTCCGATCGCCAGGACCCCGTTCAGACGCGCTGGACAGACCTGGGGAACATTGCCGGTCGAACCCTTCGAGGCCTTTACCCTCGAAGGGGTGGCGTGCGCTCAACTAGTCTTCGTGAACGGCCATTACACGCCCGAGCTTTCGTCGCTTGCGGCGCTTCCGGAAGGTGTTACGGCGAGCAGCCTGGCAACGGTTCTCGCCTGCAATCCGGCCTCGGTCGAGCCGCATCTGGCTCAGTACGCCAGTTACCACGATCAGGCGTTCGTGGCCCTCAATACAGCCTTCATGGAGGACGGAGCGTTCGTATCTATCCCGGAGGGTACGATCGTTGAGGCGCCTATCCACCTGTTGTTCATCTCCTCCGTGCCCTTCGACTTGGCCCCGGTGTCGTACCCCAGGAATCTGATCGTAGTCGGATCTCACAGCCAGGTCCGGATTGTCGAGAGCTACGTGGGGCTGAAACATGACGTCTATTTTACCGATGCAGTTACCGAGATCGTCGGCGGCGAGAACGCGACGATCGACTATTATAAGGTGCAGCAGGAAAGTGAGGAGGCCTTCCACGTGGCAACGGTGCAGGCACAGCTTGGACGCAGCAGCACGTTCTCGTCTCACGCCATTGACCTTGGTGGCGCCCTCGTCCGGAACAATCTGGACGTAGCGCTTGAAGGGGAAGGCGCCGAGTGCACCCTCAATGGCCTCTATATGGTGACGGGTCGGCAGCACGTGGATAACCACACGCGGATCGATCATATCCAGCCACATTGTCGCAGCCGTCAGCTCTATAAGGGTATCCTCGATGGGAAGTCGAGGGGGGTCTTCAACGGCAAGATCGTCGTGCGCAAGGCCGCCCAGAAAACCGACGCCAAGCAGGCCAACAAGAATCTTTTGCTGTCCGAGGACGCTGTTATTGACAGCAAGCCTCAGTTAGAAATCTTCAATAATGACGTGAAATGCACCCATGGTACGACCATTGGCCAGCATAACCAGGAAGCGATGTTTTATCTGCGTTCTCGCGGCCTCGATCTCGCGACTGCTCGCAGCCTATTGACCTATGCGTTTGCGAGCGAGTTGCTCAGCCGGATCAAGGTTGAACCGGTCCGAACCCAGCTCGAAGCGCTCCTGCTCACGCGGCTTTGCGATGGCGCCGCGCCCGAGGAGACCCCATGAGAACTGCCATAGCTACGGCTGCGCAGGATGCGCACCATGCAGCGCGCCCGACATTCGACGTGGCGCGAATCAGGGAGGACTTCCCTATCCTGCGGCAGCAAATCCGTGGCAGGCCGCTGGTGTACCTCGACAACGCGGCTACGAGTCAGAAGCCGAAGCTCGTCGTCGAGACGCTCGCGCAGTATTATCTGACTGAAAACTCGAATGTGCACCGGGGGGTCCACCTCTTGAGCGAGCGGGCTACGGAGGCCTTTGAGGGTGCCAGGGCCAAGATAGCGCGTTTTCTCAACGCGGGGGAGGCGCGCGAGATTATCTTCGTTCGCGGCGCCACAGAGGGGATCAATCTGGTGGCCCACAGCTTTGCTAAACCACTTCTTTCAGTGGGGGACGAGATCCTCATCTCCGAGATGGAGCACCATTCGAATATCGTCCCGTGGCAGATCGTGTGTGAAGAGACCGGCGCGGTCCTGCGGGTCGTGCCGGTCAACGACGACGGTGAGTTGCGGCTTGATGAGTATGAGCGGCTGCTCGGTCCGAGAACGCGGCTGGTATCGATGGTACACGTCTCAAATGCGCTCGGCACGATCAACCCGGTGCAGCAGGTGATTAATATGGCGCACGAGCGGGGTGTGCCCGTCCTGATCGATGGGGCCCAAGCCGCGCCTCATCTGCCGGTGGATGTACGGGCGCTGGACTGCGACTTCTATGTGTGCTCCGGCCACAAGCTGTTCGGTCCTACCGGCATCGGTATCGTGTTCGGCAAGGCCCGCCACCTCGAGGCCATGCCTCCGTACCAGGGTGGGGGCGACATGATCCTCTCGGTCACCTTCGAGAAGACGATCTACAACGAGGCGCCGATAAAGTTCGAGGCTGGAACGCCCCACATTGCAGGCGCCATCGGGCTCGGTTCGGCGATCGATTACATGAGCCGCATCGGACTGGATCAGATCGCCGCCTACGAGGACGAGTTGCTGACGTACGCGACGGACGCCATCTCCGCCATCCCTGGCTTGCGGATCATCGGGACCGCCAAAGAGAAGGCGAGCATCCTCTCCTTCGTCCTTGACGATGTCCATGCGCACGACATCGGTACGATCCTGGACCAGGAGGGGATTGCGATCCGGACCGGTCATCACTGCGCTCAACCGGTGCTGAAGCGGTTCGGCGTGCCGGCCACCGCCAGGGCGTCGCTGGCTTTCTACAATACGCGGGACGAAATCGACGCATTGGTAAAAGCCATCTACAAGGTCACCGATCTGTTCGGCTGATGTCGGACCTGCGCGAGCTCTACCAGGAGGTCATTCTTGACCATAATAAGCGGCCGCGAAATTTTCAGAAGCTGGAAGGGGCGAACCGTACAGCGGACGGTTACAATCCGCTATGTGGCGACCAGATTACGGTGTACGTGCTTGTCGAGGATGATGTGATCAAGGATATCGCCTTTCAGGGCTCGGGCTGCGCGATTTCGAAAGCATCTGCGTCAGTGATGACTGCAATGGTGAAGGGAAAGACGACCGCAGAAGCTGAGGGCCTGTTTGAAGCTTTTCATAAAATGGTCACGGCCGATCTGAGCGCCGTGTCTGATCCACTTGTCGTGGGGAAGCTGGCCGCCTTTGCAGGCGTGCGAGAGTTTCCGGTTCGAGTCAAGTGTGCCACCCTGCCCTGGCATACCTTGCATGCTGCGCTGGAGGGAAGAGAGCAGCCGGCCTCGACGGAATAGAATGTTTTCGGATGAGGGCCAATAAGGAGCAGCGATTAGCCCTCGGCGCTCGGCGTTCTTATTTGAGCCGATGGCTGACTGCTGAAGCTGGTTATATATGGGCACGAGTGAGATCGAGGCGGAGATTATCGAGGCTCTGCGCACCTGCTATGATCCGGAGATCCCTGTCAACATCTACGATCTGGGGCTGATTTATGAGGTGCAGGTCGAGCCTTCTGGCTTAGCCAGGGTGACAATGACCCTGACGTCGCCGCATTGTCCGGCCGCAGCAGAATTACCGGCGCAGGTCGAGATGAAGGTGCGGTGTGTCCCTGGTGTGGCGGATGCCCAGGTCGAGGTGGTCTGGGATCCACCATGGGATTCATCGAAGCTGTCCGAAGCTGCCAAGCTTCAGCTCGGCTTCTTGTAGGAGTAGGTTCGTGCGTGCATGAGAGCGTCAGTCAACCCAAACCACTTAACCAACGAGGAGAAGAACGATGGCGTACGTTGTAGCCGATCCATGTATCGGCACCAAAGACCATGCGTGTGTAGATGTCTGTCCGGTGGAGTGCTTCTACGAGGGTGATGAGCTGCTTTTTATTCACCCGGAGGAGTGCATTGATTGCGCCGCCTGCGAGCCGGAATGCCCGGTTGCTGCGATCTTTGAAGCGTCTCAGGTTCCGGAGAAGTGGCAAAATTTCATCCAGATGAATGCCGATGCGTGTAAGGAAGGACATACCCTTCCGGTGGCGGTCCAGCGAGCTGCGTGGGAGGCCCAGAAGGAGGAAGAGGGAAGCCAGGCCAACCTCTACTACAAAAAGTACCCCCCAAAGCACTAGGAAAGCCCTTGGGACGCTCTCCGAGCGGGGTTCGAGGCATACGGCATGGTGTGTGGATGGCGGCGAGATCGGCCGGTACGCCGCCATCCACACCCTGTGCCACTCCTCACCCCCAACCCTCGACTCTGTATTTGTAAGCAGAAGACGTAAACGCACATGGAACCGCTCACTGAACACCCCCCGACGTTTCTTGACATATTGAACAGGCCGCTTCGCAGTTTGCGTCTGTCGGTGACCGACAGGTGCAACCTGCGCTGTCAGTACTGTATGCCCGAGGAAGAATACGTCTGGCTTCCGCGCAAGGGCATCCTGACGTTGGAGGAGGCGAGTCGTCTGGTAGACATCTTCGCAGAGCTTGGCGTCACCAAGGTTCGCCTTACGGGAGGCGAACCGCTCGTCCGCCGAGACCTTTCAGCTTTGGTCGGGATGATCGCACGCAACCCGCGGATCGAGGACTTGGCGATCACCACAAATGGGTTATTGTTGGCTGAGTCTGCGAAGGCACTGTATGACGCCGGCCTGCACCGTGTGACGGTCAGCCTGGACACGCTACGCCCCGATCGCTTTATGGCACTGACACGAAAAGACTCCCACGCGAAGGTGCTGAATGGGATCAAGGCAGCCCAGCGAGCCGGCTTCAAGGGATTGAAGATCGATAGTGTCATCATGCGGGGGGTCAACGACGACGAACTGGTAGACCTGCTGGAGTTCGGCAGGCAGATCGACGCCGAGGTCCGGTTCATCGAGTACATGGACGTGGGCGGGGCGACCCACTGGTCGATGGAGAAGGTCGTCTCCAGGGCGGAGATGCTCGAGGCGCTGACGCGACAGTATGGCCGCATTGAGCCGGTCGCGTCCGCGGGCTGGGCGCCCGCCGATCAGTTTATCCTGCCGGATGGGACGGTATTCGGTATCGTCGCATCGACGACTACGCCGTTCTGCCGCACCTGCGACAGGAGTCGGCTCACCGCCGATGGGACGTGGTACTTGTGTCTATACGCCCAACGTGGGACCGACCTGCGGACCCCGCTACGGGCTGGGGCCTCGAAAGCGGAACTGATCTCCCTGATCGTCTCCGGATGGACCAAGCGAAGCGATCGCGGCGCCGAAGAGCGGCACGAGCTTCGGTTCAGAGAGGTGCTGGTCTCGGCCGAGGGGCTCCGACAAGACCCCCGCCTTGAAATGCACACCAGGGGCGGGTAGACCGGATCAGAGACCTGCCTTTCTGTGACGGCAATCCTGCGCAACACTCGCCCAACGCGTTAGATCTTCTCCGGCCGCCTCAACCTCCCTTCTGTTTTTGAGCCGTCACCGGACTCATAATGCTCGACTCCTGTTACAATATGAGATGGGTCAATCGATCGAGCACATATCCGATCTCGTGATCACCGACGTAGGGCAACCGGAGGGGG
>NSJM01000102.1 GCA_002634395.1 Candidatus Methylomirabilis sp.
AGCAGGATATCCAACAGTTGGTTTCTGTGCCAGCGTTTTGTTTAAGGATGTTCCAAGAGATGCGTCACAAATATCGTGTTATACTTCACGTACCAATAACGTAGAGTCCGTCCGAGAACTGTCGGCTAATATCTGTTATGCCTTGAGGAAATCGCCGTGGCCGAAGTGAACGAGGAAATTCTTGAGCAGTATTTGAAGGTCGTGAAGGGATGGTTTTACATCGGGGACATCCCGTTCACCGTGCCACACAATTACAGCAACATCGATGTACTCGGCTATGACCCGATCGCCAAACAATACTACGACTTCGAAGTGAAGTTCAGGTCAGCCTTCTCTCTAACCAATGATGGTGAGGCTATCGGCTATCTAGTCGACCAGTTTGAGAAATACAGGGCACAGAGAGAGGAGAAGCTCCGCGAATTCATCGGCCGAAGAAAGACCATCAAAGTCGTCGTAACAACCAAGAAAATGGTCGGCAAGTCCGAAGCGAAGCGTTCCGAAATGGAGGCATCATTCCATCGGAAGATGAAAACCTTGAAGTACAGATCCGAACTGTGGTACTTCGATGACATGATCCCTGAGTTAGTACGTCGGGTTGAGGTCAAGGGCCGCTACAATACTCAACTTCTTCAAACCATCCGCATGCTCAAGCTCTATGAATCCAAGGCATAACTCTGCGGTCTACCGGCGCTGCACGATAAAGCCACACAGTGCTGGTGACCTCCACGTTATGTGGACCAGGAGACAAGTGCATGCCGACGATCTCGATGTTTTATAGCATAATTGTTCGGATGTATTTTGCCCCTGGCGAGCACAATCCACCGCATTTCCACGTCTACGACAACGAGTACAAGGCATCGGTGGACATTCGCATGTGCGAAATCATCGACGGCAATCTGCCCCGAAGGTAGTAGAAGCTGGTCCTGGCATGGGCAGAACTTCACCAGGAAGAACTGATGCCAGATTGGAATCTCATTATGAATGGGGAAAACCCGTTCAAGATTCAACCGCTTCAGTAAGGAGCAGAGAACATGTACCCGTCTGTGTCACAGGTAGTTCCCAATGAAGACTTTACTCTTGTGATCGTGTTCGATAATGGCGAACACGGCATTCTAGATATGAAACCGTATCTCGATTGTGGGGTGTTTCAACGGATACGGGAGTATGAACATTTCAAGTGTGTTCGGGTTGTCTTCGACACAATTGAATGGGACAGCGGAGTCGATCTCGATCCTGAATTCGTGTACGGCAAATGTACGATGACGACCCACGCATAACGATTGGCTGCGGCCGATTTCACAAGCCCATCGATTTCCGAAACGGCTGATCCATCCGTTAGCCTGCTTACGGAACAACTCACGATGCATCGAGTGCTGGTAAGCGCATGCCTGCTGGGTGAGCGCGTTCGTCACAACGGCGAGCATAAGCAGAGCCATGATAGCGTCCTTCACCGATGGCTGCGCGAAGGGCGCGTCGTGCCGTTCTGTCCGGAGGTCGCGGGGGGGTTGCCTGTTCCGAGGCCGGCCGCTGAGATTGCAGAGGCTGCGGGTGGGTTGAGCGTCCTGTTGGGGACCGGAAGGGTCCTTGATCTGAACGCCCGTGATGTCTCCGCCTTCTTCGTGGCCGGTGCGCAACAGGCGCTTGAATGCGCTCGGCTTGAATCGATTCGGGTTGCGATCCTCAAAGAAGGCAGCCCATCCTGTGGCACGACCTTCGTCTACGACGGCACGTTTACGTCCCGACAGGTTCCGGGGCAAGGAGTCACCGCAGCCCTCCTCCGACAGACGGGTATCCAGGTTCTGAATGAGTTCCAGTTCGAGGAGGCCGATCGACTCCTCACCCAACTACCCCAGGAACGTAGGTCCTGATTCGGGTCCGTAGGCAACCAACCGGCAGAGCGGCCTCACCGCTCACTGCAACGGGCTCCCTTCGTTCAACGACAGATCCTTAGCTCGCGGTTGTTGTTAGAATGATTGACAACACCCCTATGTGTTGGTATTATCTCCAACATGAAGGCGGTGCCCCTGCTTCGTCGCCGAGTAGTTGTTGCCGTCGACGCATTCGTCGAGATGGTGATTTGGCAGATTCCGGAACCGGTTCCGCCGTCGACGCATGAATTGAAGTACCGGCTGGCGTATGTCGTTGGTGGGAAATGCGTATTGCGTTACGACAACGAACGAGGCACAGGTGATCACCGGCACGCCGAAGCAGCCCAAGAGCCCTACAACTTTTCTACACCGGATCAACTGATGGCTGATTTCGAATCGGACGTTGCGAGGTGGAATCATGAACACGGTCGTGCTTGAAGTTCGTTCCCTCAAGGACACATTGGCCGATGCTGCAGCCACCATGAGGACGAGGCGAGCGGAGCGCGAGGCGCGCATTAGCTTCGCGACACCTGAGCTTCTCTGGAAGGTGCTGACGGCCAAGCGCTGGGGGCTTCTCAAAGCTCTTTGTGGGACCGGCCCCGTGTCGATCCGCGAGGCCGCGCGTCGGGTTGGGCGCGATGTAAAAGCCGTACATGGCGACGTAACGGCGCTACTGGAGGCCGGGGTGCTGAGCCGCGCACCAGATGGGCGCATCGAGTTCCCGTTCGACGCTGTGAGGGTAGAGTTCCTACTGCGAGCGGCATAGGCCGGAGGGGTAGGTGCCGAACAACGGCTTCAACCGGACACAGTACCTCCCTTTCTACTGTTCGTTCCTGAATCCCGGCACCGTCACTGAATCGGAACCTACACCGGTCAATGTCCGCCGCGTTTGCCCAGCATCTCTCACGATTGGTTACCCCGTAAACTAGGAGAGCAGTCATTAGAAGGCACTGTAGAATCCTTTGCCTTACAGTTCCAAAGGCACGCGCGAGACGACGAATGGAAATTTCCCCGATAACATCCTGGGAATATCGTCAACGTACTCCCATCGGATCTTGACTGCTCCATCAAACATCTTGTCGATCTCCGCGATGAGTCGACCGGTATCGTCCTCAGTATACCCTTCTCCGCGAACGATCCTCACCAATACCTCCTCTTTCCGCTCCTGGTAGAACTGCAACTTCTCCACCGGCAGCGGAGGACTGATCGCGGCCGAGATGAGTCGGTTCTGCAGGACAACATAGCCATTCGGTGTGACGATGATGTCTCGTCCTCTTCCACCAACAAGCGCAAACGTCGGGGTCGTTCGACCACACGAGCAGGGCGCACCGATCGGAGAGGCCACATCGCTCATATTGTATCGGACCAGCGGCATCGAGTAGTTTCCAAGATGGGTGCCGACGATCTCACCCACCTCTCCCGCCTCACAACGGCGACCACTACGGAGGATTTCAACGTAGCTCAGTTCCGGAATCAAGTGGTAGCTGCCTTCTCTGCATTGGGGGGCGAAGGCAACCATTTCCCACATATTGTAGTGGTCAAGCACCTTGCACGCAAATGTCTCCTCGAGATAGCGTCTCTGGTCATACCCGAGCAGCTCGCCGCCGGTCAGGACGGCCCGGAGTTGCACGCGCCCGTGAAGAGCGTTAACAGCACGAGCGAGAAGGACCAGATGCGACGGCAAGCCCCGCAGGAGATGCGGGCGAAAGTCAATCATAAGCGAGGCGAATTCTCGGAGGCGTCGATCGTCAAGCCTTGCCGCATTCAGAAACAGCTCTCGCTTTGAGTGATCCACGAGATACGGGGTATAAAACTCGCTCGAGTTCGGCTGATAGCCATACCGAAGACGAAAGACAACCACACGGTCGCCCGGTTTCCACCCTGCCCATTGCATCCAGCATAATACCGCCATGTTCCACAGCGCACGGGTACGCCCATCCAGATACAGCTCGAGCGGTTTGCCGGTGGTGCCCCCTGTCCGTCTCGACTTCGGCGCGAATCGCCGCGCATTTACCGCCACGAACTGCTCCGGGCGCTCCGCTACCATCCGACGGTCCAGGATGGGAAACTGTTCCAGGAGCCGAGGGCCCGCTCCATGGATGTCGGCCGTGACAGCACCATGCTCCGTCTGGTAGGCCGGAACATACCGCAGCGCATGTCGCACGATCCGCTCGACGCGACGCTCCTGGTACTGCCGGATCCGATCGGGAGGCAAGCGATGGCGCCGGAGCATCCCGAGGTAGCCAAGGATGAACTGCGGGCCGGACTCGCTCGCCCGCCGAATAAGCTCCGACCATGGGAGATTCCTCCACTTCTCCATTTCACGCAAACGGCTCTCCACAGCGCCTCGGTTAATCGGCGAGCAGCTTCGATTCGGAGAGAGGATACTGCGACACCCGCTCGATTGCCCCGCCTCACAGCTCCAAGGGGACCTGAGAGATCACGAATTGGTATTTTCCTGATGCGGCTCTGGGGATATCCTCGACACACTCCCATGAGACACTCATGGAGTCGCCAAGATGCCGCTCGATCTCATGCAGTAGCATTCGAGTATGCTCCGGGGTGTACCCCCTGCCAGGGACGATCCGCACCAACACCTCACCTTTCTTTTCCTGATAAAACTGCAGCTTTTCAATGGGGAGCGACGGAACGATCCGGGTCAGTAAACCCGCCGGGACCACGGCATAGCCACTCCTGGTGACAAGTAGATCGCGGCCCCTTCCCCCGATGATCGATAGCGTCGGGGTTTCCCGACCGCAAGGGCACATTTGTCCAGTCCAGGCAGCGACGTCGTGCATGTTGTATCGAATGAGCGGCATCGAATGATTCACGAGATGCGTCCCGACCAGCTCTCCGGGTTCACCGGGACCGCAGGGCCGGCCGTTTCGCAGAATCTCGACATAGCCTAACCCAGGCAAAAGGTGGTAGCCCCCCTGCTCGCACTGGCTCGCCGCAGCGACGGACTCCCACATCCCATAGCGATCAAAGACCCTGCAACCGAATGCATCCTCGAGGAACCGTCGCTGCCAGTCGAGGATGAGTTCTCCACCCGTCATGACGGACCGTGGCCGGATCCTGATCTTCTCGGCATCCAGGAAGCGGGCCAGTAGGACAAGCATCGAGGGAAAGCCTCGGAGGCTGTCAGGACGATGCTCTCCAACGACGCGGCTGAGATCTCGAAGGCGCTGCTCGTCGAGACGTGCCGCGTTGAGGAGCAGCGTTTTTCTGGGCACATCAACGGCGTAGAGAGAATCATAGTCTATCTTGCCTCCCCCGAAGTACCCGAGAGGAACGGTCAACACTGCCGTGCGGTCTCCGGTCGTCCAGCCGGCCCACTGCATCCTGACCAGATCATAGGCCATGCGCAGCGCGCGCGTCCTTCTGTCGAGCAAAATCTGGAGAGGTCGGCCGAAGGTGCCACCGGTCCGTCTGGACCGAGGGGTAAAGCGAGTCGCGTCCCGCGCCCTGAATTCAGACCAATGATCGGCCAGGATGCTTCGGTCGATGATCGGGAACCGACCGAGATCAGTAAGGGCACCACCTCCGGACGATTCGGAATGCTCGGGGAGTACACTGCGGTAGTACGGGACGTCACGCCAGGCATACCGGATGACACAGGCCAGGCGGCGCCCCTGCATCCGGTGGAGAGTTCCCGCAGCCATCCGCTGATGTCGAAGGATTTCCAGGTACGATTCGACAACCCAGGGACCTAATTGCCAACTCTCATACAGGAGTTCACGCCAGGGAACCTTCACGCGCCGTTCCTCGATCGTCTCGAGTGGGCAGGAGGCCTTACCAGAAAGACACCACCTGCTATGCGTCGGAATCCGCGATAGTCATCGCGGTAGATGGTTCTCCTCCCAGATCCAATCAATGGCCATCCGTCACAGCTCCAGTGGAACCTTGCAAACAACATACGGAAACTTGCCCGACAGTGTCCTTGGAATATCATCCACATACTCAGACCGGAGTACTACCACGCCTTCCAGCATTCGGTCAACTTGCGCAAGGAGTCGCCGCGTATCGTCCTCATTGTGTCCGGCCCCGCGGACGATCCGGATCAGAACCTCCTCCTTCCGTTCCTGGTAGAATTGGAGCTTGTCGATTCGAATCGGCGGATCGAGTTTGGCCGTAACCTGCCTCGCCGACAATACGGCAAATCCCCGCGGTGTGATAATGAGATCACGTCCCTTCCCGCCAATGAATCTGATCGACAGAAGGTTCCGGCCACATTCACACGGCGATCCGATCGGTGAGGCCAGATCGTTCATATTGTAGCGGATCAAAGGCATGCCGTAGTTTTCGAGATGTGTTCCCACGACCTCTCCCACCTCACCAGGCTGAGCAGGCCGTCCATTCCGCAGAATCTCCACATAGCTCAACTCCGGAATGAAGTGATAAGTCCCACGCTCGCACTGGATGGCCGTAGCAACATTCTCCCACATATTGTACCAGTCAAAAACAGGGCACCCAAACGTCTGCGTCAAATACTCTCGCTGTGCCTCCCCCAGCAACTCCCCACCGGTCAACACGGCGCGCGGCCTCACCCGTAAGCCAAGTGCCTGAACCTCACGAGCAAGGAGGACCAGCAGGGATGGAAAACCCAGGATGAACTGCGGGTGAAACTCAAAGGTCATTCGAGCGAAGCTCACCACCTGTTCAGTCGTCACCCGAGCCCCATTGAGAAACAGACGTCCCGTCGCCCGATCGACCTGGCACACGACATCGACAGGAATCGCTCCTACCCGATCACCGTACGAGGTCCCGAAGACAACCGTTCTATCACCCGCCCTCCAGCCGGCCCACTGGTACCGAAGAAGCGCCATCATGTTCCAGCGGGCCCTGGTCAGGCCACTCAGATACAGCCGGACAGGCTTCCCCGTGGTTCCCCCTGTCTGGACCAATCGGGGGGAGTAGCGCAGCGCAGTGTTTGCCACAAACCGCTCCCGTTGCTCAACAAGGTCCCATCGGTCCATAATAGGAAATTGTTCGAGTGCGCGAAACCCCTCACCCCGCATCACCGACACCCTGCTCCCTGGCGTCTCCATATAGGCCGGGACTCGCTTCAGGGCGTGTCGGAGAGTTCTCTCGAGGCGCCGTTCCTGATACCGACGGATGTGCTCGGGCGGCAGCCGATGCCGCCTGAGCATGCTCAGGTAGCGGAGAATGAACTGCGGGCCGGACTCTCGCGCCCGTCGGAGGAGCTGACGCCATGGAAGCGGAGCGCTCATAAGATCTGTCACGCCTCGGAGCTCACTTGTCTCGCTGGATTGGCCATGCGTTGCCTCACCGTATTACAGCCACCTGCCACCCCGCTCCTTACGAAAACAGACGAGGGCTTGGTAAGAGGGAACAGAGTAGTAGGCTCCTCGCTGAGGATCATGCTCGCGCGGTATGACGCGATCCTCCATGAGCGCGTCCAGTGTCTCCGAGAGTAGGCTTGGCAAGATCTCCAGCTTCTTGCGATCTAAAGAATGGACCGTTTCCCCAGGGGAGATCGGGAAGCGTCTCTCCGCGATGATAGGACCAGCGTCCCAACGGCCATTCATGAAGTGGATCGAGACGCCGGACTCTCGCTCCCCATTGTAAAGGTTCCAAAACGAGGAATGGAGTCCACGGCATTCCGGGAGATGGGCCAGATGCAGATTGATACAGCCAATCCGAGGAATGCTAAGGAGCTCGGGACCAAACCGCTGGAGGGCAAAAATACACAGCACACAGTCTGGACCTAATCGGCGGACGTGATCGAGAAATTTGGGATCGTTCACGTCATCAATCGTGAACCAAGGGATTGCGTGTGCTTTCAGGGTAGCCCTCAAACGATACGCGCGAAGCGGCAACCTCACTCGGCCCCATAGGCCAAGCACCTGCCGTATTGCCCACGCGCGGATCCCATAAATCCGGATTCGGTCAAGGACAGTATGACCAAGCTGTCTGGGACGAGCAGGGCGCCACGTCAGGAAGGCGACGCCTGCCACCCGCAGGTCCGTTTTCGCAAGAATTGTCGGCAGTAAATCCACAACGCTATCCGCGCCATGCTGGGTAATGACAAAGAGGCTTTTCATGTTGCCCGCTGCAAAAGCCATTGTAAGCCTTCCCGTTTCCCTCACGCCTGCCCCATGTCGCCTTTCACAGTTCCAGTTGGACGTGAGAGATGACAAACTGGTATTTACCCGATGGACCTCTAGGGATATCGTCGACATACTCCCACGAGAATGCCATGGAGTCACCCACTTCTTTGGTGAGTTCATCGAGAAGCATCCTGGTGTGCTCCGGTGTGTATCCGCTGCGGCGAACGATCCGAATCAGCGCTTCTCCCTTCTTCTCCTGGTAGAACTGCAACTTTTCTACGGGAAGCGACGGGACGAACCGGGTTGCCAATCCGGCCTGAATGACACAATAGCCGGTCTTCGTGACCAGTAGATCGCGCCCCCTTCCACCGATAATCGCAAGCGTGGGGGTTGCGCGGCCACATGGACACACCTGCCCGGTCCAGGCGACGACATCGTGGGTATTGTACCGAATAAGCGGCATCGAGTAGTTTCGCAGGTGCGTTCCAACCAGTTCTCCGGCCTCACCCGGACCGCTTGGGCGCCCGTTCCGTACAATCTCGACATAGCCACACTCAGGTATAAGGTGATAGCCGCCCCGCTCGCACTGCGCGGCGCCGGCAACAGACTCCCACATTCCATAGAAGTCAAGGACCGTACAGCCGAATGAGCTCTCCAGAAACCTTCGTTGCCACTCAAGGACCAGTTCTCCTCCGGTCATGATCGCGCGAGGCCGGATCTTAATCTTCTCCGCACCCATCGAACGCGCGAGCAGGACCAACGTTGA
>NSJM01000008.1 GCA_002634395.1 Candidatus Methylomirabilis sp.
CCCCTACTCCACCACCTCGCTCACCACGCCGGCCCCCACGGTGCGGCCCCCCTCGCGGATCGCGAAACGCAGCTCCTTCTCCATGGCAATCGGTTGAATCAGTTCGACCGCGAGGCTCACGTTATCCCCCGGCATGACCATCTCGGTTCCGGCCGGGAGCGTGCAGACGCCGGTCACGTCTGTCGTTCGGAAGTAGAACTGGGGCCGGTAGCCGTTGAAGAAGGGGGTATGTCGGCCGCCCTCTTCCTTCGTGAGGATGTACGCCTCAGCTTTAAAGCGCGTGTGGGGCGGGATGGAGCCGGGCTTGGCCACCACTTGGCCACGTTCGACCTCCTCGCGCTTGGTCCCCCGCAGCAGGAGCCCGACGTTGTCTCCCGCCTGGCCCTGGTCGAGGAGCTTGCGGAACATCTCGACTCCGGTCACGACGGTTCGCTGGGTGTCCCGGATACCGACGAGCTCTACCTCGTCAGCGACCTTGATGATCCCGCGCTCGACACGGCCGGTGACGACGGTCCCGCGCCCGGAGATCGAGAAGACGTCCTCGATCGGCATGAGGAACGGCTTGTCGAGGACGCGGACGGGCGCAGGGAAGTACGCGTCCACGGCGTCCATCAGCTCAAAGATCGGTTTGGCGTTGGGGTCGTTGCGATCGCCGCTGCCGGCCTCCAGCGCTTTGAGCGCACTGCCGCGGATGATGGGGATATCGTCGCCGGGAAAGTTATAGGTCGTCAGCAATTCGCGGACCTCGAGTTCGACCAGCTCGATCAGCTCGGGGTCATCTACCAGGTCGACCTTATTCAGGAAGACGACGAGATTGGGGACGTTGACCTGGCGGGCGAGGAGGATATGCTCACGGGTCTGCGGCATCGGCCCCTCGGAGGCGGCCACGACCAGGATCGCCCCGTCCATCTGCGCGGCGCCGGTGATCATGTTCTTGATGTAGTCGGCGTGGCCGGGACAGTCGACGTGGGCGTAGTGGCGCTTTTGCGTCTCGTACTCGACGTGGGCGATGTTAATAGTGATCCCCCGCTCCTTCTCCTCCGGCGCCTTGTCGATCTGATCGAAGGGGACGAAGGCGACCTTCGCGTTCGCCGCGTGCAGAACCTTCGTGATCGCCGCGGTCAGGGTGGTCTTGCCGTGGTCGATGTGCCCGATGGTCCCGATATTCATGTGCTCTTTCGTCCGCTCGAACTTCGCCTTGGCCATAGAAGCTCCTTTAGATACGAAACCGAATCCGACTACCGTCCGCCGGTCCGCCCACCCATACGGGCCACAATCTCCCCAGCAATACTGGCTGGAACCGGCTCGTACCGTGAAAACTGCATCGAGTGGGCGGCCCGACCCTGGGTCGCTGAACGTAGGTCAGTGGCGTACCCGAACATCTCGGATAGCGGCACCTCCGCTTGAACTACCTGAGCGACAGATCTGGACTCGATCCCAATTACCCGCCCACGACGCGAGTTCAAATTGCCGATAACCTCTCCGAGGAAGGCCTCCGGCGTCGAGACATCGACCTGCATAATCGGTTCCAGCAGCACCGGCTTCGCCCGACTGGTCGCCTCCTTGAAAGCCATTGATCCGGCGATCTTGAACGACATCTCTGAGGAGTCCACCTCATGATACGATCCGTCAAAGAGGGTGACCTTCATATCGATGACGGGGTAGCCGGCCACCACCCCGGTATGCAATGCCTCCTTGATGCCTTTCTCCACCGCGGGGATATACTCTTTAGGCACCACGCCACCCACGATCTTATTGACAAATTCGAATCCCGATCGAGCAGGGGCGGGTTCCACCTTGATCCAGACGTGTCCGTACTGTCCACGCCCACCGGTCTGTCGCACATACCGACCCTCAGCCTCAGCCGAGATCGTCACGGTTTCACGATAGGCCACCTCGGGCTTGCCGACATTGGCCTCAACTCGAAACTCCCGCAAGAGCCTGTCGACAATAATCTCGAGATGCAGTTCTCCCATCCCGGAGATAATCGTCTGCCCGGTCTCTTCGTCCGTGCTGGCGCGAAAGGTCGGATCCTCATTGGCCAATGCGGCGAGTCCGGTAGCCAGTCGATCCTGCCCCTCTTTCGTCTTTGGCTCGATGGCCACAGAGATCACCGGCTCAGGAAACTCGATCGATTCCAGAATGATCTGGTTGGTCTCGTCACACAGGGTGTCGCCCGTTCTGGCGCCTTTGAGTCCCACGGCAGCAGCAATGTCACCAGCAAAGACCTCCTTGATCTCCTCGCGCTTATTGGCGTGCATCTGCAGCAGCCGCCCAATCCGCTCCCGACTGCCGCGCGAAGAGTTATATACGTGGCTCCCCGAGGTGAGGGTACCTGAATAGACCCTAAAAAAGGCCAGTTGTCCTACATAGGGATCCGTCATAATCTTAAATACTAAGGCGGCGAAGGGCTCGCTTGCCTTCGGGACACGCACGACAGATTTTGCGCCTGTCGAATCGAGACCCTCAATGGGCGGCAGGTCAACCGGAGACGGGAGATAGTCCACCACGGCATCGAGCAATAGCTGGACGCCCTTGTTCTTGAACGAGGCGCCGGCGAGCACCGGGACCAGCAGGAGTTTGAGCGCTGCGCTGCGAATCGCAGTCTTGATCTCCTCCGGTCCAACCGCGAGGCCATCAATATAACGGATGAGGAAGCTGTCGTCCACTTCAGCGATGGTCTCTAGCAGCCGCTCGCGAGCCTCCTGAGCCTGTGAACGCATCTCCTCGGAAATCTCATCCTCCCGGTAGTTCGCCCCCAGGGTCTCATCATCCCAGATCACCGCCTTCATCCGGATCAGGTCCACGACACCCTCGAAATGATCCTCCCGACCAATGGGAAGCTGCACAACTAATGGAACGGCCCCCAGACGCTCAGCGATCATCTGAACGCACTGATCGAAATTGGCTCCCATGCGATCCATCTTATTCACGAAGGCGATACGAGGAACGCCGTACTTGTCCGCTTGGCGCCACACCGTCTCAGACTGGGGTTCCACGCCAGCCACCGCGTCGAAGAGGGCCACGGCCCCATCCAGGACTCGAAGCGACCGCTCAACCTCAACCGTAAAATCAACGTGTCCCGGCGTGTCGATGATGTTGATACGATGGTCCCGCCAGAAGCAGGTGGTAGTGGCGGAGGTGATCGTAATCCCTCGCTCACGCTCCTGCTCCATCCAGTCCATCTCGGTGGAACCCTCGTGCACCTCCCCGATCTTATAAGTCTTTCCGGTATAGTACAGGATCCGCTCGGTGGTGGTGGTCTTCCCAGCGTCGATGTGGGCCATGATGCCGATGTTTCTGACTGCCTCTATCGGAAATGTCTCAGCCATAGTTACGTCCAGAGTCCAAAGTGTTAACTAGCAACAAGACATGCAGCTATTAGCCATCATCTTTCGATAAAAATCACAGAGCCGACTGCTAAACACCGCTCCTTGCTATTACCAGCGATAATGGGCGAACGCCTTGTTGGCCTCCGCCATCTTGTGCGTATCCTCCTTCTTCTTCACCGAGCTTCCTCGGTTCGCCGCCGCCTCGATCAACTCACCGGCCAACCGCTCTGCCATCGTCTTTTCTGTACGCTTTCTCGAGAAACCGATGATCCAGCGGAACGCCAGAGAGGTGCGGCGTTCCGCTCGGACCTCCACCGGCACCTGATAGGTCGCGCCACCTACCCGTCGCGACTTGACTTCGAGTATCGGTTTGACATTGTCCACAGCCTGTTTAAACATTCGCAGCGGATCCGTTTTCGCCCGATCCTCAATGATCTTCATCGACCCGTAGACAATCGACTCGGCAATACTTTTCTTGCCTTGAACCATCATGCTGTTGATAAACTTCGCAACCATTCGGTTGCTATAGACAGGATCGGCGACAGCCTCTCGTTTCTCAGTTACTTTACGTCTGGGCATTGAGCATTCCCCGTAACACTAAGCCTCACATATGACCAGAAAATTAAAATCGGCGCTTCAGGTAAGGTCCGTGAAGAACCGATTTTCCCTTCTGCATCGAAGGTCGTTAAGCGATCTTTGGTCTCTTGGCTCCGTAAAGAGATCGACTCTGTTTGCGATCCTGGACACCCGCCGTATCGAGAGCGCCGCGAATAACATGATAGCGGACGCCAGGCAGGTCCTTCACGCGACCTCCCCTGATGAGGACGATAGAGTGCTCCTGCAGATTGTGGCCAACTCCGGGAATATACGTCGTCACCTCAATCCCATTGCTAAGGCGCACCCTGGTTACCTTTCGAAGGGCGGAATTCGGCTTCTTCGGAGTAGTCGTATACACACGAATGCAGACCCCGCGTCGCTGCGGACAAGACTGTAGCGCCGGCGTCTTGGCCTTCTTGACGGCTGCAACTCGACCCTTACGAACTAACTGATGGATGGTAGGCACCGACTTCTCCCTCTGTTAGGCAATCAAGTTATTATACAGACTCAATTTCCATTGTCAAGTCTTTTAATGAATCAATCTAATTATCAAGCGACGCATCTAAATCGTCAGATCCTCCCTCAACCGCTACGTGTGCCCCCGTTAGGGCCTCCTTCGGCGACGCCACCTCAGGTGTAGAAATAGTGGTCTCTCGATACCACCTCATTCCAGTGCCGGCCGGAATCAGTCGCCCCATGATGACGTTCTCTTTCAGGCCACGCAATTCATCCCTCGCCCCATTGATGGCCGCCTCCGTTAAAACCTTCGTAGTTTCCTGAAACGAGGCGGCGGAGATGAAGCTGTCAGTGGAAAGTGACGCCTTGGTAATCCCCAGGAGAAGGGATTTAGCAGTGGCCGCGATCCCGCCTGAGGCCATGACTCGCTGGTTCTCTTCGAGGAAGACAGCCTTATCAACGTGCTCACCAACCAGGAAGTTCGCATCGCCGGCCGCCTCGACCCGTACTCGCTTGAGCATCTGCCTGACGATTACTTCAATGTGCTTATCATTGATCTGAACTCCCTGAAGCCGGTAGACCTCTTGTATTTCATTGACCAGATACTTCTGCAGTTCCTGTTCACCCAATACATCCAGGATGTCATGGGGGTTAATAGGACCGTCCATGAAGGGTTCTCCGGCCTTTACCTCGTCCCCTTCCAACACATTGATATGTCTGCGTCTGGCGACCAGGTATTCTCTTGCGTCGCCGTGTTCGTCTCTCACGGAAAGCTTGCGCATACCCTTGACGATTCCGCCAAATTCTACACGTCCATCGATCTCGGAAATAACGGCAGCGTCCTTTGGCCTGCGCGCCTCGAATAGTTCAGCTACCCTGGGAAGACCACCCGTGATGTCCTTAGTCTTCATCGTCTCCCGCGGGATCTTCGACACGCTATCCCCGGCCGACACTATCTGCCCCTCAGTCACCATAAGGTGAGCGCTGGCGGGCAGCAGACAGCGGAAAACGGTCGCGCCATGCTCGTCTTTAATTGAGATCCGCGGCTGCAAGTCCTCTCGGCCATGCTCTACCACGACGCGCTGCGATAGGCCGGTAACCTCATCCACTTCCTCCCGGATAGTCACCCCATCGACGACATCCCGGAAGTGCACTCTTCCACCATGCTCGGCCAAGATCGCACTCGTAAAGGGGTCCCACTCCATCAATATCTGCCCGGCCTTCACCGTCGCACCGTCCTCCACTTTCAGGTGAGCGCCGTAGACCGCCGGGTAGCTCTCTTTCTTTCGGCCCTTCTCATCGATAATGCTGATCACGCCATTCCGGTTCATCACCACGTAGTCGCTCTTGGCGGTCTTGACCGTACGCAGACTCGAAAACTTGACGATCCCCGCCCCCTTACATTCGAGGGTACTCTGCTCGACGGCACGGCTCGCTGTACCCCCGATGTGGAACGTCCGCATGGTCAACTGGGTCCCAGGTTCGCCGATAGACTGCGCCGCCAAGACACCGCATGCCTCTCCCAATTCTACCAATCTGCCGGTGGCAAGGTTGCGGCCGTAACACTTGATGCAGATGCCTCGTCGCGCCTCGCAGGTAAGGACAGAGCGAATTTTGACTCGATCAATACCGGCATTTTCGATCTTGCTGGCCAATACCTCTACGATCTCTTGATTGGCCTCCACCAATCCCTCCCCCGTAAAGGGATCAAGGATATCATCCAAGGCTACTCGTCCGAGGATTCGGTCACGCAGAGGCTGAATAATCTCGCCACCCTCGATGAGGGGGGTGACCCATATCCCATTAGGCGTGCCACAATCCACCTCGGTCACAATGACATCCTGGGCCACATCCACCAGCCGGCGCGTTAGATAACCGGAGTCGGCCGTTTTCAAGGCTGTATCCGCTAGACCCTTTCGTGCCCCGTGAGTAGAGATAAAGTACTGAAGAACAGTAAGCCCCTCCCGGAAGTTCGCGGTAATAGGGGTCTCAATGATCTCTCCGGAAGGCTTAGCCATCAAACCGCGCATACCTGCCAGCTGTCTGATCTGCTGCCGACTGCCTCTCGCCCCGGAATCGGCCATCATGAAGACCGGGTTAAATTCTCCTTTCTCTTCCGCTTCGATCTCACGGAACATCTCATCCGACACGCGTTCGGTAACGTGGGTCCAGATATCAATAATCTTGTTGTAGCGCTCGCCTTTAGTGATCAGGCCATCCTGATACTCACGCTCAATCTTGACGATCTCCTTGTTAGCTTCGTCGATCAGCTCGCCTTTCGTAGATGGGATGAGCATGTCGTCGATGCCGATCGAGATACCGGCAAGCGTGGCGTACCTGAACCCAAGATCCTTCAGGTTGTCCAGGAGCTTCACTGTTTCCGCATTCCCGAGGAGGTAGCAGCACTGCGCGATGAGACGGGTCAACTCCCGCCGATTCATATCCTGATTGATGAATCGGAGGGTCTCCGGCAGATGTTCATTGAAGATGCAGCGGCCTGGGGTGGTCTCGATCAGTTCACCGTCGATGCGGACCTTGACGAAAGCCATCAGTCCTACCTCATCGGCATCATAGGCCGCCTTGACCTCGTCCAGACCGGAGAACACGTGGCCTTCGCCCTTCTCGCCGGCCCTACTTCTGGTCAGATAGTAGCAGCCCAGTACGATATCCTGGCTGGGAGCAGCGATAGGCGCACCATTTGCCGGAGACAGGATATTATGGGGAGCCAGCATCAGAACCGAGGCCTCAATCTGTGCCTCCGGTGACAGGGGCACATGGACGGCCATCTGGTCGCCATCAAAGTCAGCATTGAAGGCCGAGCAGACCAAGGGATGGATCTTGATCGCTTCTCCCTCTACCAGCACAGGTTCAAAGGCCTGCACACCCAACCGATGTAGCGTCGGAGCTCGGTTCAGGAGGACCGGATGCTCTCGGATTACCTCCTCTAAGGCGTCCCACACTTCAGACTTACCCTTTTCAACCAGCTTCTTGGCGCTCTTGATGGTGGTGACAACACCGTCCTTGAGGAGCTTCCTGAAGATAAAGGGTTTAAACAGCTCAAGGGCCATCTTTTTCGGTAAGCCGCACTGGTGTAACTTCAACTCTGGCCCCACCACGATCACCGAGCGTCCGGAGTAGTCCACCCTTTTTCCGAGCAGGTTCTGGCGGAAGCGTCCCTGCTTCCCTTTCAGCATTTCAGAAAGAGACTTCAGGGGGCGATTGTTCTGTCCCTTCAACGCGCGGCCACGACGGCCGTTATCAAATAGAGCATCCACCGCTTCCTGCAGCATCCGCTTCTCGTTTCGGATAATGATGTCAGGCGCCCGAAGTTCAATAAGACGTCTGAGCCGGTTGTTACGATTGATGACCCGCCGATAGAGATCGTTCAGATCCGATGTTGCAAAACGCCCCCCATCAAGGGGAACCAGCGGCCGAAGCTCAGGCGGTAGAACCGGAATCGCGTCCAGGATCATCCATTCCGGCTTATTGCCAGAATGGATGAAGGCCTCTACGATTCGCAGTCGTTTGGTGATCTTCTTACGATTCTGCTGAGAGGTCTCTTGAAGCATCTGCGCATGGAGACCTTCCGCCAATTCACGAAGGTTCAACCGCTTCAACAGATCACGAATCGCCCCTGCGCCGATTCCCGCCTTGAAACCGTCTCCGTGCTCTTCGCAGGCCAGACGATACTGCTCCTCGGTCAAGAGCTGTTTCAAAGAAAAGGAAGTCTTACCCGGGTTCACCACCACATACGCTTCAAAATAGAGGACCTTCTCCAGATCTCGGAGGGATATATCGAGCAGATAACCGATCCGACTAGGTACACCTTTGTAGAACCAAACGTGAACGACCGGGGAGACCAGCTCGATGTGGCCTAGCCGCTGTCGCCGCGCTTTACTCCTGATCACCTCAACACCGCACTTGTCGCAGACAACTCCCTTATGCTTGATACCCTTATACTTACCGCAGTTGCACTCCCAATCCTTTGTCGGACCGAAGATCTTAGAGCAGAAGAGTCCATCCCGTTCCGGCTTAAACGTCCGATAGTTAATGGTCTCCGGCTTCTTGACCTCTCCGAAAGACCACGACCGAATCTTCTCCGGCGAAGCGAGTCCAATCCGGATAGCCTTGAAACTGGTAGGATCAATGGTCTTTTCGTCGTAGAACCCGAAAAACTTATCCAACTATAACCTCCACATACCCTAGCGATTACGGAATTTCGCACCCCGCAATCGGAGGAGGGCTACTCTTTTTTCAGCTCGACATCCAGTCCTAGGCTTTGCAGTTCCTTGACCAGGACGTTAAAGGATTCCGGAAGCCCCGGATCGAGAGTACAGTCGCCCCTGACAATCGACTCGTACATCTTCGTTCGTCCCACTACATCGTCTGACTTCACGGTCAGGATCTCTTGCAAGATATGGGCGGCTCCGTACGCCTCCAGCGCCCACACCTCCATCTCACCGAATCGCTGTCCGCCGAATTGGGCCTTGCCCCCAAGAGGCTGTTGAGTAATCAAAGAGTAGGGGCCAATGGAGCGAGCGTGAATCTTATCATCCACAAGATGGGCCAGCTTCATGAGGTAGATATAGCCGACCGTCACCTCCTGATGGAACGGCTTTCCGGTTCGTCCATCATAGAGAACGGTCTTTCCGGTAGCGGGGAGACCGGCTCGCTTAAGCCAGGTCTTGATCTCTTTCTCTGTTGCTCCATCGAAGACCGGTGAGGCGACCCGTATCCCCAGGGCCCCAGCCGCCCAGCCCAGGTGGGTTTCCAGGATCTGTCCTACGTTCATTCGAGAAGGTACGCCCAGTGGATTCAGAACCACCTCGACAGGTGTCCCGTCAGGCAGATACGGCATATCTTCCTCAGGCAGGACCTTTGCAATCACGCCCTTGTTCCCATGTCGGCCGGCGATCTTATCACCGACAGAGAGCTTTCGTTTCATGGCCACGTAAACCTTGACCATTTTGAAAACCCCGGGAGCGAGTTCATCCCCTCTGGTCGCCCTGCTGATTCGCTCTTCCAGGAGCGTCTGCAGAACATGGACCTGGTTATCCGCCGCGTCGCCGATCCTGCTCGCCTTCCGACCTAACTCCTCGTCTAATCGCCCCGCGAGATCCACCAAGTCCTCATGGGACAGCTTATCCAGGACCTCGCCGGTCAACTTCTTGCCCTTGGGAACCATCACCTTGCGCGTGTGCCTGCTCCGAATCTCCCTGCTGACATTTATGCCCTCGAGGATGGATCGCAGCTTTCTATCCCGATCTGCAGCGATAATGCTGATCTCATCTTCGAAGTCCTTGCGGAGTCGGCTGACCTCTTCGTCCTCGATCGACTTGGCCCGTTCATCCTTTTCGATCCCTTTTCTGGAGAAGACCTTCACATCAACGACAGTGCCGCAAATTCCAGGAGGAACATAGAGTGAGGCATCCCGCACGTCCTCGGCCTTCTCGCCAAAGATGGCCCGCAATAGTCGCTCCTCCGGAGTGAGTACGGTTTCACCTTTGGGGGTAACCTTCCCCACCAGGATATCCCCGGGCTTCACCTCGGCTCCAATCCGGACGATTCCACTCTCGTCGAGATCTTTGAGCGCATCCTCACCCACATTCGGGGTATCGCGCGTGATCTCCTCCTTCCCCAACTTGGTCTCACGCGCTTCGATTTCGAATTCCTCGATATGGATAGAGGTATAGCGATCCTCCTTAACCAGCCGTTCGCTGATCAGGATTGCGTCTTCAAAGTTATACCCACCCCATGGCATGAACGCCACCAGGACATTCTGCCCGAGTGCCAGTTCACCATTCTGGGTCGCCGGGCCGTCAGCAATTACCTGCCCCCTGGCAATCCGCTCTCCCTTGCTCACGATCGGCTTCTGCGTAATACAGGTATTTTGATTGCTGCGACGAAACTTCACCAAGGCGTAGATGTCTACCCCGGAATCGTCCCCGCCGTCTTCATCCTTGCCATCAGAAGCGCGGACAATGATCCGGTCAGCGGTCACCGATTCGACGATCCCTCCACGATGAGCCACTACGACCGCCCCAGAGTCTTTTGCTGCGGGATATTCCATCCCGGTTCCAACCAGGGGAGCCTCCGGTCGCAGGAGGGGGACCGCCTGACGTTGCATGTTGGCGCCCATCAGGGCGCGATTGGCATCATCGTGTTCAAGGAAGGGAACAAGCGAGGTAGAAACTCCCACAAGTTGCTTCGGGGCGACATCCATGTACTCAACATTCGTTGGGGGAACCGTAACAAAGTTGCCTCCGGATCGCGACGAGATTCGATCGGCCGTAAAGCGCCCCCGTCCGTCTAGCTCCGCATTGGCCTGTGCGATCGTGTACTTTTCCTCCTCGTCGGCCGTTAGGTACTCGATCTCATCGGTGACAACCCCACTCCGGACCTTACGATATGGTGTCTCGATGAAGCCAAAATCGTTGACGCGCGCATAGGTGGACAGACTGGCGATAAGACCGACGTTGGGGCCTTCCGGTGTTTCGATGGGGCACATGCGACCGTAATGAGTCGGGTGCACGTCACGGACCTCGAACCCCGCCCGCTCCCGCGATAGCCCTCCAGGACCCAAGGCTGACAGCCGCCGCTTGTGGGTCAATTCAGCCAGCGGGTTGGTTTGATCCATAAACTGGGAGAGTTGGGAGCTGCCGAAGAACTCTTTGAGCGCCGCCGTCACCGGCTTCGCGTTCACCAGGTCATGCGGCATCAGGGTTTCCAGCTCCTGCGTACTCATTCGCTCTCTGACCGCCCGCTCCATTCGAGCCAACCCGACCCGGAACTGTTCTTCCAGGAGTTCTCCAGCCGACCGGACTCGGCGATTGCCAAGATGGTCGATGTCATCGACGGCAGTTCCGGTTTCCCCGTGCTTCAGCCTGAGGAGGTATCGGATAGCCTCCACGATGTCATCTACCTGGCCGATTCGTCCCTCCATTCCGGCAGGTCGATATCGGCGGCAAATAAGGGCATGAACCTCCAGCGGCACATCCAGGCCAAGTTTACGATTGATCTTCAGGCGCCCAACCTTGGAAAGATCGTAGCGCTTTGGATTAAAGAAGATGGACTCGAGGAACACCTTGGTCGCCTCTTCATTGGGCGGGTCTCCAGGTCGCATTCTCCGATACATCTCGGTCAGGGCGTCCTTCTCAGAACGGGTCGAGTCGCGAATGATGCTTTCCCGAATCTCGAACGCATCCCGACCATCCATGCTGGCAAGTACGGCGAAACCGCTCAGTCCGCTCTTGAAGACCCGTTCCAGCGTTTCTTCTGTAATCTCCTGCGCACATTCAACGATCACTTCGCCGCTCGTTGTATCCACAATATCAGCAGCTGCAATTCTGCCGATGAGATCCTCTTTATAGAGGGGCACCTCCGTAATTTTCAGGGCCTGTAGTCGCTTCTGGGCCACCTTCGTGATGCGCTTTGTCGCCCCAAGGATCAGCTGTCTGGTGTGGGGATCGGGGATATCCTTACTCACTCGGAAGCTGGTTGCACCGGGAGAACCCACTTGAAGCAGGACATCCTTCCCTTTCTCTACACGCAAGACATCCCGGTCATAAAAAAGGTTCAGTATCTCCTCATTGCTGCCATAGCCGATCGCTCGCAGCAGAATCGACGCAAGAAACCTCCGTCTTCGGTCTACCCGAACATGAAGCACGTCACTCGCATCAAACTCGAATTCCAACCAAGAGCCTCGGTACGGGATGAGGCGGGCGGAGTAGAGGATCTTGCCGCTCGGGTGAGTCTTGCCGCT
Organism: Candidatus Methylomirabilis sp.; assembly: GCA_002634395.1. Classification (GTDB taxonomy): domain Bacteria; phylum Methylomirabilota; class Methylomirabilia; order Methylomirabilales; family Methylomirabilaceae; genus Methylomirabilis; species Methylomirabilis tolerans. The sequence continues at coordinate 12,148 of NSJM01000008.1, forward strand.
GTCATGGTCGAAGAAGACCCCTGGAGAGCGGTGGAGCTGGCTGACCACCACTCGCTCCGTCCCATTGATAATGAAGGTGCCCTGCGGCGTCATTAAGGGCATCTCTCCCAGGTAGACCTCTTGCTCTTTAATGTCCCTGATACTGCCGGCCTCGGAGTTAGTCGGCTTATCCCAGACCATCAGGCGAAGAGTTACCTTGATCGGAACGGAATAGGTCATCCCCTTCTCGAGGGACTCCTCTGCGCCATACTTGGGCGTCCCAAACTCGTACTTGACAAAGTCAAGAGACGCTGAGCTGTCGTAATTGAAAATCGGGAAGATACTTGCGAAGGCCCCCTGAAGGCCAATCTCCTCGCGCGCGTGCGGAGGTACCTTCATTTGCAAAAACTGATCAAAGGACCGCCGCTGGATCTCGATCAGATTAGGAATCGAGATCACCTCTTTGATCTTGCTGAAATACCAGCGCTCAGCCGCCACGCTTTTCTTCACAAGGGCCATACGTCCTTGACTCCTTTTCTTCCTGTGCTACTTAAGTTCCGCAGTCGCGCCTGTCGCCTCAAGCTTCGCCTTAATCTCCTCGGCCTCAGCTTTCGACAGTCCTTCCTTCACCGGCTTTGGAGCGCCCTCGACAAGATCCTTGGCCTCTTTCAAACCAAGTCCGGTGATTGCTCTCACCTCCTTGATTACCTGGATCTTCTTTTCCCCTACAGAAGCGAGGATGACCGAGAACTCCGTCTTCTCCTCGGCTGCGGGCGACGCAGCAGCCGAAGCCCCGCCTTGGCCAACCGCAGCCACGGGCATCATTGCCGCTGCGGAGACACCAAATTTTTCCTCAATTCCCTTTACAAGGTTGTTAAGATCCAGAACAGTCCACTGCTCAATCGAATCCAATACGTCATCAACTGTGACCTTTGCCATCGTCACTCCTCTCCTTGACTACGTAATAACACATGTACCGACGATGCCCGGGCCACTACAGGCCTAGGCTGTGTCCCCTCTCTACCCCTTCTGCTGCCTCACCGCGTCCAGGACCGTCAGGAACGAACGAAGCGGCCCGCACAGCACAGTCACGAGGCCGCGAAGGGGAGATTGCATAATGCCAGCGAGCCGAGTCGCAAGCACCTCACGTGAAGGAAGATCGGCGAGCGCCATCACATCTTGCCCTGTCAGCACCCTTCCCTCCGCAAAGCCGGCTTTGATTTGGAAGGTCGGTTTCGTCTTGCTGAAAGAGGTTAAGAGCTTGGCCGACGCGGCAGGATCACCTTTGCCGTAAACAATCGCCGTCGGACCGACAAGGTAAGGCTTCAGCTCCTGAAGTTCCGTCCCCGTGGTAGCCAATCTGGCAAGAGTATTCTTCACGACCCGGAGTGTCGCCCCTTGGTGTCGAAGCGTTTTTCTCAGTTCAGTCAATTCGCTTACGGTGAGACCAAGAGGATCTGCCAACATAGCGACCGTTGCCCCTGCCAACACGGTCTTGAGATCATCAACTGCCGCTGCTTTTTCTACCCGCTTCACTATCCCCTCCATCTACGGCAAGGTGGCTGCTCTAGCTCTTTGCCAACCCCACCAAGGTGTCAAGCTCCACCTTTACACCCGGCCCCATTGTCGACGATATAGCGACTCCATTGAGATATCGTCCCTTACTCGAAGCCGGCTTGGCCCGGATCAACGCCTCCAGTAACGCCATAGCATTCTCATGGAGTTGGTTGGCCGTAAAGGACGCCTTACCGAAAGGCGCATGCACGATCCCCGCCTTCTCCGTGCGATACTCAATCTTTCCGCTCTTAAACTCTCTGACTGCTCTCCCAACATCAAAGGTGACGGTGCCGGTCTTGGGGTTGGGCATCAATCCACGAGGTCCGAGAACCTTTCCGAGACGTCCCACCAAACCCATGACGTTCGGGGCGGCGATCGCACGATCAAATTCAAGCCACCCCTGCTGGATCTTCTCGATCAGGTCCTCACAGCCCACATAATCGGCGCCGGCTTCTCGAGCATCTTTCTCTTGTTCGCCCTTAATGAAGACCAGCACCCGAACACTCTTTCCTGTTCCATGGGGCAGTACGACCGTACCTCTCACCATTTGATCAGCATGCTTCGGGTCGACCCCCAGGCGGACAGCAATTTCCATGGTCTCATTGAACTTCGCACCGGCATTCGATTTCACCACCTCGATCGCCTTGGCCAAGTCACACGAGCTCACTTGCTTGACCGCCTCAACAGCCGCTCCGTACCGTTTTCCAGCTTTGGCCATGTCTCACTCCATAACCCTAGACCACATCGATCCCCATGGTCTTCGCCGTTCCCTCGATAATCCTGACAGCCGCCTCAAGCGACAGCGCATTCAAGTCCGGCATCTTCGTTCGCGCGATCTCTTCCACCTGCTTCCTGGTTACCTTTCCTACCTTCGTGCGGTTGGGTTCCTTCGAGGCCTTCGCGATTCCAACAGCCTGTTTGAGCAGAATTGCCGCCGGAGGAGTCTTGGTGACAAACGTAAAAGACCGGTCTGCGTAAATAGTGATGACAACAGGAATCACCAGACCTTCTTCTGACGTCGTCTGCGCATTGAAGGCCTTGCAGAACTCCATAATGTTAACACCATGCTGGCCGAGTGCAGGGCCGACCGGCGGTGCTGGGTTGGCCTTACCGGCTGGAACCTGAAGTTTTACAATCGCTGTAACTTTTTTTGCCATAAGAACCTCAAATGCAAGGGCTGTGAGCTATCAGCTGTCAGCCGTGCGTTCAGACCTTTTCAACCTGTAGGAACTCAAGGTCGACCGGGGTCGGCCTTCCGAAGATGCTGACCATCACCTTCAACCGCCCCTTTTCAGGTTTGACCTCATCAACAAGGCCAGTAAAGTTGGCAAACGGGCCATCGATAACCCGAACACTTTCCCCACGAAGGAACATGACTCTGTGCTTCGGTCGCTCGGCCCCTTCCTCTACCTGTTGCAGGATAGTTTGTACCTGCTCCTCTGGAACCGGGGTTGGGTGGGTAGCCGGGCCAACAAAGCCGGTTACTTTCGGAGTATTCTTGACGAGATACCAAAGCTGCTCTGACATCTCCGCCTTAATTAGGACATATCCTGGAAAGAATTTACGCGAGGAAACCGTTCGCTTTCCCTTCTTAAGTTCAACCACATCTTCAGTAGGAATCATAACCTGGGAAATCTTATCAGACAGCCCAAGCGCAGCAGCCCGTTGCTCAATACTCTCCTTCACCTTGTTCTCAAAACCCGAATATGTGTGAATTACATACCAGCTTTGCGTCATAGTCTGATCTGCTGACATTGATTGACCTGGCTATCCAACCATCAGGGTGAGCAGCTTCTGCAACGTCATGTCTATCGCCCCAAGAAAGAATGAGAGGATAAAGACCGATACAATGACAACAATAGTCGACCCTACTACCTCTTTCTTTAGCGGCCAGTTGACCTTTTTCAGCTCAGTCCTGACCTCTTTTAAAAATTGAACCAGTTGCTGCCACCGTTGCATCATTGTCGTCCTTCTACTCCTCCGGCTCTCCGACTTCGGTAGTCAATTTCGCTCTCATTTCCGAGCCCTTCTATTCAGATCTAAGATCGCAGAAAGATCAATCCGCTGACACCGAATCACTACCGACAATTGCCTCTCTGAAACTGCAAGAGGTGCTCATGCCACCATATGGCAGGCCAGGAGGGATTTGAACCCCCAACCCTCGGATTTGGAGTCCGATGCTCTGCCGTTAGAGCTACTGGCCTCTGAAAGGTTTAGAGCTCCAGGTTATTGCAGCCGCTGCCATCAACATCAAACCCGAAACTCAAAATAGCTTACTTGGCTTCCTTGTGGGCGGTGTGCTTGCGGCACCAACGACAGTATTTGCTCAACTCAACTCTATCCGGCGTGTTCTGTTTGCTCTTCGTCGTTGTATAATTTCGCCTTTTACACTCACCACAAGCCAATGTAATTATCTCACGCATCGCTACTCCGTACGCTCCCTACTCTGTCTTTGCGGAAAGGCTCCAGTCACCGGCAAGCCTGGACTCCAAGCGAAATCTCCCCTACTCCACCACCTCGCTCACCACGCCGGCCCCCACGGTGCGGCCCCCCTCGCGGATCGCGAAACGCAGCTCCTTCTCCATGGCAATCGGTTGAATCAGTTCGACCGCGAGGCTCACGTTATCCCCCGGCATGACCATCTCGGTTCCGGCCGGGAGCGTGCAGACGCCGGTCACGTCTGTCGTTCGGAAGTAGAACTGGGGCCGGTAGCCGTTGAAGAAGGGGGTATGTCGGCCGCCCTCTTCCTTCGTGAGGATGTACGCCTCAGCTTTAAAGCGCGTGTGGGGCGGGATGGAGCCGGGCTTGGCCACCACTTGGCCACGTTCGACCTCCTCGCGCTTGGTCCCCCGCAGCAGGAGCCCGACGTTGTCTCCCGCCTGGCCCTGGTCGAGGAGCTTGCGGAACATCTCGACTCCGGTCACGACGGTTCGCTGGGTGTCCCGGATACCGACGAGCTCTACCTCGTCAGCGACCTTGATGATCCCGCGCTCGACACGGCCGGTGACGACGGTCCCGCGCCCGGAGATCGAGAAGACGTCCTCGATCGGCATGAGGAACGGCTTGTCGAGGACGCGGACGGGCGCAGGGAAGTACGCGTCCACGGCGTCCATCAGCTCAAAGATCGGTTTGGCGTTGGGGTCGTTGCGATCGCCGCTGCCGGCCTCCAGCGCTTTGAGCGCACTGCCGCGGATGATGGGGATATCGTCGCCGGGAAAGTTATAGGTCGTCAGCAATTCGCGGACCTCGAGTTCGACCAGCTCGATCAGCTCGGGGTCATCTACCAGGTCGACCTTATTCAGGAAGACGACGAGATTGGGGACGTTGACCTGGCGGGCGAGGAGGATATGCTCACGGGTCTGCGGCATCGGCCCCTCGGAGGCGGCCACGACCAGGATCGCCCCGTCCATCTGCGCGGCGCCGGTGATCATGTTCTTGATGTAGTCGGCGTGGCCGGGACAGTCGACGTGGGCGTAGTGGCGCTTTTGCGTCTCGTACTCGACGTGGGCGATGTTAATAGTGATCCCCCGCTCCTTCTCCTCCGGCGCCTTGTCGATCTGATCGAAGGGGACGAAGGCGACCTTCGCGTTCGCCGCGTGCAGAACCTTCGTGATCGCCGCGGTCAGGGTGGTCTTGCCGTGGTCGATGTGCCCGATGGTCCCGATATTCATGTGCTCTTTCGTCCGCTCGAACTTCGCCTTGGCCATAGCATCTCCCAGCCGTGAAGGGTGGCTTTCTTGTCCCTTCCGGCACTCATCCGCCGAGGGCGGATTTAGTCGTCCCTGTCAAGTTAGCACTAAGAAGATCATCTGGAGCCCACGACCAGGATTGAACTGGTGACCTCATCCTTACCAAGGATGTGCTCTGCCAACTGAGCTACGTGGGCTGGTCTGTTGAGATCCCAATCCACAATAGGATAATAACCACGCGCATCGGGTGGTTATGCGACCCTTTCTCCTCAGCTTCTCTCAAGACACATCATTGCTCGTGGACCTACTACTACCCGATGCTTCGTTTGCTGTTTACCCGCTCGCTCGCAAGCGAGGATTACAATAATGGTCACGAGGCATATCGACTCGAACGGCAACATGTCAGTGCCTCTGGAGCGGGAAACGGGATTCGAACCCGCGACCCTCAGCTTGGAAGGCTGACGCTCTAGCCAACTGAGCTATTCCCGCCAATGTGTAGCAGTTGCCACAGGCATTGATGAATCTTGCGGTAGAAGTGCCTCGCCTCTGGGCTGGCGCCTCCTGCGCGCGTCCGTTTCGATGGTGGGGAGAGGAGGGTTCGAACCTCCGAAGGCAACGCCAGCAGATTTACAGTCTGCCCCCTTTGGCCGCTTGGGTATCTCCCCGCATATCTCTCTTCGGGGTTTCCCTGAGCGCCGGCTCTCCGTGGAGCTGGCGAAGGGATTTGAACCCCCGACCGGCTGATTACAAATCAGCTGCTCTGCCAACTGAGCTACGCCAGCACGTAAACCCTTAGACTATTGATTCTCCGAGAGAGGTGCAAGGCAAATATAAAGTTATGGCAAGCAAAAAGCAAGCAATAATTTCTATTGTGAGTATTTTCGAGTGGTAATCGAAGTTTCTTGTCTATTCGCTGAAAGTTGCTTCATGACACTATGTTGCCGCCGGATCTCAAAGAGGAAAACGGCGGCGGCGGCGGCGGCATTGAGAGAATCTACACGCCCACGCGTAGGGATTCGTGCGAGCAGGTCGCACCGTTGCCGCACCAATACTGTCAGTCCCCGGTGCTCTCCCCCGATCACTACGCCCATTGAAGCATGCAAATCGATCTCATAGAGGGATTGCGCAGCATTTGGATCGGCTCCAACAATCCAGACACCCTGATCTTTCAGCCACGCGAGAAACGTCGGGAGACCTGCAACCCTCGCTACAGGCAGGTGCTCCACAGCTCCGGCAGAGGCTCTTGCGACCGCCGGAGTGATCCCGGCAGCGCGATGTTTCGAGATGAAGAGCCCGTCTACTCCGACAGCCTCCGCGGTGCGAATGATCGCTCCGAGGTTCTGAGGGTCTTGAACTCCATCAAGCAGCAGCAATAACGGTAGTGGGGTGGCAGCCCTGATTCGAGCCACCAGATCAAAAGGATCGTCATAGTCTACCTCGCTGACAACGGCCAGGACCCCTTGATGCATGACCCCCTTGGCCAATTCGCCAAGCCGTTCCCGTTTTTCCTCTTTAAATGGCACCCCCAAGTCTCTGGCGCGCTTCACAATCTCGGCGATCCTGGGATCATACCGTTCCCTCGCCAGATAAATCCGATCAATGTGACGTCGCCTTGCCCGAAGCGCCTCCAGCACAGCATGAGGACCAACGAGTACGTGCTCTGTCATGGCGTCTGTGTCTTCAGCAGCTTGTGGCCTTCTACTCGCCAGCGAGCTCCTTGAGCGGTATCGTCTACTATCACCCCCAAGTCCGCCAACCAGGTCCGGATTGCGTCGGCAGTCTCCCAGTCCTTTGTCTCGCGGCATTGCATGCGATATTCCACTATAGTCTTGATCGCATCCGCCGGCAGGGATTGTTCTGACGCAATCGCCGACTCGACAGCATCTCGAGCTTTATAGTAATTATCTCCGGACATCCTTAGAACTGGGGCTGACGATCCGACAGTCAAAGCACCAGTACCCGGAGTGATATTGATCCGCTCGACTTTTTCCCGTGGGCCTTCAAACAAGCCGCCCAACACCGATCCCAACCTACGCAACGTTTCCCCCGCAAGGTCAAGCCCATTCACGAGAGCTTTTGTAGGTGTGCCATCGGCATCTCTCATGGCAACGTTTATCCCCCTGGTCAGATTAAACAATGCGGCCAGCGCACGCGGCGTATTCAAATCATCATCCATCGCATCCGTAAACTCTTGCTCCGCCTCGCGAATCTGATTCAAAAGAGGCAGAGGATCCATGGGCGAAAGGTCACCCTTTGGACTCTGGGCATCCCGGAAGCGCTGCACCTCATCCAGTACAGTATGGAATCGAGCTGCTGCGGCCTTGGCGCTGCTCAGCGCGTCGTCTGAAAAATCTACGGGCGCCCGATAGTGGGTTCCGAGCAGGAACAGCTTAAGCGCACAAGGGCTGGTGCGACCGAGGAGCTCCTGAACCGTCAGGACATTGCCCAGTGACTTCGACATCTTTTCGGCGTGGATATTGACGAACCCGTTATGAATCCAGTAGCGGGCGAACGGCTTGCCGGTGGCGCATTCCGACTGCGCGATCTCGTTCTCATGATGGGGAAAGATCAGATCAGCTCCCCCACCGTGGATGTCGAAGGTCTCACCAAGATATTTCATCGACATGGCTGAACACTCAATATGCCAGCCAGGCCTACCAGGACCCCACGGGCTCTCCCATGCAGGTTCCCCTGGTCGCGATGCCTTCCACAAGGCAAAATCGAGGGGATCGCGCTTCCGCGGATCCACCTCAACCCTCGCTCCTGCCCGCAACTCGCTAAAACCTCGATGAGAAAGCTTCCCATAGTCTGGCGCGCGCCTGACCTCGAAATACACATCGCCATCTATGGAATATGCAATTCCCTTCGCCATCAAGATCCGGATGATCTCGATCATCTCCTGGATATGCTGTGTGGCCCGAGGCTCCTCCGTCGGCGTTCTAAGCCCCAGGATCTCCATATCCTGGCGATAGGCCTCAATCTGTTCTTCCGTCAGCGTTTCTCGTGACTGTCCAAGCTCCGCGGCTCGCTGGATGATCTTATCGTCCACGTCTGTATAATTACGGACGTAAAGAACCTTGTACCCTCGGAACTCCAGGTAGCGCCGGACTACATCAAAGGTCAGGGCAGCGCGTGCGTGACCGATGTGGGCACGATCATACACGGTCGGGCCGCAGGCGTACATTCGGACTTCGCCGGGTACGAGCGGCTCAAACACCTCTTTTTTCTGGCTTAGGGTATTATAGACGGCTAGCGCCATACGACTATCCCCGTTATCCCTCAGATGTCATCGGACGACGCCGGAGAGATGCAATAGCAAGACAGGCAATGCCATGACCAGCCCCAAGCGCGCCTACTCGATTTGCCGTCGCCGCCTTGACGCTCACTCCCTCGATCGGGGTTCTGATACTTTCTGCGAGGTTAGCCCGCATCTGCGCAATATACGGCGCCAGCTTTGGGGCCTCTGCGATGATGGTCGCATCGATGTGATTCACCGTGTAACCAAGGGTCTGTACTCGCTGGAAGGCTTCTCTGAGGAGTAGGAGACTCGATACATCCTTGTATTGAGGATCGTCCGTCCCAAAGCAGGAGCCGATATCGCCGGCGCACGCCGCGCCAAGGATGGCGTCTATGACGGCATGGGCCAGGGCGTCCGCATCCGAGTGACCCTCAAGGCCTTTCTCGAATGGGATCTCCACCCCGCCAAGGACAAGACGCCGACCGGACACTAATGGGTGCGTGTCGAACCCGATACCAACCGTCATGGAACCATCCACCGTCTCAGGATCAGTCCGGCGAGGGGTAAATCCTCTTCGCTCGTAATTTTAATATTCTCATAGCTTCCTCTCACAACCTTGACTCTCCCTCCGATTCGCTCCACAAGTGCGGCATCGTCGGTGGCAATGATCCCGTGCTCCCGGACCGCGCGGTGAGCCCGCATCAGGAGCGTGTAACGAAACACCTGAGGGGTCTGGATCGACCAGAGCTGTCCTCTTGGTAGCGTCTCAATTACGGAGCCATCGGTATCTACCCGCTTGATGGTGTCGACGACTGGAACAGCCGCGACCGCCGCGCCCACTTCTTTTGCGGCTTCTACGGCAGCCAGCACAACCCCACGCGAAACGAAAGGGCGAACGCCGTCGTGGATCAACACGAGATCCGTCTCCGCCTTCGCCCTCTGCAGACCGTTGTAGACTGAATCCTGCCGCGTCTGTCCCCCTGGAACTACCTCCGTCTCCAGATTGATCTCGGCCAACTCTAACGCCTCTCGGCCCCTTGACTCTTCCCCTGGAGGAACTACAACGATGATGTTTGCAAGCGCATGAGATGTCGCAAGCGCTCGCAACGTGTGGCTGAGCACCGGAAGACCGTGCAGCGCAATAAACTGTTTCTTGACCTTTCCTCCGAATCGAATTCCTGATCCCGCCGCGGGAACAATTGCTGTTACATGCATAGGGTGTCTGGTGGAGGGTGTCGGGTATAGCGGTAGATGCTTTTTCTGCCCCCTATACCCTGCCCCCTACACCCTGCTCCTAAGCGGCCTCAGCCTCTTCCTTCAGGCGTGAGAAGATCATGCGTCCGGCTGTCGTCGGCAACACCGTCGTGACGCGCACATCGACAGTCTGGCCGATATAACGACGGCCGCTGTCGACCACCACCATCGTCCCATCATCAAGGTAGGCAATGCCTTGGTTGTACTCCTTGCCTTCTTTCAGGACGTAGACCTGCATTTCCTCACCAGGCAGGACAACAGGTTTGAGCGCATTGGTCAACTCGTTGATGTTCAACACCCCGATCCCATGCAACCCTGCCACCTTATTGAGATTAAAATCGTTTGTGACGACCTTGGCATTATAAGTCCTGGCCAGTGCAACTAATTTCGCGTCCACCTCACGGATCTCCGGAAAATCTACATCGCTGATCTCGATATGCACATCGGCCTTCTTCTGCATCTTTTGCAGAATATCCAATCCCCGACGGCCACGATTTCGCTTCAGCGGATCCGATGAGTCGGCAACCTGCTGCAACTCCCGCAAGACAAACTGGGGCACAAGAAGGGTCCCCTCAACAAATCCTGTCTCGCAAATGTCAGCAATACGACCATCAATGATCACCGAGGTGTCCAGGATCTTATAGCTCTTGCCCCGCGGCTTTTCCCTGAAAAGCCGAACGACGTCCAGCATACTGAACCCTCGGCTCTTCTCGATCGCGATAGCGGCCCCAAGGTACGCCGACCCGATGGTGATAATGATCCGCATGGTCATATAGATGTAAGGAGGAATGAAGTCCTGAAAGCCTGAAATAGCACTGAATAAGAGTTCGGCCAAACCAAGACCCAAGACGAATCCGATAGTTCCGCTGACAATGACTTGCAGGGAAGCCTGATGAAACTTGCGTTGAAGAACCATCACAGCAATACCGCACGAGGCTCCAAGCAGGAGGCCGGCCAGTCCCAGCAGCAATTGCTGGTACGGACCTGCGCCGGCCTGATAGGCCAGATAGGATCCGATGGCCGCCCCTCCAACAATCATCGGGAGACCAACTCGGTAGTTGTTCAAACCGATCACCCCCTCTCGTTGGCTTCGATGGCCTTGCGCATGGCCATCAGTGATTACCCACCGCCTGTTCAACGAGTGCCCTTGCTCCCTCCTGATCAATCCCGGAAGCATGTGAGATCTCGCTGACGATTAACCTCCTGACATTCTCCAGCATCGTCTTCTCACCGAACGACAGGCACCGTTCCTTCTGGAGTAGGACCAACTTTCGCAGGACCAGCGCAACCTCAAAGAGCGATCCTGTTCTGATTCGCTCCAGGTTATCCTTAAACCGGCGGTTCCAATTCGAACTGATTTTCAGGTCATTCTTCTTTAAAATGGCAAGAACCTTTGGAATCTCTGATGGTTCAATAACCGCTCGAAGGCCGACTCGTTTGGCGTTCTGCGTAGGAACCAGAATGGTCATACCGTTCCCAATGATGCGAACTACGTAGAAAGGCTGCAGTCCACCTGCAACCTCTTTCTTTTCGATGGCTTCAATCCACCCAACCCCATGGGTGGGGTACACTACTTTTGTCCCAGTGCGATACATTATTGATAGTAAGTTATAGCAGGGATTCTCTGACTAGTCAAAAGATTCTCCCAGGAATAGCGGCAGACTCTAGCAAGCATCTCACACCTCTCAACATTGCGCAGACCGATGAGGACGTGGCAATTTCAGTGCAATAGTGTGAAATCACCCCCACTTTACTCGCAGCAGCGGATCCCTTATTCCTTTTCTTATGATCATACCATCTGCCGTATCTCCAGTTTCTCCGCTAACTCCTCCAGAGTGTAGAGCCCGCTCACTCTTAGAGAGGAAAAGTCAGATTGAGTCCGATCGAGGTTATGTCGTGGCATCAGACAATGGGATAATCCCAGGCGAGCGGCCTCCTCGAGCCGTCGTTCCGCCATCGGCACCGCTCGCACCTCACCTGCCAGACCGATCTCACCGAACACGCACAGCCCGGGGTCAAGCAGAAGGTTTCTGGCGCTTGAAAGGACCGCTACGGCCACACCAAGATCGGCGGCAGTCTCTCCCACCCTGACACCTCCCACGATGTTGACGTAGACATCACATGCGCTGAGAGGCAGACCAAGCCGCTTTTCCAGTACAGCCAACAGCAAGACGCCTCGATTGCTATCTACACCATTAAAAACCCGTCTGGGAATTGCGGCGCTTGGCGCCGCCACCAGCGCCTGCAGTTCCACGAGCAGTGGTCGGCTTCCCTCCATAGTCGGAATGACGACCGAGCCCGGCGCCCCCGAAGGGCGCTGGGCAAGAAAAACCTCAGATGGGTTTTCGAGCTCTTGTAGTCCGGTCGCCGTCATCTCGAACACACCAACCTCTGGAGTAGGACCAAAGCGATTCTTGACGGCGCGCAGCAGACGATGGATCTGATGCTCCTCCCCTTCCATGAACACGACCGCGTCGACCAGGTGTTCCATCGCCTTCGGACCGGCGATGGCCCCTTCCTTCGTAATATGACCGATGACGACGGTGCTGATTTCCTTCTCCTTGGCGAGCGTCATCAGCCGAAAGACAGCTTCACGAACCTGACTGAAACTACCCGGAGGGGACTCCAACTCTTCCGAAGCAATAGTCTGGATGGAATCGATGACCAGGATGGTTGGTCGGATCCGGTCGGTCTGATCCAAAATCACCTGGAGGGAGGTCTCGGCAAGCAGCAGAAGACGATCGGAAAGCTGACCTAACCTACTTGCTCTGGAACGGGTCTGTTGAAGTGATTCCTCGCCGGAGACATATAGGACTATCCCCTCCCCCTTCGCGATCTGCATTGATGCTTGAAGCAGCAGGGTCGATTTCCCGATTCCCGGATCACCGCTCAAGAGCACGAACGAGCCGGGAACGATCCCACCGCCTAACACCCGATCCAACTCTGCCAAACCGGTGCTCACCCGGTGGAGCGCCCTGATATCTACGGCAGTGATCGGTGTCGCGAGGTACGGAGCCGGGGGTGCTCCGTCGCTACGGCCGCGATGCCGCTCGCTTGTGGCACGCTCCTCCAGCAAGCCTCCCCACTCTCCGCAGTCCGGGCAGCGACCCATCCAGCGAGCGGTCTGATAACCACAATTCTGACAGAGGTAATGGCTCAGACTTTTGGCCATCACTCCTCACTTTCCGCAGTAAACACGCCGAACCGTCCGACGTTCAACGTGCGATGTTCAACCTTGAACGATGAACTGCGGCCCGTCACATCTCCTCTGCTTCATCGGGTTCTTGATGGATGAGGTCCAGAGGACCGAACTTGACATACTCCCTGAGGAAGGCCATCTCCACGGTCCCGGTCGGGCCGTTCCGTTGCTTGGCGATAATGATCTCGGTCTTCGCATCCCGCTCAGGATCCGGTGCCCCGGCCTTTTTGGCCTGATAGTAACCTGGGCGGTACAGGAACATGACAACATCCGAGTCCTGCTCTATGGCTCCGGATTCCCGGAGATCCGATAGTTGCGGTCGCTCCCGTTCCTCTGTTCGCCGCGCAAGCTGCGACAGCGCCACCACCGGAACCTTCAATTCCTTGGCCATCGCCTTCAGACCCCGGCAGATGTCCGAAACCTCCTGCTGGCGGTTCTCGGATCGGGAACGACCCGAGATGAGTTGAAGATAGTCAATCACCACCATCCCGATGTTCTGTTCGGCTTTGAGCCTCCGCGCCTTCGCCCGTAACTCAATAGCAGAGATAGCGGCCGAATCATCAATAAAGATGGGCGCCTCTGAGAGGCGGCCGGCCGCGCTTGTCAGCTTCGGCCAGTCGCTCTCGCGCAGATATCCTGTTCTGATCCTGTGAGAATCAACCTCAGCCTCGGTAGAAAGCATTCGCTGGACGACCTGTTCCTTCGACATCTCCAGGCTAAAGATCCCGACCGGTATCCGTTCCTCGATGGCGGCATTTCGGGCAATATTGAGAGCAAAGGCCGTTTTGCCCATCGAGGGGCGGCCGGCGATGATGATCAGCTCTGACGGCTGAAACCCGGCAGTTTTCATGTCAAGGTCTTCAAACCCAGTGGGTACTCCGGTAACCTGCGTCTGGCGGTCATAGAGCTTCTCCACCTGCTCAAAGGCGTCCTTCAGGATCAACTTCAGCGGGAGGAAGGCGCGCCGTACCCGATCTTCCGATAGCTCAAAGATCTGCTGCTCGGCTTGTTCGAGTACCTGATCCGCTTCCTCCTGGTCGGCATAGCCGAGCCCGACTATGTCGGTAGCTACAGTGATCAACTGGCGCAGAAGCGCCTTGTCCCGAACGATCCGCGCATGGTAGGCGACATTCGCCGCAGTGGGAACAGCCTCCACTAGTGAGGCGAGGAATGCTGCGGAACCCACCTCATCGAGCTCGCCTCGGCGACGAAGCTCATTGGTCATAGTGATGAGATCAACCGGTTCCCCTCGTCCGAAAAGCCCGGAAGCCGCCGCAAAGATCTTGCGATGTATATCTCGGTAGAACTGTTCGGGCCGCAACAACTCAAGGCACTTCAGGAAGGCCTCACTACTCTGCAGGATCGCCCCGAGGACCGACATCTCGGCCTCCAGGTTTTGAGGTGGAACCCGCTCTCCGGCCATCTCGCGCCGGTCGAGGGTTGACTCCCGCAGAATTCGCTGCCCCATCTGTTTAGTCCCCTACGCGCTCTACTGTAAGCCGAAGTTCGGCAACGACCTCGGGATGTAAGCGGATGGGAATGGTGTAGCTGCCAAGCGCCTTGATCGGTTCCTTCAGGAGGATCTTTCTTCGATCCACCTCAAGTCCCTGAGTCACCAAGGCGGCATAGATGTCCTGATTGGTGACGGCTCCGAAGAGCCGATCCTGCTCGCCGGCTCGGCGCGCGATCACGCAGTGCAGTGCTGCGATCCGACCCGCCATCGTCTCCGCCGCATGACGAAGCCTTCCCTCGCGCTCTCTGTTCTGTCGAAGTAGGTGATCCAACGACTTGATACTGGCGGACGTTGCCGCCACTGCCTTCCGCGACGGGATCAGGAAATTTCTTGCGAAACCATCCGCCACCTCTACCTGGTCACCAGCAGAGCCTACCTTTTCCACCTGTTCCAAGAGAACGACCCTCATCGATGCGATACCTCCTCCGCACGACCTCGCCTTCGGCGCTCTACGCGCCGGGGGATCCCGGAAGCGAATGCCGGCGAAAAACGACCCACATATCGAACAGCCCGACCAATGCTACGAGAAGTAACAGCAGGGGTTGAAGAAACAACAGCACAACACCCAGGAGTCCCATCAACGGCGACAGCCTCAATCGACGGATCCAGAACGTCGCAATCGCCAAGCCCTGCAGAAGATACAGCGTCATCATCACAAGCAGGCCATTGAAACCAATCTCTTTCGCAATCGGCAGCCCACTCAGCAACAAGGCGGCAGAACCGATGAATATCCACACCAACTGGTCCGGAACTCTCCAGGCGCTCCCCGACTTCCAGCCAACAGGTGCAGTGTCATGTGCCGATCCCCTCCTCGCCAGAAAGAAGTTGACTGAGGTGCTGAACAGTGCCGCCACGATAAAGAGGCCGGGCGAGGTTGTGAGCAAGAATCTTCGCACCTCTTCGCTCGACCCGAGCAGCGGCCCAACCTCGTCCGGAGAAATACCTGCCTTGCCGTATAACTCCATCGCTTCTCGCACAGCGATATCGAGACGATACTTCAGGAGATCCAGTATCGACGTACCCGCATCCCACGCCAAGATGAAGAGACCGACCAGACCGCCCGCGATGACGGCCAAACTCCCTACGGCGACCGATGCCTCAGGGGTCCACTGACGGCGGATAGCCTCCGCCAGCACAATTGCAGGCAGACCGAATTCGATATAGAAGACCCCCGCATAGCCTATCCCCAGGAGGCCGGTAAGGCAGATCCCGACGGCAAACACTCCAAGCAGGGCGATAACTCGGCCTTGTCTCAACGACAAGAGAATAAGCGGCAGGGGAGTCAGTAGGCCAAAAAACATCCCGGCGATCGGGATCGTCCCGCCCGCCAGCGCGAGCGTGAGAGACGCAAGGCAGAAGGCGACGCCCTGTACAAACGTCTTGGCCAATCCCTCTTTCATTGAATGCGTGTCGCCAACCCCGTCAAAACCATCCGCCAAGTTCTCCGTTCATGGCAGATCAGCAGCAAAGGGGAGTAATGCGATGCTACGAGCCCTCTTGATGGCTCCACCCAGCTGGCGCTGATGGCTCGCGCAGCTACCGGAAATCCGGCGTGGAATGATCTTTCCTCGATCTGTAATGAAGTTCCTGAGTCTCTTGGCGTCCTTAAAATCGACCGCCTCAATCTTATCAACGCACCACTTGCAGACCTTTTGCCGTCGAAAGCTCCGTCGTTTTTTCAGCATCCGCCATCACCCCCATGAGCGTCACTGCGTTTCAAAATGGCACCTCCTCCTCCTCGCCGGACCGAGGCGGTTCCTCATCGGAGACCGCTGCATCCTTTCGCCCACCGACAAATTGTACCCGCTCTGCAACGACTTCGTATTTACTCCGCTTCTGGCCATCAGGCGTTTCCCATGACCGCTGCTGAAGCCGGCCTTCGACCAGCGCCTGGCGTCCCTTACCGAGAAACTCGGCGCAGGACTGCGCCTGTTTATCCCAGACGACCACTGTGATAAAACAGACCTCCTCTCGCCGCTCGCCGCCTTTCGTTGTGAAAGAGCGATTCACCGCAAGATCAAAGTTGCATACGGTCATGCCGGAAGGCGTATGTCGAAGTTCCGGGTCCCGCGTCAGATTGCCCAGCAAAATTACTTTATTGAAGCTCACCATCCCCCACCTCCTGGGTAGTGATCATGGTGCTACCCGCGAGCGTGGCTTGCGACTTCGTTTTAAAACGCTTTCCTCGATGCTCCTCGGCTCTTACAATCATCCCTTTCAGGATGGTCTCAGTAATCCGAAAATGCCGCTCGAGATCGGCCACGACTTTGCCCATGCCACCCATCTTCATCAGGACGTACTGGCCCTCTCGCCGCTTTTTCACCTCGTAGGCCAGTCGCTTTTTTCCCCACTTCTGAACCTCCAGCACCTCCCCCCCCTTCTTAGCGGCGATCTCGCGAACTCCACTGATCTCCCTCTCGACACCATCCTCCGTGAGGGCCGGATCCAGAATGATAATAACCTCGTGCTGGCTCACTCTCTTCACCTCCTCCATATTACGCCATGCGAGACTGATGGGCGTCTCGGACATTGTACCGGTTCATCGCCGCCTCAAGCCCTTCTTGCAGGAGCACCTCTATCGCATCGGCGGCTCGCTGCACCACTACCTGTATCGCATCGTTCTCCCGTTCCTCGAAAAACCCAAGCACATGCTTGACCGCATCCTGTGTCTCTCGGGGCCGTCCGATTCCCACCTTGACTCGCACAAAGCCATGGCTACCCACCGCTTCCAGGATGGAACGAACACCCCTATGACCTCCGTGACCGCCGCCAATCTTGATCCGTAGCTGAGAGAGAGGCAGGTCCAGATCGTCATGGACGACAATAATTCGACCAGGTTCGAGGTGTAAGCCCCGTTGCCATCCGGCAACAGCGAATCCACTATCGTTCATGAAGGTCAAGGGCTTGATCAATAGAATCTCCGCTCCATGCAGAGAGCCTCTCAAACAAAGCGAGCGATATCGGCAACGGCTGAGTTCCGTACCGACCCGACCGGCCAATATGTCCACCACCCGAAATCCCACATTATGGCGACTCGCCTCATACTCCGGACCGGGATTGCCCAGACCCACCACCATCCACAACGAGGCGCTCCGTTAGGCGGTCTTACCGCCCTCCTGCTTACCCTCTTTCGCCTCCTTCTTGACCACCTCCGGCTCAGCCGGTTTCTCCTCCGTTGCCCCCGCAGCCTCTTCCATCGCCACTCGCTGAATCAGCACCGTCACTACGGGCTTGGCGGGATCCTCAAGTACCTTGATGTCCTCCCCTACGGTAAGTTCACGGACGTGAATAGCATGGCCGAGATCAAGGTGACTCACATCCACATGGATGTGACTGGGAATCGCCCCTGGCAGGCACTCGACGCTTACTTCGCGTAGATGCTGCTCCAAGAGACCTCCCCTCAGCTTGACACCAATGGCCTCTCCCGCCAACCTGATCGGGATCTGAACCTTGATTTTTCGCTTCATAGAGATCTCGAGAAAGTCGGCATGCATCGCCCCCCCTCGTACGGGGTCTCGCTGTAACTCCTTGAGAATGACAGTCCTTGATGGCTCACCATCCCCCTCCAGGGAGAGGGTAATCAGAACGTTCTCACCCGCCCCGGTCCCCAGGAGCTTCGACATTTCAAGCGGATTGATTGTCACCGCCATCGGCCCGGACGCACCGCCATATATAACGGCCGGAATCAGCCGCTGCCGCCGAAGCTTCTTCGCGACCCCCTTGCCAACCTGCGTCCGGATCTGTCCTTTCAATACTGCTTCCGCCATGACTCCCTCCTTCTCGCAAGGCATAGGTAGGATTCCTCGTACCTACGCCACCGATCTATCCTCTCTACCCTCAGACAAAAAGGCTACTCACGGATTCCTCTTTATGGATACGACTGATAGCCTCCCCCAAGAGGGGCGCCACCGAGAGGACAGTCAGTTTTTTGGGCATTCTACTCTCGGGAATGGGGATGGTATTCGTGACGACCACCTCCTCAAGGACTGATCCATCGATCCGTTCTATCGCCGGGCCAGAGAGAACCGGATGTGTACAACTCGCAAAAATCCGTTTCGCTCCCTTTTCAAGGAGTGCCGGAACCGCCTGCGTGAGGGTTCCGGCGGTGTCGATCATGTCATCCACGATGATCACGTCCCGACCCTCGACGTCTCCAACGATATGCATCACCTTCGCCTCATTGGGACCCGTCCGACGCTTATCGATAAATGCCAGCGGGCTCCCCAGGCGCTTGGCAAACGCGCGGGCTCGTTCTACGCCGCCCGCATCCGGAGAGACCACGACCGCATCCCCTAACCTCCGTTCCTCGAAAAACCGGAGCAGGACCGGAGCGGCATAGAGATGATCGACGGGGGTCGTGAAGAAACCCTGAATCTGTCCGGCGTGAAGATCCATCGTCAAGACCCGATGCGCCCCCGCCGCCGTGAGCAGGTCGGCTACCAGTTTTGCGGTAATGGGTACGCGAGGCTGAACCTTTCGATCCTGTCGTCCATAGCCGTAGTAGGGCATGACGGCTGTGATCCGCCAAGCCGACGCTCGCTTTAAAGCATCGATGATCACCAACAGTTCCATCAGGTTCTCATTGACGGGTCGGCACGTGGGCTGGATCACGAAGACGTCAGCGCCCCTGACATTCTCGAAAATCTGGACCAGGATCTCATCATCGGCGAAGCGAGTAACCTCGGCATCACCCAGCGGAACGCCGAGGTAGTCCGCGATCTCGTGCGACAAGGCCGGATTGGCGTTGCCGGAGAAAAGAATGAGCCGATCAGTCATCAGACGTTCTCCGAATATTGCATAGTTCCTCCTACTCCTCTATGCCGCAACAGCGACCTACCGCTACCTGCTGGCTGGGGGGCGAGGACTCGAACCTCGATGTGCAGATCCAAAGTCTGCCGGATTACCCTTATCCGACCCCCCAATGGCTGTCAGCTTTCAGCGACCAGCTAACAGGAAGAGGGGGTTCTTGTCCAGCGTGCGGCAGGCAACGGCAGCAATTCCGCTCTCTACCAAACTCGACGCGACCTGCCTAGCCATTTCGGCCTCTCGCATAACGCCAAAGACGGTTGGCCCGCTGCCGCTGACCAAGACCGGTCCGGCGCCCAACAGCAACAACCGCTGTTTGAGGTTGGCGACCACCGGATAGGCCTCAAGAACCACACCTTCCAACCGGTTGAAACAGTGCGACAGCGCCGCCTCCTCCTGACCGGATGCAATCAAACCATGCATTATAACCCCGGTTTTGTCGGTCGTCAATGGCAATCTCAGACGGCGGTAAACCGAGGCCGTGGGGATCTCAATCCCGGGATTGGCAATCACGAGCCATCGTGGCGTCAGCGCAGTCAGTTCTTCTACCCGTTCCCCTCGACCCCTTATAAAGGCGGCCTCCCGACAAAAGAAAAGAGGCACATCGGAACCCAGCACAGATCCCAGGCCTATCAGTTCCTCGCGAGGCCACCCGAGGTCGTACAACAGGTTCAGTCCCCATAGAGTCGCCGCCGCGTTGCTCGATCCTCCCCCCATCCCTCCAGCAACAGGAATTTGCTTCTCGATCCGAATACTCACCCCGCCGTGCACGCCACTGTGTCGCAGCAGCAAATCGGCCGCTCGGTAACACAGATTATCGGGCCCGAGCGGGACCCTTAGATCTCTGGTCGAGATTGTAATCCCGCTCGTGCGGCGTTCCAAGGTGATGGTGTCGGAGAGCTCGGTCAGGACTACGATCGAGCAGATCTCATGGTATCCATCGTCGCGCCGCCCAAGAACCTCTAGAAAGAGATTGACCTTGGAAGGAGAGGTCAGTGTGACCTGCTTCATAATCTTAAGGAAACCTGAGCAATGGAGCCAACCCTGCGTCCAGATTCACTACTCGCGCCCCTTGGGCCGGCTGCGGGATACGAAATAGCTCACGAGGCAGATCGGGATTCACATTGTAGGATCGGTATGACACCTCAACCGTCAACTGCTTGAAGGGCTCCTCCAGAAAGAGCATACGCAACCCGTGGCCGGCAGGAGAGTATCGAAACCTCAAGCGAAGTGATGTGCCGTCGTATAACTCTCCCCTCAGCAGGCTCAGGTCGTCATCGGATAGCCAGAGACGCTGCGTAAAAGGCGACTCCTGCCCTCGCAGCAGGTAAGCATGATCGTCATCCGGGCCATACAGTTCTGTCTTCTCCATCCGAACCGAGAGGGGCGGTAACCCAAGAAGGAGCCGCACCAGATGTGCCGGCGCCACGCGCAGTCCCGTAATCGCAGCCACATTGTCAGGTGTCGCACTCCCCTCTATAAATATATTCTCCAGTAGCGCATGTGCGATCAGCCGGCGCCCGTCGCTCGCGACAACCAATGACGTAAACCCACCCCAGCCGATACTCTCCAACCGGATGAGGTCTGGTCGTTCGATAGCAACTACCTCTTGGCGGTACTCTTGCGTCTCCCGACGCCGCACTGTAAGGTCAAGCACCGCTTGCAGGCTTGTTACCGCAGCCTCACGCTCCTGCAAGGACCGGAGAATCTCCTGTGTAACAGGCCACGAAGAACGTGGGGAGTCCTTTTCTTCTGGAATAAAATCAAGGCCATAGGCACATCCACTCAGCACCATTCCTGTTATAAGCCCCAAGAGACGAAGGGATTGGCGACCGGTCATCCACCCTCCCGAGAGAGCATGTCTCGGGCCTTTCTAAGTTTGTGCTGAATTGCCTCGTTGGTGCTGTCAATAGCAAGAGATCGTTCCCACTCCCTGATCGCCTCATGGACCATCTGCTTCCTGAAGTAGACGTCCCCGAGGTGTTCAAAGATAGTAGAATCCCCCTTCTTGGAGAGTTCGACGGCCCGCTTCAGCTCCGCCAGGGCTTCGTCCACCATTCCCTTCTTATAGTAGGCCCAGCCCAGACTATCGACAAAAGCCCCATTATCAGGCTGAAGCTCTAACGCCTTCTTGACGAGGGCAATCGACTCATCAAGTTTGATCCCCTCATCGGCGAACATGTAGCCAAGATAGTTGTACGCATCGGCATTCTTCGGATCGACGATCAAGAGCTTGCGGAAGATCGTTTCAGCCTTATCAATTTGACGACTCCGTTCAAAGGCCGAACCGAGCTGATAGAGGTAAGCGGCATTACTCGGTTCCAGGCCAAGCGCGCGCTCAAGTTCTGTGATGGCCCGAGCATAGCTTTTTTGCTGGACATAGATCAGACCGAGCAGGTACGGAATGTCACTCTCGTTCGGTCTGAGAGCTCCCGCCGTAGAGAGCAGATCGCCGGCCTCGGCGTACCGTTCCTTCTGACTGAGGATATACCCGCGATGGAACAACGCATCGGGATAGCGCGGGCTGTCCTTGGGAATTTGCGTCAATTCGTCGAGAGCCTCATCGAGGCCCTTATCATCCTCAAGGGCCAGCCCCAGATAGTACCGGACATCATGGTTATTCGGTTCCTGCTGGAGGATGTCCCGAAAGGCTCTAACAGCCTCAGCATATGCTTTCTTTTCATAATAAATAAATCCGACCCGCAGCTTGAATACGCGGTTATTCGGCTCCTGATCGAGCAGTCGTCGATACTCGGCAAGGGCGGCGTCCAGGTCCTTCTGCTTCAGGAAAAGCTGAGCTAAACGCTCTCGAAGCTCGACATGCCTGGGATCGTTATCGAGCGCACGCTGGTAAATCTCTCTGGCCTCGTCTAATCTCCCCTGCGCTTCAAGACTCATCCCGAGCGCCGCTAACGCGGGATCGAACTCTGCGTTACGCTCCAGAAGCTCCTGGAAGACCTGACCGGCCTGCTCCGGCTGTCCCTCTTCCAAATAGAGACGACCCAGGTTATAGCGGGCAACCAGCGAACCCGGATCAACGTCCAATGCTCTTCGATATACCGTAATCGCCTCCTGCGTTCGCTTGGCCTCCGTATGGATAGCGGCGAGTTGCAAGTACGTCTCGGTCCGGTCGGGGTTCAGGTCAATCGCCTGACCGAGATGATGTTCCGCGGCCGAAAGGTTATGCAGGCTCTGATAGACGGCAGCTAGGAGCAGGTGGGCTTGAAGGTTCTTTGAATCAAGGATAAGTGCATGCTCTCCTGTATTGATCGCACCTCGAAAGTCGCCCCGCTTCATGTGCAGATAGGCCAGATGATTGTGCATGATGACAGAGCGGGGGTCGACGCGCAGCGCCCCTTTCTGCCATGCAATTGCTGCCTGATAGTCCCCTGTTTGCTCTGCCAGCAGGCTCCTCATGAATTGGTAGTAGGCCTCAGCCCGTCCTTCCCGCCCGGTCCATTCGGCCGCAGAAGCGACGGCAGCCGGTGGCACTTGAGGCCTGATCGCAGGCTCGGGCGCAGCCGTCTGCGCGGCCGCATACCCTTGCCCGAACACGGCCAGCCCCAACAATCCACAGAGACATTGTCGGGCTCGCTCTAACTTGGCTCTACCCATCCAAATCCTCGCACACTCTTACAGTGGTCGATCACTCCGACCGCCCTATCGTGTCCGATCTGAGCCTAGCAGGTCCAGGGGTCGGAGTCAACGCCGAACACCGCGAGTGAGGTCCTGTTTGCGCGTAGTCACCGATGACGGCCAACAACGCTTCCCGGCCTTCCTCGGACTTCGCGGAAAACGGGATGATCGCATGAGGGTCACTCAGGTCCAGGGCATGGGCGACATCGCGAATCTGCGCGTGACGGGCCGTCCGCCGAAGTTTATCGATCTTGGTGAGAACGGGAACCCAATCGAGAGAGAGATTCTCCAGTAACTGCTTCATCTGCAGGTCCTTCTCCGTGACCCCCTGTCGTGCATCAAGGAGCACGATAACAGCTCGAAGGTCGCGTCCCGCAGCAAGATACCCCTCGATCAGCGGCCCCCACGTCCGCCGAATCGACTCAGGCACCTTGGCATAGCCGTAGCCTGGAAGATCTACCAGATGGAAATCCTGGTTCACCAGAAAAAAATTGAGAAGCTGTGTTCGGCCCGGTATACCGCTGACGCGAGCAAGCCCCCTGCGGCGCAACAGGCTATTGATCAACGAGGACTTGCCGACATTGGAGCGGCCCACAACGGCGATCTCCGGTCGCTGCTCGCGCGGGAGCTGTGTGAGCGACGAAACACTCGTCACGAACTCAGCAGAGAGAATTTTCATGGCATTAGTATAGCATAACTTGCTCAGCGCTGTGAGGATGCGCCTTTCTCCTTGACCTGCCTGTACCGGCGTGATAGTCATCGAGCGAGATTGCTTCGGCTGTGCCCCGCAATGACACTCTAAAGAACAGTGGAGGGATGATGGCCAAGATCGCGGTGTTGCCGGGAGATGGGGTTGGGCCGGAGGTGGTCCGGGAGGCGGTCAAGGTCCTCACAACCGCTGGAGCCCGTTTCGGTATTGCCCTGGAGTTTGAGGAGGGGATCGTCGGTGGGGCCGCTATCGACCGGGCAGGAACGCCGCTTCCGCCGGAGACCTTGAGCCTCTGTCGTGCCTCCGATGCGATCCTGTTCGGCGCGGTCGGCGGCCCCATGTGGGACGGCCTGCCGGTGAATCGCCGGCCGGAGCGGGGTGTGCTCCTCCTCCGCAAGGAGCTAGGGCTGTATGCGAACCTCCGGCCGATAAGGCTGTTCGCCTCCCTCGTTGATGCCTCGCCGTTGAAACGCGAAATCATCGAGGGAGTCGATTTGATGATGCTGCGCGAGTTAACCGGCGGCCTCTACTTCGGCGAGCCGAAGGGGATCATTCCCGCCCCCGACGGCAAAGGGGAACAAGGCGTCGATACCCTCATCTACACCACCCATGAGATCGAGCGGATCGCCAGGGTCGGATTCCAGATCGCCACGCAGCGTCGGAAGCGACTCACCTCCGTCGATAAAGTCAATGTGCTGGCCAGCTCCGAGCTCTGGCGGCGCGTCGTCACCGAGACGGCCACGGAGTTTCCGGACATCGAACTGGACCACATGCTGGTAGATAACTGCTCGATGCAACTCATCCGCGATCCTCGACGCTTCGACGTCGTGCTGACCGAGAACACCTTCGGCGACATCCTGAGCGACGAGGCCGCCATGCTTGCCGGCTCCATCGGGATGCTGCCCTCGGCAAGTTTGGGAGACGGGCCCGGCCTGTACGAGCCGATCCATGGCTCCGCCCCAGACATCGCCGGGCAGGACACCGTCAACCCCCTCGCCACCATCCTGTCCGCCGCAATGCTCCTCCGCCATTCGCTGCACCAGGAAGCGGCGGCCGCCGCGATCGAGGCTGCAGTCAGCCGGGTGCTCGAAGCAGGGTACCGAACGCCCGATATTCGACAACCCGGCCGCACGGTGCTCGTCGGTACGGCACAAATGGGTGACCTTGTGATCGAGAGTATTAGAAAAGGCTAGGCGCACCAGGAATGGATGTTGGTCCGATTACCGTATAAGAAGGAGGTGCGAAGGTGCGACAGAACAGGCGCTGCGTCGCTATCCGTCAAAACGATGACGATCGGATACGACGTCGAATCAGATACCAGACGATAAAAACATTAACTGCGAGCGCAACCCCGTAAGTAAAGCGAAGCGACCAGACAACTTTGTACAGCTCAACGGGAATGAAGAGCCCCGTCGCGCCGATCGTCAGCCAGTCGGCCCATATCCGTCCCAGGTGAAGTCCCCAGGCCATGGTCAGCAGAAGGGCTGAATACAGAACAGTCACCAACCCTATCGTCACGATCTGTTTCGGAGAGATTCCGGTAAGCCATCCAAGTAGCTGCGCGAGATAATGGTTCTCCGGATCGATACCCAGCGAATCGGCCGCTCCCTCTGCCAAGTCGGAGATATCTTTATCGATCAGGGCAAAGACACCCAGACCGAACAGTAGAAAGAGGACCCCACCCAGGGCCTTGAGGGCAATGATAAACCGCAGGCCCCTATCTTTTGAGACGATCGGATCCCGCATGGCGCTACCCTCCCGGCCTCGTGGCGTAAACGCGGACAAGCAGTTCCGCCAAGTGCCGCACCTCGACGTCGAGTTGCTTCTCGCGGATGCCTGCCTGCAGGTAGAGCTGGCACCCTGGGTTCGCTGTCACAATAACCCTGGCGCCACTTGCTGTCGCATGGTCGATCTTTTCCTGCCGCAAGCGGCGCGACAGCTCCGGGTGCAAGAGATTATAGATGCCTGCGCTGCCGCAGCAGCGTTCCGCGTCAGGCATCTCTTTGAACTCCAGGCCCGGGATCGCCTTCAGAAGCTGTCGGGGCGCGCTTCTTATCCGCTGTCCATGCGCGAGGTGGCACGGATCCTGATAGGTCACCGTCTCCTTCAGTGCGGCAGACTGTGGAGGAGCAGTGAGAGGGGCAAGAAATTCCGTCAAATCGTTGACCTGGGCATGGAATCGATTCGCACATCCCTCCTCGGCCGTGCCACGCAGCAGTTCCTGGTAGGTCTTCAAGGCCGCCCCGCACCCTGCGGCATTCACGATGATCGCATCGTATCCGGTACTATCAAAGGCCGCAAGATTTTTCCTTGCCAGCGCCTGCGCGTCTGCCCGCAGCCCGTTGTGAAGATGGAGTGCGCCGCAGCAGGTCTGACCTTCCGGCACCACCACCTCGTAACCGTAAGCCCTCAGGACAGCCACAGTGGCCTGCTGGACATTCGGCAGGAGCACGGGGGCAACGCATCCCCAGAACAGAGCAACCCTACCGCGCCGCGCGCCCACAGAGGCAGTAGCAGCCACATCGCCCGGGCCGAACGGCGGCGCCGAAAGGTCCGGCAGGAGTTGCAACGCCTCTCGCAGCCGCCCGGAGACGACACGTTTGGCGAGCGCAAACAGTCCGAGGCGCTCCATCCGACGCAGCAGCACCCCGAGGAGTCTCAGACGAGCCTGATGCGGCAAGAGATGCCGAAAGGCCAGATTACGCACGAACCTGGTCATAAGAGGCAGCCTCCGGTTCTGCTCGATGACCGCCTTGGCCGCATCGACCAACGATCCGAACGGGACTCCGGTCGGACAGACCGTTTCACAGGCGCGGCAACCCAGGCATTGAGACATGTGCCTGGCGAAGAGGCCATCGGGCTCAAGTCGTCCTTCCTGTACCAATTTCATCAGGTGGATCCGACCGCGCGGCGAGTCCATTTCGACCCCAAGCTCGCGATACGTCGGGCAGCTTGCAAGACACATCCCGCACTGGACGCAGGCATTAAGTTTATCGCGGTCCAGTAGCCGGATTCCCGCCATCGGCCCTTTCTCTGTGACGGTTGCGCTCACGGCAGCATCACGCCTTTCGGATCGAACGACCGCTCTATCGTCGTCATCGCCTCCGTAAACCGAGAGGGGATCGCCTCCCCTTCCCCAAGGGTACGACGGGCTGGTCCATAGATGCCGAGCAGTGCTCCACCGACCTCTCGCAGACATCGCAACACCGCTCGAGCCTGTGCCGGCGCCCCGCCCCCTCCTGGTTCCTGCATCGGGTCGATCCCCATGAACAGGTGCAGCACCCCGATACCGGCATGGGCAAAGCAGCAAAGATACCCCGATCCTTGGCCGCTTGATTTCGTCAGAGGCGTATCGGGCGCCCATACCGCTCGGAGCTGCCCCGGTGCAACAGCGACCTTGGCCATGGCCCAGATGGGATAGGCCGCCATCAGGCGAGGGAGCAGTCTCTGCCTAAGTTCCAAGGCTTGGGTTCCCATGTGCGAATCACTCAGTATCTCGACTACGGCTCCCCCCTGTTGCGCGCAGAGTCGCTCGATTTTGGCCCGCTGCCCGACAACTGACACCTCAACCCCGTCCAGCTCGAATAGGAGCAGACTCTCCGCAACATCTGCAGGCTGCTGCATCATACTGAGGGATGCCCATGCGTCATGATCGATCTCGAGACAGCGACTGTCCAACAGTTCCATTGCCGCCGGCGTCATCCCGCTCTTGATGACCGCCAAGGCAGTCGAGGCCCCTGCTGAGGCGCCTGGAAAGGCGCAAAGAATAATCTCGCGGTATTGTGGCTTAGGCAGCAGCCTGAGGATTGCGCTGGTCACCACCCCAAGGCGCGCGCCCGATCCGATCAGAAAGCGCGTCATGTCGTACCCGGCCACGCTCTTTTGCATGTTGGCGCCAGTGCGTATCCGCTCACCGCCTGGCAGCACGACTTCGAGCCCCATCACAAAATCCCTGGTCCCACCGTACTTCAACTGGCGTAGTCCGGCGGCGGCACAGGCAACGTTCCCCCCGATAGTGGACGTGTGAAGGCTGGTCGGGTCCGGTGGATAGAACAACCTCTCCTTTGCTGCGGCGGTCTCTACTGCAGCCGTTATGACTCCAGCCTCTACTCGAGCCAGAAGGTTGCCTTTCTCAATCGATCGAATCCGGTTCATTCGTGACAGATCAAGCAGGATGTCCGGAGCCGCCTCCTCGTTCTGGAGAAGCTGCCCTGCCGTCATGCCACCCCGGACGGCAACTTTGGTTTTATTCGACTGGGCCGATCTCAGCAGCTCCACTATCTCGTCTGCCGTTGTGGGCTGAATAATCGTACACATCAGCGACGCACCTTGCACCTTAACATCAGGGTATAGGGTCCAGGGTTTAGGGTAAGGGATGGAACTCTGTCTCAACCCTATCTCTTCCGCCTCACATCATCCTTACATCAATCGTTGATCCCGTTGGATTGCGTCCGCCCCGGGCTCCATAAAGATCTTATACGGATTCATCGACATTCCGGGATTGAGAGCATCACGCACTTTCCGCATGGCAGTCACTCCCGACTCCCCGGTCTCCCATGCCAGATATTTGACCTTGGTGAGGCCAATTCCGTGCTCGCCGCTCACCGAGCCCCCCAACCGGAGCACCAGTCTGAACAGTTCAGATATTGCCGCCTCTGCCTGTCGCTTCTGTTCCGCATCATTGTCTAAAAGGAAGCTGGTATGCAGGTTGCCGTCCCCGGCATGGCCATACGATACCACTCTTAGGTGGTGTCGTTGTCCGAGTTCTTCGATGAGCTGCAGCGCTTCCGCAAGCCTCCCTCTCGGTACGACGATATCCTCATTGACCTTAATGTCGGCCGAACGGGAGACCGAGGGGCCCAGCATACTCCGCGCCCGCCAGAGTAGCCCCGTCTCATGGACGGATCGCGCAATCTGAACTCTGCTTGCTCCCACCTTGCGACAGATTGCTTCGATCTGAGCGCTCTCCTCCTCGACTCCCTGCGGGTCTCCGTCCGTCTCGATAAGCAGGAGGGCGGCGGCCTCCCGATCGAGATCCATCTTGTATACGTCATCCACCAGCCGCATTGCGACGCCGTCCATGAACTCAAGTTTTGCCGGAACGAGACCGGCCGAGAAGATCTCGTAAACCACTTCTCCCACCTGACCGATCGTGCGCATGGTGGCAACCACCGATCGTGTCGTTGTCGGCATCGGAAGCAGCTTTAAGTAGGCCTTGGTCACGATCCCCAGAGTACCTTCAGAACCGACCATAAGACCAATAAGCGCCGACTCGGGCCATCGCAGGAAGCCGTGAGGACCGGTGTCAACCATGCAGCCGTCCGGAAACACCACCTCGAGCCCCTGAACGAAGTCTTTAGTCACGCCATATTTTAAGCAGCGTGGACCGCCGGCGCACTCGGCGATATTACCGCCGATAGTCGAGACGCGGAAGCTGCTGGGATCCGGTGGAAAGTAGAGGGCATATGGTTCTACGGCTGCCTGTAGATCCCCATTGACCACTCCTGGCTCAACCACGGCCGAGCGGCTATCCGGGTTAATCTCCAGGATTCGGTTCATCAGGGTGAGCGAGAGCACGATCCCGCCGGACACGGGAAGTGGTCCTCCAGTCGCACAGGTCGCTGCCCCACGAGGCACGACCGGTATCCGCTCTTGCCGCGCAGCGCGAACCACATCGGCCACCTGTCCGGCGGAGACGGGCTCCACCACCAGGTCGGGGAGAAAGCTCATGCGCGTCGCATCATAGGAATAGCAAGAAAGCTCCCCGGGCTCGGAGAACACCTTTCCGCCGGACACAATCCCACGAATTTTTTGCGTGAAGGACGGATTGAGCGTCATGAACGATCGATCGGCAAACGCCGGATACCGACTCGCCACTGCCGGCAAGTCGGCAACATTACGCGAGTCGTCAAGGTTTTTGCTCAGCGATGGCGGACAAATTAAAGGGCAGTACGAACTGTTGCCAAGGTCGAATGTAAACCGGAATAGAGCGAGGTCAGATCGCGGGAATACTGCTCTCACGCGGACAGAGTAAAGAAACCGGCGGCGGAGAACCGATCAGATGCCGGCGCTTCAGGATATTTTACTGTCCCCTTTGTAAACCGTCACTACTCAATCTCCCTCACTTGACCTGACTCAGACGCTCCTTCGCCCACCTTGCCTCCTGCGATTTGGGAAACTGCTTGATCAGCTTGTCGAGAACCGTTCTCGCCCTGATCTTGTCCCCCATATCGAGGGACGCAAATCCCTGTTTGAGCATGGCGCTCGCAACCTTTGCATTCTCCGGATGCTGCTTGACGAAAAATGCGAATTCCTGGATCGCCTGGTCGTAGTTCTTTTGGCTGTAATACGACTCGCCAAGCCAGTACCGGGCATTCGGCACGAGGCTGGAATCAGGGTAGAGTTCGATATGACTTCGAAAACCCTTAATGGCTAATTCATAATTACCTTTCGCATAATCGTTCAGGGCATTCCTGTACACCTCATCAGCGCTCTCCGTCCTAGCCATCGGTTTCGCAACCGGAGCGGTGGGCGAGGAAGGCACATCTCCTTGCGCCTGGGTCTGAGCGGCCGGCTTAGGTGGAGCAGGAGGAGACGTCCTGAGCGGGGCAACTGTAGGGGATAGGGGCTGCGTCTCGACGCGAGGCGGGCTTACAGGACCGGTGATCGGCTTCCCCTTGGCAGTTTTTCTCGCTTCGACCAAGGCAAGTTGTGCGGTTGTATTGACTTGGTCAATCGCAGCATTCGTCTGTTGAGCCATTTGCTGAAGGGCGGCCGTTACTTGCTGAGTGGTCTGCTGGGAAGAAGTCGTCGCCTCCTGTGCGGCGACAACGGACTGGCTGACCTGCTTATCAAATCCGTTCAATCGCCGTCCGAGTTGATCGAGTTGACGCCCGAATTCATCAACTCGCCTATTCAGTTCCGTGACGCCATGGCCGATTTCCTCGGTTTGGCCCTGAGCCAGACGTACCCCGGTTGTCAACTCATCCAATTTCACGGTGAGAGACGCCTGAGACTGAAGGAATCCTTGCCGTTCCTGGGCTACCCTTGCCGACTGGCTCTTGAGATCCGCATCGATCTTCACCAGCTTCTCTTCAAGAGTCGCCCGTACGCGCTCACTCTTTTCCAGGCGACCCTCGATCTTCTTGAGCCGCTCCTCAATGAACATCCTGGTCCCTTCACCGGTCCTGGCAACAACCGCCACTTCGCTCTTCATGGAGTCCACATCCCGCTGAACCATGCGCAGAGGCAGATCTCCCTCGCATCCTACAGTCAACACAGCGAAGGTCGATACAGTCGCCAATAGGGAATACCGCCTTATCCCCTTCCCTTCGACATCGGCCATACCGCGCGTCTCGTTATTTCGCGCCGGCGGCAAAATGCGCCCGTCGATTCCACTGCCAAGCGGATTCATCGTGGCCTAGAGCAAATGGACGTTCCTTCCCAAAACTGATCGTACTGATTCGATTCGCCGCGATTCCGGAGGCCACCAGGTAATCGCGCGTTGCCCTGGCTCGCCGCTCGCCAAGCGCCAGGTTGTACTCACTGGAGCCGCGCTCGTCGCAGTGGCCCTCAATCGTCACCTTGGTCGCAGGGTTTTTCCTCAACCATTCAACGTTCTCAGCCAACAACTTCTTCGATTCCTCTCGAATAGCGGACTGATCGTAGTCGAAGAAGACATCTTTAAGGGCCGATATGGTGGTGATTCCCGGCTTTGCCTCCGCCTCAGCGATCTGGGTCTCCTTGACCGCACCGGTCTCCGGAGTCAGCTTGGCTTCTGACGGCTGCGCCGTAACCTCAATGGGGGACTTCTCTTCGGGAACGGCAACTCTTGGCGTCGGAGGAGGCGCCGGCATGCCGACCTCACCTTGTGGTGCCATCGGCTTCGGAACAGTCTCTACAACCTCCGGCCGTTTCGGACAACCTGTCAGAAATAACGTTACAAGAACCAGCGCAACGGTGGAACCGACCCATGCTCGCGACATCCATCTCATCGTGAAATCCTCCTCTTGTTGTCAGCAACGATTTTCTCTACATTATTCAATCAATTACCCGGTCATACCTTCACAGTGTCTTCTGGAAGAGGCTGCCCATCCTTGTCTAGTCTATGGCGACCAGTCGGCGAGGTAATGTTCTTGTCCGCTCTTGGTCAATCGGCGTTGATTCGATCCATCGGCCGCCATAATGTATAGATGTCGAGAGCCATTCCGCGTTGAGGTGAAAAGAATATGCCGACCGTCAGCCGACCACGATGGCTCTTCGTTATTGCGCGAACTCGACGTCAACTGGACCAGTCCCGTACCGTCGGGATTGATCAGGAAGATGTCGAAGCTCCCGCGTAGTCTGCCCACAAAGGCGATTTTGTCTCCACGCGGGGACCATCGTGGCGATACGCTATAGTCTCCGACCCCGAAGGTCAGACGTCGGACATTAGTTCCTTCGATATCCATCAGGTAGATCTGAGGTGTGCCGCCCCGGTCCGAATTAAACACGATCTGCCGCCCATTAGGAGCAAAGGACGGAGAAATGTCGATATGTGGTCCCTGCGTCAGTTGACGAAGGCCGGCCCCATCCGGCCGGATAAGAAAGAGGTTTGTGCCCGTCCCATTGCTCATCGAGAAGGCGAGCCGCTCCCCATCAGGAGACCACGCCGGGGCAACGTTGAGTCCAGGACTGGAGGAGATCTTCTGGCGTCGTCCGGTCTCCAGATCGATGACGAACAGGTCCGGATTCTGATCACGATAGGAGGTATAGGCAATCTTCTTACCATCAGGAGACCACCGCGGAGAAAGGTTGATGGAGTGATTACCGGTAATAAGAAGAGGATTATACGCGTCATAGTCCATCACGTAGATCTCTTTGGCGCCATTCACCGAGGAGACATACGCGATCCGCGAAGAGGCGATCCCCTTTTCCCCTGTTAGCCTGAAGACAACCTCGTCAGCCAGGCGATGCACCATCGTCCGTAAGGTTCGAGGATCCCCGACATATCGCTTACCGGAAAGCATCTCACCCTTCACCACCTCAAAGAGCTGACCCTCCAAGATAAGCTCGCTACCGCGGGATGAGAGTTTTCCAACAACCACGGCTTGGACCTTCAGGGAGTTCAGTGCCGGCAATAACCCCTTCTCCTGCCCAATCTCGACCCGAGCGGCTTCGATTGGGAGGAATGACGGATCAATCACATCGAACATCCCCGCACTCTTCAGGTCATCGGTCAGGATGGCGCCCGCCCGTGTACCAAGGTCATCTGTCGTGGGGCTGGCCTTCAGAGGCGGGAAGCCTACGACCGCGATAGCAATCTTCTGCGCCTCCTTTCGAACAATGTCTACGGTATATTTCTCCTCTGCGGAGACGACCGGCAGTGGGGGTATCGCAACGACGCAGAGACCGAAGACAAAGAGTGCGCGACCCAATCTCATATTACGGCACAATCGCATCAGCTCTTCTCTCCCACAAATGTGAAGCGCAGTTCAAGCAAAAGCGTCTCGGCCTTAAACAGTGGAGGCAGCGGTGGTAAGGGGCTCGCAAGGGCGATGGCACGGACGGCCGTGTCGTCAAGTAGACGGTCTCCAGAAGACGACCCGACAATCAGGTCGCGAATCTGCCCCGAACGAAGGATCCTCAGAGTAAGGCTCACGCCGGCCGTCGTGCCTGGGCTCATCTTCGGCGGCGTCCAGCTACTCGTGATCTTATCCTGGATCAGGACGAAGTAATAGGCCAATGCCGGATCGGTATTTCCCACCATCACTCCGGTTTCTGTCGCCATGCTGAGCCCATGACCCGCTCCCGCCTTTGAGACATCACCGACTGGCGACGTCATAACAGGCTGGGAGATGGTAGGAACAGCCACCTGCGGAGCAACGATCCTCGGGGGACCAGGGGGTATCGCCGGTGGTGCGGCAGGTTGGCGCTCAGAGGCCCGGTGTCTGCCGGGCAAGGTCATTGCTTCGGTCTGCGTTGGGGCGGAAAAGGGCCGTCCCGCCATCCTCGACCTGGGAGGCGATGGCAGTGTAAGAACATCTCCCGGCCGAGCGGCTGCCTTCGCCGTTGCGCTTGCAACCTTCTGCCCCATCTGCAGGGGAGGATCCGCCTTCTGCTTGCCGCCTGTCTCCTGCGAGGACACGAGCGTCACTTCGTAACTAACCGGCGCCTTAAACGGCTTGCCACCGTGAAGCCACTGTGGGGCATACACCGCCGCAAGTACCAGAAGTCCATGGAGCAAGAACGAGAGACCACACGAGGACGACGCTTCCGGTAAAGGGAGGCGCCGCTCGATAGTGTCTGCCGCCACGCTATCGTCCCTTCGTCACAGGAGGAATCGGCTCGGTCACCATCCCCACCCGTTCAATCCCGGCCTTCTTGACCGCATCCATCACCTTCACGACCGCGCCGTAGGCTACTCCTTCATCCGCTCGAAGGAATACGGCAGCCTTTGTATTGCGCTGTCGAAGCCCGGCAAGGACTCCCTCCAGCCGGGCAAGAGTGATGATCTGATTATCCAGATAGACAACCTTTTCCTTGGTAACCGTCAGCATCAGCCGCTCCTCTGGTCCGACATTCTTGGCCTCGCTCTTCGGCACCTTGACATCAATCCCCCCGAGCATCATCGGCGCCGTAATGAGAAAGATGACGAGGAGAACCAAGACAACGTCGACAAACGGCGTGACGTTGATCTCAGAGAGCGCACTACCCCCCGGTCGCTCACCTGAACCTGTGCCCGGTGAAACCATCGCTGTCAGCGGCTCCTCACCAGAATCCGTTCGGCCAAGGTAAGAAACTCCAAGCCGAACATCTCCATCTCCGTCGCCTGTCTTCTGACTCGATTTAAAAAATAGTTGTAGGCGATTACTGCCGGAATAGCCGTCCCCAGTCCGGCCGCCGTGGTGATCAGCGCCTCTGCGACTCCAGGCGCCACCGCACCCAAGTTCGCAGAACCCGCCTGGCCAATACTTGCGAAGGCGTCCATAATCCCCCACACCGTCCCGAAGAGACCAACGAACGGTGCCACGTTACCTGTAGTCGCCAGAAAGATCAGGTTGCGTTCCTGTTGCGCAACCTCCTTCATGCTCGCAAGGCGGAGGGTACGACTGATGAGCTCAAGTGGCTCCAGATAAATAGGCATTTCGGCAACGGTTGTTTTTGTCTCATGGGCGGCCGGCCATTGGTTGACCTGGCCTTGGCCGCCTTTCACCAACTGACTGAGCTCTCGGTATCCCTCCTGAAACACACTCACAATTGGGCTTTTCACAAATCGCTTCGATTCCTCAAAAACAGTCGTGAGGTTCTTGGCCGATCGAAAGGTGTGGAGGAATCGAGCCGATTCTCGTTGGGCTCGCCGGAAGAGACCGAACTTCATAAAGATCAGCGTCCAACTCATCAAGGAAAAGCCCAGCAGGATGAGTAGCACCGCCTTAGCAACGAGCCCTGCTTGCACAACGAGACTGACAGCATTCATCTTATGATCCTTAAGTTTTGCTTATACCACCACCATGTATCACGGTCAAGATCATTCAGCCGCCGGCTCTCGTGCTCAGCCGCCCCTCCTGAGGTCCTCACCGGGCGTTCCGCTGCACCTCCTCCGGCAGACTCGAGGTGTAGGAGTACGACCTGGCGATCCCCTGTTCGGTAAATTTGACATGCAGCTCTTTGGAGAGGGCTCGGCCAAATCCGCCCGCCCTCACATAGACCCACGTCCAAGTTTGATCTCCGTCCTCGATTCCAACCTGGGTCGGAGAGCCAAAGAGCTGAAGCAGCTCAGCCCGCGTGGTGACCCCGTTCTTAATCGTCGCCGTAGTGGGCGTCGGGAACTCCGCACCAACCGAGATACATCCGGCAAGCAGTAGGATAAAACACCCAAGGCTTAAGATGCGACGGTACGAGCGGTACATCTGCCTCTCCTCTTTTGGTAGGGTTCACAGTGGGTAACGCGCGGATTCACACGGTACGGTCCGTTATTCAGACACCTCATCATCCGGAACGCCTAACGATCCAGATAAGAAAAAAGTAGGAGAAAAGTGCTGTCTGCTCTTTCGTAATCGAGCCGAATGCCCCTGCGCCTCACGGCGATGTTGATTCGGGGAATCGCCACACTCTTTACGCAGCAGGTCTCGAATTGTGGCAGCCTTCAGGGGAAAGTGTGAACTGTGGAAATTCTTTAGTCGAACAGGGCACAATCGCAAGTTGACCGGCCGTCGGGCGAGCCTGCTCGTCCGAACGAGTCCGGTCCAACAAGTCGTTCAGCCGCCTCAAGCAAGCCAGGAGGCTCATCGCACGCGGAACGTACGACCTATTAACCCGCGTCCCACAATATACGTAACCGCAGCAAAACTACAAACTAGGGGCGATTGAAGATGATACAATAAATACCGGAGTTACCACTCGATGCTTGGCAGGGAAATATTTTTGTTCGTGCGATAAGGTCCTCACCGCCTAGTTTTGCGAACTCCTTTCGAATCTTTTCGTGAAGAAATGCCTCATCATCAAGCTTTTCAGTTGTTGCTGCCTTCGAGATGCAATCCAGAGAAATAGAGTAACCTTTGGATCGTTGCAGGGTAGTAATTTGTTCCAGCAATTTGAATGAATCACCCACGGGCTGACGAGTGAGAATCAATACACCCTGCACTTCCTTTTCCGTTGAATCGGATGACGTTGATTGTGCGGACTCCTCTTTCCGTTGCCCGCCGAACATTTTACGCAGAAACTTCATATTCGCTTCTCCTTTGAGCACAATGGTTGCCGACGCGCTGATCGCCGTGATCGGCAACAAGAAGGCCAATTATCGCGCGGAGTATCTTCACATAGAAAGACCCCATGCTATTTGATCTATGCTAAGTTGACCCTTGTGGAGATGTCAAGCGGAAATGAAAATTCTCAGATGGTAATTCCGCTTGACTTCCCCTTTCGCCTGCTGGTACGCTCCATCGACATGAGCAGGATTTGGGCGGTGCCGGCCCTGGATCGGCCCTCCACAGGTCTTCCGATCCCCATCCCAGACGGTTGTTCGGCTTCCTCGATCGCTCACCGACCCCTTTCCAACTTTCTATCAATCAAGAGCAGCGCCGAGAACCATGGGTGTAAGCCCGTAGGTATCTCGTGGGTATCTATGGATATCGACTTATCGGATGACCGACGCGATTCACGCAACCATGCCGACACCGGGAATCATTATGGTGGACAGTGGTTTCGCCGGGGTCAAGTGCGCGCGGCCGGTGTGGGCACGCCACTTGATGTCGTTAAAGAAGACCGCGCCTGTCGCCGACTTTATGCGCACGGACCCGCTCGCCGTCACGCTCGCCGACACGACGCTCACCGCCGGCTCGACGATGCGCGATCACCAGCTCACATAGCTGCCTGTACTCACCGACCACAACAGTCGTCACCTCGTCGGCTGCCTCAAGCCGCATACGATCCTGGCGTATGCGGTCCGGCACCTGCCGGCGTAGACACAGGCACGGTCGCGACGGGTTTCACGAGCATTCCCACGGAGACAGCGGCGCCGACCATGGCGCCAGTCCTCTTGCAGTGATCAGATGGAGAAGGAGCACGTCATGAACCCTTTGCGAGCGTTGTTCGATTACGGACAATCGGTCTGGTTGGACTATATTCGGCGAGGTCTGATCACCAGCGGTGAACTACAGCGCCTGGTAGATGAGGAGGGGGTGACCGGCGTCACCTCAAACCCTGCCATCTTCGAGAAGGCAATCACCGGAAGCACCGACTACGCCGATGCCCTTACCCGCATCGAGCAGCAAAGGGATCTTGACGCCAGGTCGCGTTACGAGCAGTTGGCGATCAAAGACATCCAGGACGCTGCAGACGTGCTGCTCCCTGTCTATGAGCAGACGAAGCGGCGGGACGGCTTCGTGAGTCTGGAGGTCTCGCCCCACCTCGCCCACGAGACGCAGGCCACAATGGATGAGGTGCGAAGGCTGTGGCGGATGGTTGGACGCCCAAACGTGATGATCAAGGTTCCGGGCACCCTGGAGGGCCTCCCTGCCATTACAGCGCTCATCGGTGAAGGGATCAACGTCAACGTTACCCTACTCTTCTCCCAACAGGTCTACGAGCGGGTCGCCCTTGCCTACATCGCGGGCCTGGAAGCGCTCGTTGCGCGGGGCGGCGATCCGGACACCGTCTCGAGCGTCGCCAGCTTCTTCATCAGCCGAATCGATTCCGCCATCGATGCGACCCTCACGGCCCGACTGAACAGTGCCCCGGACGCGCAAGCGCAGGTGATGCTCAACAGCCTGCTGGGCAAGGTCGCCATCGCGAACGGGAAGCTGACCTATCAGCGGTATAAGGCGATCTTCAGCGGTGAGCGGTGGCAGGCCCTGGCGGGACGGGGCGCACACACTCAGCGCGTGTTGTGGGCCAGTACGAGCACTAAGAACCCTCATTACCGCGACGTAATCTATGTAGAGGAGCTGATCGGCCCCGACACGGTGAACACGATGCCGTCCGCCACGCTGGAAGCGTTCCGGGATCATGGACGCCCACGACCAAGTATCGAGGAGGACGTCGAGGGGGCGCGCGAGACCATGGCGACCCTCGAGCGGGTGGGAATCTCGATGACGGAAGTCACCGACAGATTGCTGAACGACGGCGTACAGTTGTTCGCCGAGGCGTTTGACAAGCTGCTGCAGGCGGTGGACAAGCGGTGTCAACCAGCCGTAAGCACCGTGGTCAACCGCCAGACCTACGCGCTACCCGACAATCTCGCCACTTCTGTCCGGGCGTCGCTCGAGGCTTGGCGTATAGACGGTACGGTGCGACGATTGTGGGCGCGCGACGCCACCCTCTGGACCGGGACGGATGAAGGGGAGTGGCTGGGCTGGCTGCGGATCACCGAGGACCAGCGGGCGACATGCCTCCGCCTGCGGACCATCGCCGAAGAGGTGAAGTCCGCAGGGTTCTCACATGTGCTGCTCCTGGGGATGGGGGGCTCCAGCCTCTGTCCAGAGGTGGTGGCCAGGACGTTCGGTAGACAGAACGGCTACCCTAAGCTTTACGTGCTGGACTCGACCGACCCTGCTCAGGTCAGGGCCTTCGAGGCGCAAGTAAACATGGCCAACACAATCTTCATCGTGTCGAGCAAGTCAGGCACCACCCTGGAACCGAACATCTTCACACAGTATTTCTTTGAACGCGTGGGACAGATCATCGGTATCGACGAGGCCGGAAGCCGGTTTATCGCCATTACTGACCCAGGCTCGACGTTACAGCAGCTCGCTGAGCGTCTTCGTTTTCGTCACATCTGCTATGGTCTCTCGAGCATCGGTGGCCGATACTCAGTCCTCTCCGATTTCGGCCTGGTGCCGGCGGCGATCATGGGAGTAGACGTGCTGAAGCTGCTGGACCGCGCCGAGGAGATGGCGCACGCCTGTGCTTCATGCGTCCCGGTCGAGGTGAACCCCGGCGTCGTCCTGGGTACCATCCTCGGCGTCCTTGCCTGTGCTGGCCGCGACAAGGTGACTCTCATCGCTTCTCCCGGTATATGGCACCTCGGCGCCTGGCTGGAGCAACTGCTCGCCGAATCGACCGGAAAGGCGGGGAAGGGACTGATCCCCGTCGATCGTGAGTCCCTGGGTCCTCCAGAGGTCTACGGTACCGATCGCGTGTTTATCTACCTCAGAATGGTTTCTGCCCCGGTTCCGTGCCAGGATGCGGCACTGGATGCCCTCGAACGGGCCGGTCAGCCTGTGATCCGGATTGCCGTGACCGATCCCTACGACCTGGGAGCTGAGTTCTTCCGGTGGGAAATCGCGACCGCAGTGGCCGGATCTATCATCGGCATCAACCCCTTCAATCAGCCTGACGTGGAAGCAAGCAAGGTAGCGACGCGGGCATTGACGTCGGCATATGAGAAGACAGGCACAATCCCTCCGGAAGTCCCGATCCTACAGGAGGGCAGCATCACTCTGTTCAGTAACGAGCGGAATACCGCGATACTGGAGGAGGCCGCGGGAGCCGATCGGTCGCTCGTCGGGTATCTCAGGGCGCACCTGAACCGGATCAGGTCGGGCGATTACTTCGCCCTCCTGGCCTATATCGAGATGAACGAAGCCCATGAACGCACGCTTCAAAAGCTGCGTCATGCGGTCCGCGACGACAAGCGAGTGGCGACATGCGTGGGTTTCGGCCCGCGCTATTTGCATTCGACCGGCCAAGCCTACAAGGGCGGACCGAATACCGGCGTCTTCCTGCAGATCACCTGCGATGACGCAGTCGATCTGCCTGTCCCAGGGCACCGGTATAGCTTTGGTGTAGTGAAGGCCGCTCAGGCACGCGGCGACTTCCAAGTCTTGACGGAACGGAATCGCCGAGCGTTACGGGTTCATCTCGATTCAGATGTGGAGGCCGGCCTGGCAACACTGTACACCGCAATTCAGCAAGCCTTGCAATGATGCCACGTGCAAGCGTGACTGATCGAGTCTTGACGCTGACGGCTGAATGCTGACTGCTGATCGCTGAATACTGACCGCTTCGTTTCATGAGAGGAGCACACGCGATGCAACTCGGGATGATCGGCCTGGGGAGGATGGGCGCAAACATGGTTCGTCGTCTGTTGCGCGATGGGCATCAGTGCATCGTGTTCGACACACATCCCGATCGCGTAAGGGCATTGACACACGAGGGCGCAACGGCCGCCATGTCGCTGGATGAGTTTGTGCGCGCTCTCACCAGGCCGCGGGCGGCATGGGTGATGGTACCGGCAGGAGAGCCCACGGAGCAGACCGTCATGGCGCTCGCACAACGCATGGATGTAAATGACATCATCATCGATGGCGGCAACTCCTACTTCAAGGACGATGTGCGCCGCGCGAAGGTGCTCCAGGCGCAAGGCATCCAGTATGTGGACGTGGGGACCAGCGGCGGGATCTTGGGGCTGGAGCGCGGCTACTGCCTGATGATCGGCGGCGCAGCGCGCGCAGTCGAGCGTCTGGAGCCGATTTTCAGGACACTCGCGCCTGGACTGGGCGACATCCCGCGCACCCCCGGTCGCGAGGAGCCGGGCAGTACGGCAGAGGAGGGCTACCTTCACTGCGGCCCGGTGGGCGCCGGCCATTTCGTCAAAATGATTCATAACGGCATTGAGTACGGCCTGATGCAGGCCTACGGGGAGGGCTTCGACATCCTGCGCAATGCGCTCTCACAGGACCTCCCTGAGGAACACCGCTACGACTTCAACGTGGCTGACGTTGCGGAAGTATGGCGGCGCGGTAGCGTCGTATCATCGTGGCTGCTCGACCTGACGGCAACGGCGCTCGCGGAAGACCCCACGTT
Source organism: Candidatus Methylomirabilis sp. (assembly GCA_002634395.1). Classification (GTDB taxonomy): domain Bacteria; phylum Methylomirabilota; class Methylomirabilia; order Methylomirabilales; family Methylomirabilaceae; genus Methylomirabilis; species Methylomirabilis tolerans. The sequence continues at coordinate 53,014 of NSJM01000008.1, forward strand.
GTCGAACTACACAGGATTCGTCCAGGATTCCGGTGAGGGACGATGGACGATCATGGCGGCCATTGAAGAGGCCGTTCCCGCCGATGTTTTGTCGGCGTCCTTGTACGCGCGCTTCCGCTCACGCCAGGCGCACACCTTTGCCGAAAAGCTGCTGTCGGCGATGCGACAGAAGTTCGGTGGGCATGTCGAGCGGCCTGCCGGAGGATAGCACAATGACTGCGACGCAGATCTTGACTGAGGCGATCACTCAGCCGTCCCATTACCAGGTGCCGGAAGGGTGCGCGCTGGTCATCTTCGGCGCATCCGGCGACCTGACCAGGCGCAAGCTCCTGCCCGCCCTGTACGCGCTGGCGCACGACGGCCTGCTCCCCGACCAGTTTGCGGTGATCGGGTTCGCGCGAAAAGAAAAGAGTCACGAGGCGTTCCGCGAAGAGATGCGTCAGGCGGTGGAACAGTTTTCTCGTCTGCAACCGTTCAACGCTGGAGTATGGGACCGCTTGGCGCGAGGCTTCTACTATGTCGCGGCGTCATTCGAGGACCCCGTCGGGTACGAGCGGCTCCGGGAGCTGCTCGTAGAGGTGGATCGCCGGCACGGTACCGGCGGCAATCGACTCTACTACCTGGCTACTCCTCCTGCGGCCTACGCGGCAGTTGTGGCCCGCTTAGGGGCCTCCGGACTGGTAAGCGAGGTTCGAGACGGCCCGTACGATACTGATCCTGCTCCAGAGACTCACGGGTGTTGTCGGATCATCATTGAAAAGCCGTTCGGACGCGACCTGGCAACGGCTCTGGCCCTGAATGCCGAGATCCACCGGGTCTTTCGCGAACGGCAGGTCTATCGCATCGACCACTACCTCGGTAAGGAAACGGTCCAGAACATCCTGACCTTCCGCTTCGGCAACAGCATCTTTGAACCGTTATGGAACCGTCGGTATATCGACCACATTCAGCTCTTAGTGGCGGAAGATCGTGGCGTGGAGGGTCGAGGCGGCTATTATGACAGCGCGGGCGCCATGCGGGACATGCTGCAAAACCACATGCTGCAACTCCTGTCGCTGGTGGCCATGGAGCCGCCGGCCACCTTCGATCCTGACGCGGTCCGCGACGAGAAGGTCAAAGTCTTGCGCGCGATTCGTGAGGTGCTGGCAGCAGATGTGGAGAGCGCCACCGTCCGGGCGCAGTACATCAGCGGCCAGCTTCGCGGGAAAAGGATTGCAGCCTATGCCGACGAACCCGGGGTGGCGGCCGAGACGGCAACGGAGACCTTCGCAGCGCTTCGTCTGGAAATCGACAACTGGCGTTGGGCGGGGGTACCGTTCTACCTGCGAACCGGGAAGGCGCTCCCGAAGCGGGTGACCGAGGTGACCATCCAGTACCGCCAGCCGCCGCTCTTGCTGTTTCAGCACGCGGGTCACCTTGGCCATGAGAGACGTGACGTGATCCAGCCGAACCGCTTGACGTTGCGGATCCAGCCCGATGAGGGGATCTCCCTGCGAGTGGGGCTCAAGCCTCCCGGGCCAAGTATCAGTCTGATTCCTGCCCGTTTAGGCTTCTCGTACCGGGAGGCCTTCGGAATCGATCCAACCGAAGCCTACGAGCGTCTGCTGCTCGACTGTATGCTTGGGGACTCGACGCTGTTCATTCGGCGCGATGAGGTCGAGTCCGCATGGGCTTTGGTGACGCCAATAGTCGAAGCCTGGGCCGACGCCGGCCGCACCGGCCTAGCGTACCATCCCGCCGGTAGCTGGGGTCCAAAAGAAGCCGACCGCTTCATCGAGGCCGACGGCCGCAAGTGGGTCAATCCATAACACCTCCACTCCAACCCCCTTTGACAAAGGGGGGCACGGGGGGATTTCTGCAAGGGTGACGGCTGAGTGCTGATTGCTGAATGCTATATTCTGAGCAAGGCTGGAGTCGTGAGATCCCGGTACCGATGAAAAGCGGACAAACCCTAGGGCATGTGAGCGACCTGCTGGTGGTAGCCGATCAGGCCGCCCTCGCTCAGGAGGCCGCGAAGCTGGTCGTCGCGACCGCCGAGGAGGCGGTGGCCCGCTGTGGCCGCTTTACCGTTGCCCTGGCAGGTGGTTCGACCCCGAAGCGCCTCTACTCACTCCTGGCGGCGAAACCGTACTGCGCTCGCTTGCCGTGGCAAGAGACTCACATCTTCTGGGGAGACGAGCGGGTAGTGCCGCCAGAGCACCCAGACTCAAACTTCGGCATGGTCAGGGCTATTCTGCTCAGTCGCGTTCCGATACCCGCAAACCAGGTGCACCGGATGCAGGCCGAGCGAGCAGACCTGGATGCGGCGGCCGGCGAGTATGAGGCCGAGATCGCCAGGACTTTCGCCGCGCAGCCACCAGATGAGCCGCCTGCGTTCGACCTTATTCTTCTGGGATTGGGGACCGACGGCCACACCGCCTCGCTGTTCCCACATACCCCGGCGCTTCGAGAGACTAAACGGTGGGTGGCGCCCAACGACATCCCCGAGTTGAAGGCGAGTCGCCTGACGCTCACGATACCCATCCTCAATCGAGCGGCAATGATCCTGTTTCTGGTCTCTGGGATTGAAAAGGCCGCGGCGCTCCAAGCGGTCCTCGAAGGGCCGTTTGATCCCGAACAACTGCCGGCCCAACTCATTCGACCAGTGACGGGCCGACTGGTGTGGCTGGTTGACCAGGCCGCCACCAGCCTACTCAGCGAGAGGATCGGATGATTTTAGCTGGCGACATCGGGGGAACGAAGACCGTTATCGGCCTGTTTGAAGCGGTCGATAACCGGCTGCACGTGCTCCGCAAAGAAACATTCCCTAGCCGGAATTACAGCGTGTTCGAGGAGATCCTTAACCAGTTCATGGGACCCGGGTCTCGCCCGCCACTCCACGTCGCCTGCTTCGGGGTAGCCGGACCGGTAATCGAAGGAAAGAGTAAAGCGACCAACCTCCCCTGGGAGTTGGATGAGCGCAGACTAGCGGAAGCCCTTCGCGTTCCGCGAGTGAAGCTCCTGAACGATCTGGAGGCAGCCGCCTGTGGGATGCTCCACCTTGAACCAGCGGATATATGTGTGCTTCAGTCAGGTCTTCCGCGTAAGGGAAACATCGCCGTGATCGCGGCGGGCACGGGTTTGGGGGAGGCGATCCTCTACTGGGACGGGAACTGTTATCATCCAATTGCCACTGAGGGAGGACACGCCGACTTTGCCCCGCGTAGCGACCTTGAGATCGAACTGTTGCGCTATCTTCAACGAGAGTGTGGCCGCGTCAGCTACGAGCGCGTGCTCTCCGGACCGGGGCTCTTCAACATCTATCGGTTCCTGCGGGACAGCGGCATAGCCCCCGAGCCGGAGTGGCTGCGTCAGCGAATCGCGGCGGACGATCCCGGGGCAGTTATTTCCGAGGCAGGACTCACAGGGGACGACCCGCTCTGCACTCAAGCGCTCGATCTTTTCGTCTCTGTGTACGGAGCAGAGGCGGGAAATCTGGCTCTGAAGGCATTCGCCCTCGGTGGAGTGTATGTCGGGGGCGGGATCGCGCCGAAGATCCTTGTAGGGGCACGTCGCCACGTGCCCCTACAAGGCACGTTCACCAATGCCTTCTCCGACAAGGGGCGCTTCGCCGAGCTACTTCAGTCAATCGAAGTAAAGGTCGCCCTCAACCCCCGCGCACCCCTGATCGGCGCCGC